>DGFG01000068.1:0-9230 GCA_002391555.1 Firmicutes bacterium UBA3906
ACTACAACAATGCCTGTCATGAAGGAGATTATCGATGCTATCAAATTAGCAGGTCTTAGAGATCAAGTAAAGATTCTTGTAGGTGGAGCTCCCGTTACCCATGAGTTTGCAGCTGAAATAGGAGCTGATGGTTACGCACCTGATGCAGCATCTGCAGCAGATCTAGCTAAGCAGTTAATAGCATAAAATTAATTAGTCTAAACAAGGCACCCTTATATAAGGGTGCTCTTTTATTTGTCTAAAAAGTATTGTGTAAAATCATAATAATAATTAATTTAAGAATTATAAGCATTAAAGGGGGAAACTATAGTATTATTATGGATACTGAGGAGAAATATTGGTGAAGGCACATAGGTTTATTTTACTTTTTGTAGTTTTGCTCTTTTGTTGTAGGCCTCTTACTGTAAAAGCAGATAATACAGATAAAAGAGGAAAGTTGATTGTTTTTTTTATTGATAGAATAAGTCTTTATGACATTATAAATACCCCCACCGAGAATATTGACTATTTGGCTTCTATAGGTGGAATAGGTCTAATGACTATAAATACAGGGGGTACAAGGTCTCAACGAGATACTTATTTAAGCATGGGTGCGGGTCAGGCTGTTATAGGGTCAGACAATTCAAATTTAGGCCTTAATGCACAAGAACATTATCAGGGTGAAAAAGCGGCAGATATATACAAAAGGATTACTGGAGACCAATGTAGTGAACAAGCCTGTGTAAACCTCGGTATTGCCCAGACCATCAGGAACAATTTTAACAAACCCTACTCAGTAACCATAGGAGCTCTTGGTTCAACACTTATGAATGCAGGTTTGACCCCTGCTGTTATTGGCAATTGTGATACGGCAGATGAACATAAACGCTATATTACATCCTTTCTGATGAACAATCAGGGGATAGTGCCTGTAGGTATGGTAGATAAGTCCTATTTATATGCTGATAATTATCGCCCTTTTGCTTTAAGGACTGATTATAATATCTTATATAATTATGTCAATAAGGCACTTACAGTAGCAGACATTGTCGCAGTACAATTAGGAGATACAAGCAGGGCAGAGGATTTTAGGTATACAGCAACAGATGAGATGAACAGTTTTTACAAAGAATTAGCAATAAAGGAGGCAGATAGCTTTATAGGTAAAGTAGTCAAGCAGCTAGATCTTGAAAAGGACCTTGTTATGGTAGTTAGCCCTTTAAATTCTGCTAAGGAACTAGCTATAAACAATAGGTTAACCCCTATAATAATTGCGGGTAAGGGCTATGAAAGAGGATTTTTATCATCCGCTTCAACCAAGCGCCAAGGTCTTGTATCGGGCCATGACATCGGAGCCACTATTCTAAGTTATTTTAACCTTGAAAAGCAGTATGGTGAAAATGGAAACAAGATAGTATCCTATGCTAGTGAAAAGGGTTTGGCCGACCTTTCTGCCTTTAACAAAGAGCTAGTGGAGATATTTAATCAGAGAGGGTTTTTATTAAGAAGCTATGTTTTTGCACAAATACTTCTTTTATTATCTGCCCTATACATTATTATTTATAAAGGCCGTTACTTCGACCTTGCTTACATGGGTATATTTTTCCTGTTGAGCTTGCCATTGTCATACCTGATACTACCCCTTTTCCACCATCCCAGTTTAATTATTACTTTTATTATCTCTTGGACTCTAGCAGGTCTGATAGGATTAGGGCTATATAATATAAAGCTAGATATGATATATAAAATAATCATAATAAGCCTAGCAACAGTCAGCCTATTATTGCTAGACCAAATACTAGGGGCAAGTCTGATTAAGGGTTCACCCTTAGGCTATGATGCAATAAGTGGGGCACGCTTTTATGGAATTGGGAATGAATATATGGGGATACTGGTTGGGGCTACAACTATTGCCTGTGGTGGTCTTCTAGAAAAGACTAGCTCTGTAAAGCACAGAACAAGAGTGAAGGCCTTAATATTTATCTTACCCTCTTTAGTCCTGATAATATTGGCTTATCCTGGTTTAGGTGCTAATGTAGGGGGTACAATAGCTGCTGGAATCTCTTTTGCTAGCTTATTTATCTTGACTAGAAAAAATAAAATTACAGTAAAGCATCTTATATATATAGGGCTTTTCACTGCCCTTATTGTAGTATCAATCTTTTTAATAGATAGCCTAAGGGCTATAGATAATCAGTCCCATATGGGTCAAACAGTGAATTTGCTAAAGCAAAAGGGCATATATGAGTTTTTCAATATAGTTAAAAGAAAAATATCCATGAATATAAAGCTATTAAAATATACAATTTGGGCAAGAGTCCTTATTTTATCCTTATTGACTATGGCTGTTCTAGTTTTTAGGCCAGTAGGAGTAGCTAGAAAGATTAAGAAAGCCCATCCAGATATGATAAAGGGGCTAGCTTCAGGTATAATAGGGGCCATATCTGCCCTTTTGGTAAATGACTCTGGCGTAGTAGCTGCAGCTACAGCCATGATATTTATAGTCTTGCCATTCATATTACTAGTATGTAAGCACTTGGAAAGCAGAAAAAAAGATACTATGGAGACAATTAGCTAGCTATGGTGGTTATGGAGATTATCTGTAGGGCAACTGGAGGTATGAAAAACCACTATATTCTGCTGATAAAGGGTCTCTTAGAGCAGGGTAACAAGGTGATAGCTGTGTCTAGTCTTGACCTAGTAGCCCAAGAAGAACTGTCTAATTCAGGAGCTATAGTATATAATATCAACAGTGGTAATAAGAAATACCTTTGCTATCTAGCTAGTATTATCAAGCTAGTTAGACTGATTGGCAAGCATAAACCTAAAATAATCCATTGCCATGGTTTTAAGGCAGGGGCAATAGGGAGGCTAGCAGCTGCCTATACTAGAAGTAGAACTGTATATACTATACATAGCTTTACCCAATATAATAAAAGCAAGCCGACTTGTAACCTAATTAGTTTATTTGAAAAACTTATGGCTAGGTGGACTAGCTCCTATATAGCGGTGTCAAAGGCCTTAAAGCAATCAATGCAGGAGCTAATAGGTGAAGGAAGAAATATAAAGGTAATATATAATGCTTTACCGGCCATAGAGCCAAAAACTAGCATTAATATTAGGGATAATTGGTCCATAAGAGATGATGATACTCTACTAGGCTGTGTAGCAAGACTGATCCCCTCTAAGGGGATTGATATATTACTTGATGCCTTTGACCAAATTGGACATGCTAGACTAAAGCTATTAATTGTGGGAGAGGGACCAGACAGGACCAGGATAGAGAAAATACTAAAGGATAAAGGACTAACAGACAAAGTTTTTCTAGCAGGGCATGTTGATTCAATAGCTGAGTATTATAAGGCTTTTGATATATTTGTTAGTCCATCCCTTTCAGAAGGAATGGGGATTGCGGTTTTAGAAGCAATGCAGCAGGGGCTAGCAATAGTTGCAGCTAGGACAGGTGGCATACCTGAGTTAATTGTACACGATCAAAATGGTCTACTAGTTGAGCCTGCAAGTTCTAGTGAGCTGGCTTTATCAATAAAGGACCTTATTGAAAATAGGGATAAGGCAATCAGGCTAGGGAACAATGCAAGGCTAATAGCCTTAAGGGATTTTTCAGTTGAGAAAATGATTTACCAAACCTTAGAGGTATTTGAGCAAATATAGGCTTAGTCTATAGTAAATTTAAATTATAAGGGGGTTTGACAGGTTTTGAAGGACATAAAAATTAGTAAAGATAAGTCTATTTCGGGTGAAACACTACTTGATTACCTTAGAAAAGATGGGCAAAGTCCCCTCGCCTCATGTGGTGGTAATGGTATATGTGGCAAATGTAAGGTTAAGATTAAAAAAGGTGACTTTACTTTAGCTATGCCATACCAAAAAAATGACCTAATTACTGAGCGAGAATGGGCCTTAGGCTATAGACTGGCATGTAAAACTATAATCCAAGAGGATATGCTAGTTCAAATTCAGGATATTCACACTGGTAAGGCAAAAGTACTAACAAATAGTAGCATTAGTAGCCAAATAGCCCCCCTAGTAAAAAAGAAGTATTGTAGGCTTGAAAAACCTAGTCTAGATGATCAGCGTTCAGATATAGATAGGATAGAAGGCTTGTTTAATAAGGGCAATATTACTATATCTGATATTGGCTTAATTAGAGATCTTTCTTATATATTAAAAGATAATGATTACAGGGTTACCCTTGTATACACAAAGAATGAAATTATAGGGGTAGAGGCTAAGGATACCAGCAAAGACCTATATGGTCTTGCTATTGACATAGGAACAACCACTATAGCGGGTGTGTTAATTGACTTAAACACAGGAAAAGAGCTGGCAGTATACTCATCAATAAATCCCCAAAAACCATATGGAGACGACGTAATCACTAGAATTGACTATACAAGGAAGAATCCAAAGGGGCTTAAAAAGCTGTCCCTATTGTTAATAGATGAAATAAACTCTATGGTCAATTATTTTAAAGACAAATGTCAGATAAGCCCCGATTGTATATATCATATAGCTATTGTGGGTAACACTAGTATGATGCATATGCTTGTAGGAGTTCCAGTAGATACTATAGCCACTTCTCCCTTCAATCCTGTTTTCAGCAGGCTTAATCCAATTGAAGCAGCTGATCTTGGTATTATGGTTAATAAAAAGAGCCTTGTAACATCCCTGCCCTTGGTAAGTGGCTATATAGGGGCAGATACTATGGGTTGCATTATAGCAAGCGGGATGGCAACAAGTTCAGACCTTAGTCTACTTATTGATATAGGAACTAATGGTGAAATAGTCCTAGGCAATAGAGATAAAATTGTAGCTTGTTCGGCATCCGCTGGCCCAGCCTTTGAAGGTGGAAATATCGAATTTGGGATAGGTAGTATAAGTGGAGCAATAGACTCTGTAAAGCTTGTAGGGGAGGATATAAAATATAGTACTATAGACAATTTGCCTGCAAAAGGTATTTGCGGGTCAGGCATAGTAGACCTTATTAGGTCCATGCTTTATTTAGGTATAATTGAGCCAAACGGAAGGCTTATAGGGCAAGATGAGGCTAGGTCACTAGCTAGCAAGGACCTAGCAAAGAGACTAGTTAAATATAAGGACAAAGATGCATTCCTAGTAGCTAAGAGAGCAGACAATGCAAATAGTGATATTTATATAAGTCAAAAGGATATAAGGCAGGTGCAGTTAGCCAAGGCGGCTATAAGAGCTGGTATTGAGCTTCTATTAAAGGATATGCAGCTAGCTTATGACGACATTTCCAGAGTCTATCTAGCCGGTGGGTTTGGTAATTTTATTGATATTGAAAGTGCTATCGCTATTGGCCTATTAGCCCATGAACTAAGGGATAAAATAAAGCCCATTGGCAATGCAGCTCTATCGGGGGCAAAATTGACCCTTATGTCGGAAAAATACCTAGATGGAACTGAAAATTTAATAGAATTAATTCATTATATTGAGCTGTCTGCGCGAGCAGATTTTCAAGACTACTTTATTGATCATCTAGAATTTAAAAAGGAGGCCTAGCCTCCTTTACTTAAAATAATATATATAATTCCTAGCCTAAAATATGATAACCACTGTCTACGTGAATATTTTCTCCAGTTATTCCTCTTGACATGTTGCTAAGCAGGAAAACTGCGGTATCTCCAACTTCTTCTGCAGAACTTATCCTTCTAAGAGGTGCCTTTTCTTCATATGTCTTTAGGAAAGAGGAAAAGTCCTTAACGCTTTTTGACGATACAGTCTTTATAGGTCCAGCAGAAATAGAATTAACTCTTATATTATCCTTACCAAGGTCAGCAGCTAAATACCTAACTGATGCTTCTAATGCTGCCTTAGCAACACCCATAACATTATAATTAGGAACAGCCCTCTCTGCCCCTAGATAGGTCAAGGTGATTATACTACCGCCTTCTACCATTAGGTCTTTAGCACTTCGGGCTAGGGCAGTAAGCGAATAGGAGCTTATGTTTTGAGCTAATAGGTAGCCGTCTCTAGATGTATCATAATAGTTACCCTCAAGCTCTTCTCTTTTTGAATAAGCTATACTATGCACAAGACCATGCAAGATACCAAACTTAGACTTAATGCTATCAAAGAGGCTACTTATGTCTTGGTCAATAGCAACGTCACATGGGAGTAGGGTTACATTCGACATATCTCCAACAAGCTGGCTTACACTAGCCTTGGTCCTGTCGCCCTGGTAGGTCAAAATAAGCTTTGCTCCAGCAGCGTGACAGGCTTGCGCTATGCCCCAAGCTATACTCCACTTGTTGGCAACACCCATTATTAAAATGTTCTTGTCCTTGAGTAAGTCCTTCATTATGGCTTTCATTCCCTTCTTTTTCAATTTATAAATTTAATAAAATTTTATTAATTATATAATTATTGGGACAAGTAAGCAAGTTAAAGCTTAAAAAAAGCAGTATTGCAATAGTTTTTCACATGTGTTAAGATACAGTTTGGAAGTAAAATTGCTTTCCGTTTTTTGTATTATTAAGTTACAAATTGTACTATTTAGTTTATAAATTATAAAGCATGATGAGGAGCTTATCTAGCTATTTAAGGAGGACAAAATTGGAAAAGACAACATTAGAAAAATTAGACAATAATAAAGTAAAATTGACTATTCATGTGGGGCAGGACAGCTTCGAAGAAGGTATGCAAAAATCTTATCTAAAGAATAGAAAGAGCATATCTATACCTGGCTTTCGCAAGGGTAAAGTTCCAAGAAAAGTGATGGAGCAGTATTTTGGAGAATCTATTTTATATGAAGATGCTATAAATGAAGTTTTCCCCCCTGCATATGACCAGGCAGTAAAGGAGACAGGAATAGAACCAGTCGATAGGCCTGAGCTTGATATAGTCCAGATTGGAAGCGGCCAAGACTTTATTTTCACAGCCGAGGTTACTGTAAAACCAGAGGTGGAATTAGGCCAATATAAAGGTTTTGAAGTAGACCGCGTAGAATATATAGTAACAGATGAGGAAGTTGAAGAACGGATCAAACAGACCCTTGAACAAAATGCTCGTTGGGTTTCAGTCGAAGACCGACCAGTAAAGACAGGTGACCGGGTAATACTTGACTATTCTGGTAGTATTGATGGTGAATTGTTTGAAGGTGGCACTGCAGAAAAGCAAAACTTAGAAATAGGGTTAGGCCATTTTATACCTGGATTTGAGGAGCAAATGGTAGGTATGGAGCTAGGTGAGGAAAAGGACTTAAAGGTTACTTTCCCAGAGGAATACCATGCCGAAGAATTAAAGGGTAAGGAAGCCACATTCCATGTGAAGCTACATGAAATAAAAGAAAAAGAACTTCCAGACCTAGATGACGAGTTTGCAAAGGATGTCAGTGAATTTGATACCTTAGATGAATACAGGGCAGATATTAAGCAAAAACTAGAAAAGAATGCCGAAGAAAGGTCAAATACTGAGCTTAAAAACAACTTAATTGACCTTGCTGTTAATAATGCAAAGGTAGATATCCCCGATGTTATGGTAGACTTTGAGTTAGATAATATGCTTCGTGACATAGATAACCAATTGCGATATAATGGACTTAACATTGAAAGCTATCTAAAGATAGCTAATACATCAATAGATGATTTTAGGGCACAATACAAAGATGATGCATACAATAGAGTTAAGACCCAGCTAGTTATTGAAGCTATTGGAAAAGCAGAAAACATCGAGGTCTCAGAAGAGGATTATGAAAAACAATACGAATTATTAGCAAAGCAATACAATCAAGAAGTAGAGACCATCAAAAAGAGTTTACAAGGTGGACTTGAGCATTTAGAAAACAGTATAATTGCAGAAAAGACCATAGAACTATTAGTAGATGAGGCTAAAGTAACTGTCAAGGAAGCTCTTGTTAAAGAAGATGTTCAAGATAAATAATAAATAGGAGGCGATATTTTATGAATCTTGTACCAATGGTAGTAGAACAAACAAACCGTGGAGAGAGATCATATGACATATATTCTCGGCTATTGCAGGAAAGAATAATCTTTCTTGGAAGCGAAATATCAGATGTTACTGCCAGCCTAGTAGTAGCCCAGCTTTTATATTTAGAAGCTGATGACCCAGACAAGGATATTAGGCTATACATAAATAGCCCAGGCGGATCTGTAACTGCTGGTATGGCGATTTATGACACAATGCAGTATATAAAGTGCGATGTATCAACTATCTGTATAGGAATGGCTGCATCAATGGGTGCCTTCCTATTAGCTGCTGGTAAAAAGGGCAAACGTTTTGCCCTGCCAAATAGTGAAATAATGATACATCAGCCCCTTGGTGGCGCTAGAGGTCAGGCTACAGACATAATGATACACGCAGAGCAGATACTAAAGATCAAAAGAAAACTAAACACTATACTTGCAGAAAGGACCCAGCAACCACTTGAAAAAGTAGAAAAAGATACAGACCGAGACTTTTTTATGTCTGCTGAGGATGCTTTAGCGTATGGCATTATAGACGAGGTTATAGCTTCACGTTAAATAGCCGTAAAGAGGTGAAAAGATGGCAAGATATGAAGAAAAGAAACAACTTAAGTGTTCTTTCTGTGGAAAGACACAGGATCAGGTTCGAAGACTAGTTGCAGGTCCTGGCGTATATATTTGTGATGAATGCATTGAGTTGTGTCAAGAAATAATCGAAGAAGAATTTGATGATGCAGCGGATTTTGATTTAAAGGATATTCCAAAACCGATGGAAATAAATCAAATACTCGATTCATATGTAGTAGGCCAGGATAGGGCTAAAAAGAATTTGGCTGTTGCTGTTTACAATCACTATAAGCGAATAAATAGTGAAAGCAAGAGCGACGATATAGAACTACAAAAGAGTAATATTGTTATATTAGGACCGACTGGTTGCGGTAAGACTTTATTAGCACAGACATTAGCCAAGATTTTAAATGTACCCTTTGCTGTAGCAGATGCAACTTCACTTACAGAAGCAGGTTATGTAGGTGAGGATGTAGAGAATATTCTATTAAAGCTAATACAAGCAGCAGACTATGATGTTGAACGGGCAGAAAAAGGGATTATTTATATAGACGAAATAGATAAAATTGCTAGAAAATCAGAAAATCCGTCAATAACCAGAGATGTTTCCGGTGAGGGAGTCCAGCAAGCCCTACTTAAAATCTTAGAGGGTACAGTAGCAAGTGTACCACCCCAGGGTGGTAGAAAACATCCCCATCAGGAGTTTATCCAGATAGA
>DGFG01000068.1:9451-11349 GCA_002391555.1 Firmicutes bacterium UBA3906
CATCCCCATCAGGAGTTTATCCAGATAGACACAACAAATATACTCTTTATATGCGGTGGAGCCTTTGATGGTATTGACCAGATCATCCAAAAGAGAATAGGCAAAAAATCAATTGGCTTTGGCGCTGATGTACAAAGTAACAATCAAGAAGATATAGGTGAAATACTTAAAAACATTTTACCCGAAGACCTATTAAAGTACGGTCTTATACCAGAGTTTGTTGGCAGATTACCTGTTATTGCAACCCTAAACTCCCTAAACGAAGAGGCCTTGGTAAAGATTCTCAAGGAGCCCAAAAACGCCTTAGTAAAACAATACCAAAAGCTATTTGAGATGGACAATGTAATACTAGAGTTTGAGGATGAGGCCCTTAGTGTAATAGCCAAAGAGGCAATAGAGAGGAAAACAGGAGCCCGTGGTCTAAGATCAATACTTGAGGATGTTATGCTAAACGTTATGTATGAAATACCATCTAGGGATGATGTAGACAAATGCATTATTACAAAAGACACGATAGTAAATAGGATGGAACCTATACTAATACTAACAGATGGACAGAGTCAAAAAAAGACCATCAAAAAATCAAAAGAGAAAAAGGAATCCGTATCATAAAAGGAGCTTAAAAGCTCCTTTTTTAGTTGAATTTTATATATATCTAAATCGAATTTATTGGATAGAAAATCCTTCTAAATAGCATACTAATTCTAGTGTGCTATTTATTAGAAGGGACTGAATTGCTTTGTTAAGTAACGCTTTAGTGATAATACAATTCTTCTTTGCTGTTGTTATTGGGTTATATTTTCTAAACCTACTAAGGGGGCAGCAAGGTAACAAGTCAGCTGTAGGAAAAGAATCGAAAAAAGAAATGGAAAAGCTACAAAGGCTGAGGGAAATATCCTTAACTGAGCCCTTGTCTGAAAAGACTAGGCCGAAAAAATTTGATGATATAATAGGCCAGGAGGATGGTATAAAGGCCCTAAAAGCAGCTTTATGTGGACCAAATCCCCAGCATGTAATCATATATGGACCGCCAGGTGTGGGCAAAACATGTGCAGCAAGATTAGTTCTAGAATCTGCCAAGAAATTTCCTGGATCTCCATTTAGGCGAAATGCAAAATTTGTTGAGATAGATGCCACATCAGTTAGGTTTGACGAAAGGAGTATAGCAGACCCCCTAATTGGTTCTGTCCATGACCCTATATATCAGGGGGCAGGACCTATGGGTATTGCAGGTGTTCCTCAGCCAAAGCCAGGTGCAGTGACAAAGGCCCATGGTGGCCTTTTATTCCTAGATGAAATTGGAGAACTCCACCCTGTTCAAATGAATAAGCTATTAAAAGTCCTAGAAGATAGGAAGGTTTTCCTTGAAAGTGCCTACTACAACTCTCAAGACAGCAACATACCTAGGCATATACATGATATTTTCCAAAATGGGCTTCCTGCTGACTTTAGGCTGGTTGGTGCTACCACCAGGTCCAGTAGTGAAATATCGCCAGCAATCAGGTCAAGATGCCTAGAAATATTTTTCCGTGCCCTAACCCCAGATGAGATATGTATAATAGCAAGAAATGCAGCGGCTAAGGGAAATATGAAAATAGAAGAAGAGGCTATCACTGCAGTTGGCAAATATGCTGATAATGGCAGGGATGTTGTCAATATAGTTCAATTAGCAGCAGGTATCGTACTAACAGAGGGAAGAAATGAGATTACTTTAGAGGACATAGAATGGGTTGCCCATAATGGCAACTACTCTCCTAAGTTAGATAAAAAGATCTATGATAGCCCAAAGGTAGGCCGCGTAAATGGATTGGCAATATATGGCCCAAATATGGGGGCTTTAATCGAGGTTGAAGCAACTGCAATTCCTGTAAGGCAGGCTAGGGGAACTTTGACTATAA
>DGFG01000077.1:0-12720 GCA_002391555.1 Firmicutes bacterium UBA3906
ACATATCCATGATGGCAGGTTGACCTAACTGATGGTTTAAAAGACCTAGCTAACTAGCTACTTCAGTACGGGATTTTATATACTTCCATTTGCCAGACCTGTATCTTAGGAAGATGATACCTCCCCTGGTGTACTGGTCTAGGACTAGGGCTACCCAGGCACCAATTAGGCCCCATCCCAACACATGGACAAAAACATGGGCAAGTAGGACCCTGACAAACCATATACCAAAGGCTGAGGCATAAAGGGGATACATAGTATCTCCTGCACCCCTTAGGACGCCTGACAAGGTCAACTGACTAGGCATGCCAAGCTGGGCAAGGGCTACTATCTTTAGGACTGTGCCTGCCATCCGGGCAACCTCTAGATCACTTGTGTAGATCCGGGCCATTGGATAGGAAAAGATAATAAAGTTAAGCCCTACAAAACAGGCAACCCCTATTGCCAAACGATGGACCAAGGAACTGTACCTTTCTGCGTCTTCTAGCTTGTTGGCTCCTAGACTCTGGCCAACTAGGGTTGTGGCAGCTACTCCAAAGGCCATGCTCGGAGCAAAGGTTAAACCATTTATATTGAGCCCTATCTGGTGGGCAGCAAACTCTGCAGTCCCTAGGACTGATACTGTACGGGCAAACATCATAAGCCCGCTTTGGATGATGACCTGCTCTATTGCAGCTGGAAAACCTATATTAAAGACCTGCTTTATTATAGAAAAGTCGAGACGGTAGTTACCCTTTAGGGGTATGGACATTCTAGAGATACCCTTTTTAGAAAAGAGTACATAGAGGGCAAAGGTACAAGCTATGACTTTAGAAATTGTAGTTGATATAGCAGCGCCCTGTACTCCTAACTCTGGGAGGCCTAGCTTTCCGTAGATAAGTATATAGTTTCCTATAACATTTAAAAAGTTGGCCCCTAAATTGTATAGCATAGGTATCTTTGTTTCACCAGCTCCCCTGAGTGAGGCAGTAACTCCAGCTGTAACAGCCTGAAAAACCAGGCCTGCGGAAATAATCTGGAAATACCGGGTACCAATCTCCATAGTATCCTCGTTACCGCCCATAAAGGCTATGATATATCTAGCTGCAAGGATACCAGCCAGGGACAGGATAAGACCCAGTCCAATATTTATAAGCAGGATCTGCCTTGAGACAGACCTAGCCTTTTTTTGGTTACCTGCACCAATATTCCAGGCGACCAGGGTGGTAGTACCGACATTGACGGCAGCGAAAACTGCAAACAAGAGAAAAAAGGGCTGATTTGTAAGGCCTATGGCGGCAATACCTGCCTTGCCTGCCTCTCCCTTTATTTGCCCTACCATAACCATATCTACCATGCCAAATAGTGTGGACATAACTAACTCAATAAAGGCCGGTAGGGTTATAGCTATGATAGTCTTCCATATATTTTGATCGCGGGCACTCAAGGAGTCCCTTTTTGCTTTAAACAGCCTTTTAAACAAAAAAATAACCTCCTATATATAAATAAAGGCTTGTGATTTTCTAATAGCATATTTTTGTACTATATCATATTTTTTTATAAAAAAATATAGAAATGTGTCAAAGCCACTTATACGTATAACCAATCTAATTTTATCATGAATATTTCATTTAGACAATTAGCCAAAAGTGATAGAGATCAGGTATATTTTGTACTATAATGTATAAAGATGCAAGGATAAATATTTCATACCAACATATCTAGATGAAGGGGGAAGTGATATCTCAGATGGCCAGTGGCAGAGGGTTGCTATAGCTAGAGGCTTTTTTAGGCCCCATAGTATAATTGTAATGGATGAGCCAACCGCTGCCATAGACCCCTTAGAGGAAAAACGCGTATATGAAAGGTTTGCAAGGATTGCAGAGGGCAATACTGCCATAATAGTTACCCATAGGCTTGGTTCTGTCAGGCTAGCTGATAGGATTATTGTTATAGACCAGAGTAGGCTAGTGGATATGGGTACCCATGAAGAGCTACTAGGTAGGGCCGGCAAATACAAGGATATGTGGCAGGCCCAGGCCAAGTATTATGTATAATAGATGATAGTTATGACTGTACAAGGCCTTTTGCCAGCATAAAATAAAAAGAAAATGCTTTCTAATAGGTTTATAATAGATTATCAAAAGGGAGGGATTTTATGACCGAGTGTAGCCATTGCAATATACAGGATACTGACCAAAGCTGTATTAGCCTAGTGCCTATATTTTCTAACCTTACCCATAGTGAGATACACAAGATAGCCCAGATTACAACCAGTCGCAATTTTGAAAAGGGAGAGATAATCTTTATGGCTGGGGACAAGGGAGATAGGCTTTATGTTATCCACAAGGGCAAGGCAAAGATAACAAAGCTGTCCGAGGCAGGCAAGGAACAGATAATAAGGGTTCTAGGGCCTGGAGATTTTCTAGGCGAGCTGTCCATCTTTATCGAGGCCCCCGTAGACTCCAATGCAGAGGCCTTGGAGGACATGACTGTTTGCATGATTGAAAGTGACAAGCTAAAGGATATTATTAGCAAGAACCCTAGTATTGCGGCTAAGGTCATAGAGGAGTTAAGTAGGAGGCTGCAAAGCTCAGAGCGTCTGATAGAATCCCTGGGCCTACATGATGTTGAGCAACGGGTAGCTGACTACCTACTTAGGCTGGCTGCAGACAAGGAGCAGATAATTCTACCCCTTAGCAAAAAGGACCTAGCTGCCCATATTGGTACCAGCCAGGAGACCTTAAGTAGAAAGCTAAGCTTGTTTGAAGAGCTAGGACTGATTAATCAGTCAGGCCATAGAAAAATCATCATAAAAAATAAAAAGGGCTTAGAAGAAATTCTAAACCCTGTCTAGTTAGTGTCTACCACTTAACCTCTTATTAAAGGATAAAATAAAGGCGAGGAAAACTAGTTTATCAAAGATATAATTTTTTTAAGTAGTGTAGTTGTCGAAATATCCTTGTATATAAACTATAGGGGTACCCTTGTCACCGCTACCGGAGACCAGGTCACTTAGTGACCCGATAAGGTCAGTGAGTCTCCTAGGGGTAGTGCCCTGTGACTCTTTTGATCCCACCAGATCATCACACTTGTTTTTGATAAAGTCAGCTATTGCTTTTTTCAGGTCCTCGCCCCTTAGGTGGGAAAACTGGTTGTCTGCTAGGTATTTTAGCTTTACTTCATTTGGTACGCCTTCTAGGCCCTTGGTATAGGCAGGAGAAACTACCGGATCGGCTAGCTCCCATATCTTGCCTACTGGGTCTCTAAAGGCCCCATCTCCATATACCATAACTTCAATCTTTTTGCCTGTCTTTTCCTGAACCCTACTTTGGATTTTTTCAACCAAGGCCTGACAGTCTCTAGGGAATAGCTTTAGGCTATCCTCTGTTGCTGTATTACTGCCTAAAAGGCCATACTCTTCATTGTAGCCACTATTATCAAGGGGCTGGTTCAGGATATTATCAAGTCCATAGACCTTTTCTGCTCCATTGGCCTTAAGTATTCGCTTTGTCCTCTTTCTGGTATGGATATCACAGGCCAGGATGGACTTTGTGTAGTCTAAGATAGTGGTTGGGTTATTTGAAAAAATAATCTGGCAGGGGGTATCATATTCTTTAGCTATTGCCTTGTAAAACTCTACATAGTCCACACCTGTAAAGGGGTGCTTGGCATAGCCAAAGTGGTCCCTGTATTCTGCCTCTGTGAGGACATCTGACCAGGGGTTAACCCCTTTTTCATCAAGCAGGCACTCGTCAAAGAGATGATTGCCCACCTCGTCAGCTGGATAGGATAACTGGATAACTAGCTCTTTAGCACCCTTGGCAATCCCCTTTAGGCATAGGGCAAACCTATTTCTACTTAGGATTGGAAAGACTAGGCCAATTGTATCATCGCCATATTTAGCCCTTATATCCTTTGCGATAGCATCTGTAGAAGCATAATTACCCTGGGCCCTAGCTACAATGGACTCAGTTATGGATAAAATATCCCGGTCCTTGATAGTAAAATTATCAAGCTTTGCCGCCTTAAGCAGGCAATCTACAAGGATATTTTCTAGCTGGTCACCCTCGTTTATTATCGGTGTCTTTAGCCCTCTTGCTACTGTGCCTGTCATTTTGCCCATTTGCTTACCCCACCTTACTATGATTACTTGTTGCTTGGGAGAGACAAATCCATTAAATTAATTCCCTTCCATATTGTAATATATACTATTTATATGGTATAAGTAAAGTAAATAGATTTGATAATGGATATAAGGAGAGTTTATATGTCTATAAAACTAGACCTATATAGGATATTTTCAGTCACTGCCCAGCAGCATTCCTTTTCGAGGGCGGCCAAGGAGCTATACATGACTCAACCGGCCATAAGCCAGGCCATTTCACAGCTAGAAGAGGACCTAGATACTAGGCTTTTTTCTAGGAGTTCAAAGGGGGTCAAGCTAACAAATGAGGGCAAAAAGCTCTATGAGTATGTTAGCTCTGCCCTAAAGTTAATACAGGCTGGGGAAAAGAGGCTAGCTGAGGCCAAGGAGCTAGATATTGGAGAGCTAAGGATTGGAGTGGGTGATACTATATCAAAGTATTATCTCCTGCCCTATCTTGAAAAATTCCACAACACCTATCCCAATATCAGATTAAATATCATAAACCGCACTACCCCTGACCTGTGTGCCCTTGTAAACTCAGGGGAGGCTGACCTGGCTGTATGTAATTTGCCCATCAGAGATAGCTCCCTAGAGATTATAAAGCTAAAGCAGATACAAGACATCTTTGTCTGTGGTGACCGGTATAGGTATTTGCTAGACCGTGAGCTTGATCTAAAGGACCTAATTGATCTACCCCTAATATTTTTAGAGTCCAAGGCCAACTCCCGTCGGTATGTGGATGGTTTTTTAGCGGCAAATGGGGTCAGGCTAAAGCCTGAGATAGAACTAGGGTCTCATGACCTACTGCTTGAGTTTGCCAGGATCAACCTAGGAGTAGCCTGTGTAATCAGGGAGTTTTCCCTAGACTATCTAAACTCATGCCAAGTATATGAGCTAAAAACTAAAAAGACAATCCCCACTAGAGATGTGGGCTGCTGCTTTTTAAAGAGTGTATCCCTTACTCCGGCCTCGGAGAGATTTATTGAGGTTTTAATGGATAATTAGCCTTAAATTAAGTAAAAGAAAATCCCTAGCAACAGAAAGAGTTTACTAGGGGAGAGCTAGACTTTTACTATAAGAGTTCTAGTAATGGTATAAAGACCAGAAGCGATGACCAGGGCCTGGCATCCTTACAGCTAGACAGCAAGGCTACAATAGATGCAGGCTACCGCTGGCGCGAATTTGAAACACTTAAACTAAACGAACTTATGAGGAGGCCAAAAGACTGTGTACTATGGTCCTGCAGGATAAATAAGATCTAGTATTATACCGGCATTATAAAGCTGTGCATAGCAATTGAGGGCTGCTATGGATGAAATCCAATTAATCTTGCTTTAAATTATAAGGGGTGCTATAATATAGAAAAATAATATTTGTTGCTAGGGGAGCTAAGGCTGAGAGGACTTGTTCCGACCCTTTGAACCTGTAGGATAATACCTGCGTAGGGAAGCTATGTTTGAAACTTAAACATGAAGAGCTTCTTCATGTTTTTCTTTTTCTCTGGCAATAAGAAAAAGGAGGTTTTTCACTTGTTGGCTAAAGCGTTATCGCATCTAGCTAGTATCTTTGAAAAGTTCAGTGAGCTTTCACCTACCACAATAGCAGTAGTAATAGTGCTTTTTATTGTGGGCATAGGTGGACTAGTCCTAGTTAAGAGGGGCAGAAAGGTAAAGTTTACAACCAGGATGCTGGTCATGGCTAGCCTTTGTATAGCCCTTTCATTTGTACTGTCCTATATTCGCCTATGGAGGATGCCCCAGAGCGGGAGCATTACCCCTGCAAGCATGCTGCCCCTTATCCTCTTTGCAGTTATTTATGGGCCTATCCCAGGGATTATGACGGGAATGGCCTATGGGATGCTTCAGTACTTTCAAGGAGGCTATGTAGTCCATTGGGTCCAGTTTATTATTGACTTTCCTCTGGCCTTTGGCCTTATAGGTCTAGCTGGCCTCTACAGAAAGAACCTACTTGTATCAAGCTTTATAGGAATATTTAGTAGATTCTTAATGCACTTTTTAGCTGGTCTAGTATTCTTCTCAGAGATAACCCAGGCATCAGACATAATGCCATCTATTTGGTACTCCCTTACCTATAACGGTACTTATTTGGGTATAGAGTTTCTAATAACTGCCCTTATCCTTTCTCTGCCCCCTATTAGGAAAATGACAGGTCACCTTCAAAGGACCTACGGAAGTGTAGAGCAAAAAACTAGCGCCTGACCTTAGAGTCAGGCTTTTTTTATCATAAATAATATCCTAGGGGTCCTTAGGAAAGCCTATATAGATAATATAGGGGTCCTTGTGGAAATAAGTTACTGTCAAATAAGATACCCTTATAATATAATTAGCCTGTGGTTAGCTAGGAGCCGATATGAAATAAAGTATAAAGATATAGGCAAGGGGCCTAGCTAGATTATAAGATATAAGTATCACAAGGATAAAACTATGAAGGGTGTTTTTAAATGAATAATTGTAAATTAAAAAATTACGCTAGGGTTGTTATAAAAAAGGGCTTGAACCTACAAAAGAACCAGACCCTAGTAATTTCAAGTCCCATTGAGTGTGCTGACTTTGCTAGACTAGTAGCTCAAACAGCCTATGATGAGGGGGCTCGCCAGGTAGTTGTAAGATGGAACGATGAGCTATTATCCAAGATCACCTACAAGAGCGCCCCAGATGAAATCTTCGATGAGTTTCCTGACTGGCAAAGGGTCTATTTTGAGCATTATGACAATATTGATGCAGCCTACTTAAGTATTGCTGCCTCTGACCCTGAGCTTTTTGCTGATGTTGACCCTGGTCGGATTTCAAGGTCTAATAAGGCAGCCTATACAGTTTTAAAGGAACACTCAGAGCGAACAATGAGCAACCAAAACCGCTGGTGTGTTATATCCGTCCCAACTGTAGCCTGGGCTAAAAAGGTATTCCCAGACCTAGCTGAGGATCAGGCAGTTGAAAGGCTTTGGGATGCAATCCTAAAGGCTGTAAGGGCAGACACCCAGGACCCAGTGGCTGAGTGGTCCCTACATATAGACAGGCTAAAGACCAATGTGGAAAAGCTAAACTCCTATCAGTTCAAGGCCATGCAAATTAAAAATTCTCTTGGCACTGATCTTGAGATTGAACTGCCTAACAATCACCTATGGCTAGGGGGATCTGAGGAGTCCACAAAGGGCATAGACTTTATAGCTAATATGCCAACAGAAGAGGTCTTTACTGCACCAAAAAGAAATGGAGTCAATGGCAAGGTAGTAGCTTCGATGCCCCTTAACTATAATGGAAACCTTATTGATGACTTTACTATGACCTTTAAGGATGGCAAGGTTGTTGACTTTACTGCCAATACAGGCTATGAGGTTTTAAAGCAGCTGATTGAGACCGATGAGGGTGCAGCCTATTTAGGTGAGCTGGCTTTAGTCCCCCATGACTCCCCCATATCTAATATGAATATATTATTTTACAATACCCTATTTGATGAAAATGCTTCTTGCCATCTGGCCCTAGGCAAGGCCTATCCGGTCTGTATCAAGGATAGCGAGGATATGACCGCTGAAGAGCTAAAGGAGGCTGGCATAAACAATTCCCTTGTCCATGTGGACTTTATGTTTGGCACAAAGGACCTTGAGATAATAGGGATAACAGAGGCAGGCGACAGGGTAGCAGTTATGAAAGAAGGTAACTTTGTTATAGACTAAGGGTAAAATCCGTAAGTGGATAGATTGAGTATCAATAGTATTGTAATGAGGATAGGCTACTAGCTAGAGCTAGTGGTTAGACAAAAAAATTATAATTTTAGGTCCGGGCAGAAAGGGTCCCGGACTTAATTTTTTCAAGGACTAGAACATAGGTTCTGCAAATGATATACTAGCCTTTAAGGGACTATGCTTTTTAAAGAGAAGGGTAAGGATAATATGGATAAGCCTCAAATAAGGCTCTCGGTCCGCAATTTAATAGAGTTTTTGCTAAAGGGCGGGGATATTATGCCCCTTAGCTTAGCTGGCCATGAGGTCCTAAATGAGGGTACTAGGGTCCATAGGAGGATCCAGGCAGAGGCAGGGGATGACTATAGGCCAGAGGTTAGGCTTGCCTATGAGCGGGACCTTGATGCTTTTAGCTTGAGGCTTGAGGGTATAGCAGATGGGATTATAGAAAATGAAAAAGGGGTAACTATTGACGAAATTAAAAGCACCCGTGTCCCACTAGACCTAATTGACCACGACTTTGCTCCCATCCACTGGGCCCAGGCCAAGTGCTACGCCTGGATGTACTGCTGCCAGGAAAAGCTAGAGACCATAAGTATTAACCTAACCTATGTAAATGTTGATACCGATGAGCTAAAAAGGCTATCCAAGGACTTTTCCTACCTAGACCTTAAGGCCTTTATTGACCAGCTTATTGGCCAGTATGAAAAGTGGGGTAGTCTAGCTGTAGGGGCAAAGGCTAGACGGGATGAGAGTATAGGAGACCTGGCCTTTCCCTTTGACCAGTATAGGAGGGGGCAGAGGGACCTGGCAGCCTATGTCTATAGGACTATAAGGGATAAAGAAGCCTTGTTTGCCCAGGCCCCAACTGGTATAGGCAAGACTATGGCAGTTCTTTTCTCCTCCATAAAGGCTATGGGTGAAGGTATGGGTGAGAAGATATTTTACCTAACGGCAAAGACGGTCACTAGGCAGGTAGCAGAGCAGGCCGTTTTAATCCTTGAGGATAGGGGGCTAATCCATTCTAGCATCACCCTAACGGCCAAGGACAAGATATGCTTAAATGATACAGTAGACTGTGATCCGGACCTGTGCCCCTACGCCAAGGGCCACTATGACAGGGTAAATGACGCTGTCTACGATATATTGACAAATGAAAGATTGATCAGCCGGGAGACCCTACTAGACTATGGGAAAAGGCATAGGGTTTGCCCCTTTGAATATGGGCTAGATATATCCCTGTGGGCAGATATAATTATCTGTGATTACAATTATGCCTTTGATCCTAGGGCATATTTGAGACGGTTTTTTGAATATGGTGGCGACTACACCCTCCTAATTGATGAGGCCCACAACCTAGTTGAAAGGGCCAGGGATATGTATTCTGCAGCCATAAGCAAAAAGGCCTTTATGAATCATAGGGCCTTTCTAAAGGAGGCTATCCCAGAGGCTTATAAGGAGTTTAATAGGATAAATAGGCTGATGATTGACCTTAGAAAGACCATTGGTGAAAAAACAGGGACAAGGCTGGTGGACTTTCCAAATGACCTTGTACCTCTATTAGATAGCTTTTGCCTGGCCCTTTCCGATTACCTAAAGAAAAGGCCAAATCGGGCTGTAGACCCGACCTTGATAGACCTATATTTTGACTGCCTTGCCTTTGTAGCTGTGTCAAAGCTCTACAACCAAGGCTATAGCAGCTATATCACCCGCAGCTATGATGAGCTAATAGTAAAGCTATTTTGCATTGACCCCTCCTACCTTATTAGTAAGGCCTGCAAAAAGGCCAGGGCCAGTATCTTTTTCTCAGCTACCCTCCAGCCCATAGACTATTTCCTTAACAGTTTAGGTGCAGGACCGGATACTGTTGCTATAAAGCTGCCTTCGCCCTTTCCTAGTGACCACCTATGCCTTATGGTGGCAACTGATGTTTCTACCAGGTACAGGGACAGGGACTATTCCTATGAGAGGATTGCCCATTATATTAGAAATACTACTAGCCTTAGGACAGGAAATTATCTAGTATTTTTCCCCTCCTATGCCTATATGGAAAGTGTCTATGACCTATATATCGACCTTTGGCCTGAGGACAGGACCCTAAAGCAAGATAGGTTTATGGATGATGAGCAAAGGGAGGCCTTTTTAGCTAGCTTTGAGCAAGGCCCTAGGGAGAGCCTGATAGGCTTTGCTGTTATGGGCGGTATCTTTTCAGAGGGCATTGACCTTACTGGTGACCGCCTGTCAGGTGCCATAATAGTAGGTGTGGGCCTACCCCAGCTTTGTCCTGAAAGGGATATTATAAGGGACTATTTCAAAGAACAAAGGGATATGGGCTATGAGTATGCCTACATGTACCCTGGCATGAATAGGGTATTGCAAGCAGCAGGTAGGGTTATTCGCAGCGAGGATGACAGGGGCTTTGTCCTCCTTATTGACAATAGGTTTCTTTACAGGTCCTACTTAGACCTATTCCCTGACCAGTGGCTAGACTATACAAGGGTAGGGTCAGCAGAGGCGGCAGCCTATAGGCTAAATGAATTTTATAACAGTAACCAGTAAATACTTAGGCTAGCTATGATTTTTAATAGGTCTAATTTAGGTCTAATTAAAATTTTTTGTATAGAAGATTGTATTGTCTAGTATTCTGCTACTATATATAATAAAGCTAAAGCTGGCAATAGAGGCTTTTACTAGGCCTGCCTGCTGTCTGGCAGGTGTTTCTAAAAGTTTTGGTTAGACCAGTCTGCTGACTAGCAGGTGTTTTGTAAACTAGACAAAAGCTATATAGGGATAAAAGCAGGGATGAGCATAAGGTAAATCTAGCTCTTAGCCTGCAAAAGAATATGCACAAGTATTATAGGAGGGGACAGGCCCATGAAGGTTAGTAGTTTTTTAAAGCTAGTGGAGATAAGTACCAAGGTTGCAAGCATTACGCCCTTTTTACTAGGTAGCCTAGTAGCTTACCTTAGGTATGGCCAATTCAAGCCCATAAATTTCTTGTTAATGCTTGTATCCCTTTTGTCTTTTGATATGGCCACGACCGCTATAAACAACTATATAGACTATAAAAAGGCCAAGAAAACCAGTGGCTACAACTATGAGAGTCACAATGCCATAGTGAGGGACAAGATAAAGGAGTCCCATGTTCAGCTTACTATAGGGATCCTTTTAGCTATAGCTATTGGCTTTGGTATTGCCCTCTACTTAAAGACCTCCCTGGCTGTTTTAATTATAGGAGCCATATCCTTTGCTGTAGGTATCCTTTATACCTTTGGACCCATCCCCATATCTAGGATGCCCCTGGGCGAGATATTTTCAGGCTTTTTTATGGGTTTTGTAATTATCTTTTTGTCAGTCTTTATTCATACCACAGAGCTTGGAATACTAGGGGTCAACCTATCAGAGGGAATTTTAAGCCTTGACCTTAACCTAAAAGAGATATTAGTCATATTCCTGCTGGCCCTACCGGCTACCCTAGGCATATCCAACCTTATGTTGGCTAATAATATCTGCGATATGGAGGACGACCTGGTAAACAAGCGGTACACCCTCCCCCTTTATATAGGAAAGGATGCAGCTATAAAGATTTTTAGGGCTCTTTACTATATAGCCTATCTTGATATAGCCCTTTTACTGGTGCTTGGCGTTTTGCCTGTAATAGCGGTGCTTGCCTTGGCCAGCCTCATACCTGTTCAAAAACGGATAAACAAATTTTTGAGGGTCCAGTCTAAAAAGGATACCTTTATAGTGGCTATCCAAAACTTTTTAATAATAAACCTGTCCCTTGTAGCCCTACTAGCAATCTCTATCTTGATAGGCCTAGTTATTTAACAAGCATTTTTTAAATTCAAGCAAGCTTTTTATTGACCACTAGAAAAAAGGGTATATATAGCCTATAATATTGTTTTCAAGCAATAATCCAATATAGCGGAGGTAATAATGGATTCGGTTTTGGTTATAACAAAGGTTTTTACTCTTTTTCTAGTCATTTTAGTAGGCGTTTATGCCAGCAAAAAAAATATCTTAAGCCAGGAGGTTACAAACAAGCTGTCGAGCCTGGTTTTAAATATTGCTATGCCCCTGCTTATAATCTCATCCTTTGAGTTTGACTTTGATGGGCAGATGCTAAAAAAGGCTGGCCTAGTCTTTTTAGGTTCGGTTATTGCCCACCTTTTAGCTATACTAGTATCTCATCTAATTTATCGCAAATACCCCAGCTCAAGAGGGCAAGTCCTTAAGTTTGCTACGATTTTTTCTAACTGCAGCTTTATGGGCTATCCCGTACTAGAAAGTATCTTTGGAAAGATAGGTATCTTTTACGGCTCTATATTTGTTATTCCCTTTAACATAATTAGCCTAAGCTATGGGGTTATGCTATTTACAGGAGCAGGCTCTAGCAAGGGTGAAACACTTAAAAGCCTAAAAAAGGCCCTACTACACCCTGGTATTATAGCAACTGTAATTGGTATGGTCTTGTTTTTGTTTTCTATAAAGCTACCTGGCCCCGTTCAGGAGGCGGCAGAGATGGTAGGTTCCTTAAATTCGCCCCTGGCCATGTTGATAGTGGGTGCCCTGCTGGCTAGGTACAAGCTAAGCGAAGTATTTAAAGGACTATCCATATACTTTGTTAGCCTAATGCGGCTGGTAATTATCCCTTTACTGGTGTACGGTATAATGGTCCTTTTGTCTATGCCTGGGGATGTGACTATGGTGGTGGTAATACTCTCTGCCATGCCCGTTGCTGTCACAACTGTAATATTTGCAGAACAATATGGAGCAGACTCAGGCCTGGCCTCTAAAAGTGTAGGGGTGACCACCCTCCTGTCCATTGTAACAATACCACTTTTTATACTCTTACTTACTTGATCATATACCCTGCCTTCGCTTTGGC
>DGFG01000077.1:12963-13770 GCA_002391555.1 Firmicutes bacterium UBA3906
ATTAAATACATCTTTAATAAAATTAATAAATATATTAACAATATTAATTTTTGCATTGACGTAATAAATAAATTATGCTTTAATAAAGCTAGAATATAGTCGGAGGTGACCTGCATTGAGATATAAAGTACCAGGTAATTGCAGTATTTGTGGTCATGAGATCCTCATTAGCAATTTTAAATGTAGCAATTGTCATACAAAGACAGAGGGTGAGTTTGTCCCCTGTCGCTTTTGCAAACTCAGCTCTGAGCAGTTAGATTTTATTGAGATGTTTCTAAGGTGTAGGGGCAATATCAAGGACCTTGAAAAGGTGCTTGGCATATCCTACCCAACTATTAGAAACCGACTAGAGGAGACACTGGCCCTGCTTGGCCTATCAACCGTAGAGGCAAAGGTAAACAAGCTAGACAAAAAAGAGGCCGTTGACGTCCTAGATGCCCTAGAGAGGGGAGACATAACACCGGAGGAGGCCTTGAAGAAAATAAGGCCCGAATAAGATAGGTGGCTTATGGCAGTAATTAAGGTCTGAATAAGATTAGTGGGTATGTGAGAAATTGAGGCCGGAATAAGATAAGTGGATTATGGTAGAGATTAAGGGCCGAATAAGATAAGTGGATTATGGCAGAGATTAAGGCCGGAGTAAATTTGAGTATTATGCCAGAAATTAAGGAGGGGTATCCGTATGAAGGATCAAAGAGTCAAGATTTTGGAGATGTACAAGGAGGGCAAGCTGAGCAAGGAGCAGGCACTTGAGCTTTTAGAAGCCCTTGATGATTATGATTTTGTTATGGAGGATGAGGACTTTAG
>DGFG01000054.1 GCA_002391555.1 Firmicutes bacterium UBA3906
ATGAACGGGACCATAGGCCCCCAAGGAGAAAAAACCCAAAAGTTTGGGGACAAGCTCCAAGACTTTACCAATAAAAAAGTCCTATACTGGGATGAACGGTTGACTTCAGTAGCTGCTAATAAGGCCATGATAAAAAGTGATGTACGAAGAGGAAAACGCAAGGAAATGATAGACCAATTAGCAGCCATACTGATTCTACAATCATATTTAGACTATATCAACAGGGAGCAGGAGCAAAATGGATAATGGAAAAAGCAATATCGTAGAACTTGTAGATGAAAATGGTAACAATACTTTATTTGAACATCTAATGACACTAGACTATAAGGACTCCGAATACATAGTACTGTCACCTTTAGATGAGGCTAGCGACCAAGAAGGAGAAAGCCAAATTGTAATACTAAGGGTAGAGCAAGATGAAAAGGGCGATGACTTATATCTAGCAATAGAAGATGATACAGAGCTCAATGAGGTTTTCATCGCTGTTAATGAGATATATGGTCAGGATGTAGATATTGGCGAATTTGAAAACTAACATGGAGAAAGAACAAGCAAACAAAAATACTAAAGAAAATTTTAAAATAAATAAATAATTAAATAACAAGGATTTAGTAAAGATTTGTCGAATATTAATTTTGATTAGAATTTAAGGGATATATAACCACAATTAAGCAAAGAAAAACTATCAGAGATAACCGTTATTATTGTCTCATATTAAAAATGGGGGATATAAGGATTATGGCAAAAAAAATACTCATTGTTGATGACGCACTGTTTATGAGGATGATGATAAAAAACATTTTAACAAAAAATGGTTATGAAGTGGTAGCAGAAGCTGAAAACGGTTTAAAAGCAATAGAAAAATATCAACAAACAAATCCTGATTTAGTAATTATGGATATTACAATGCCAGAACTCAACGGTATTGAAGCCGTTCGCAGGATAAAGAAGATCAATAAGGACGCAAAAATTATTATGTGTTCGGCAATGGGACAACGTTCAATGGTGTTCGAGTCTTTGCAGGCAGGTGCAAGAGACTTCATTTTAAAGCCCTTCCAAGCAGAAAGAGTACTAGATGCAGTAAAAAAGGCTACATACAGTTAAGGAGAACATAGATTTCTATCGCACAGTATTACACAGGGGGTAATATTATGGATAATAGCAACTATCTATCTTTGTTTTTAGAGGAAAGCAAAGAGAATCTTGAAAATATCAGTAGGAATCTGCTATTACTTGAAAAGGATAGCCAAGATGCCAGCATTATTGATGATATATTCAGGTCAGCACATACACTAAAGGGTATGGCTAGCACTATGGGCTTTAATGCTATGGCCTCCTTAACTCATAGTATGGAAAATGTCTTAGATGAAGTGCGTAAGAACAAACTTTTCCTATCACCTGCAATAATAGACCTATTACTCCAGTGCTATGATTTCCTTGACCTATGTCTACAGGATGTAGAACTTACAGGTTCAGAAGGAGAACGTGACGCAAGCGAGCTAAAACAAGGTTTGCTTAGCTTTATATCGGATACTCAAGCAGAACCAGTCCAAGAAAAAGAGGATAAAAAGGGTCAAGCAAAAGCTAAAGACAAACAAGAAGAAGCACAAATAGTAGAACATATATCAGATGTTGATCTTGATGTATACCAAAAAGATATTATTAGTGAGAGTGGACAACAAGGTTTTAATACATTTAACATTAAAATTCAATTAGTATCTGACTGTTTGCTAAAATCAGCTCGTGCCTATATTGTTTTCAGAGAATTAGAAACACTAGGAGAAATAGTAGCTTCTAACCCTAGTGCAGAGGACATAGAAGAAGAACAGTTCGGTAACACATTTAGTGTGATATTAGTGACCACCTCAGATGTAGAAGCAGTTAAGCATGTACTTGACCTAGTGACTGAGCTTGAGTCTGTTGAGATCACACAAATAAGTACAGAGACTGAAAAACCAGTCGTTAATGATATAGAGGTAGGAAAACATCAAAAGGCCAGTCCGCAGAAGAAAACTACCACTAGCAGCAAACTTGGTAAGAGTATTCGTGTAGATATCGACAGGCTAGATTCTTTGATGAATCTTGTTAGTGAGCTTATAATTGTTAAAAATAGAATCCAAAGTGAAAATAGCTATGAACAGGACAAAAACCTCTTAGAGTCTGTAGAATATCTCGGAAGAGTAACTACAGACCTTCATGAAACTGTTATGAAGGTTAGGATGGTACCCGTTGAAATAGTATTTAACCGGTTCCCGAGAATTATTAGAGACCTGGCCAAGGAAACTCACAAATCTGTTGAACTAATTACAGAAGGTTCAAATACAGAGGTAGACAGGTCAATAATTGATGAACTTAGTGAACCACTTATTCACTTAATTAGGAATTCTATTGACCATGGCCTAGAAACAAAAGAAGAAAGGATTAAAAATGGCAAGCCTGAAACTGGATACATATATCTAAGGGCCTATCATGAAGGCAACAATGTAGTTATAGAAGTAGAAGATGATGGACAAGGGCTTGACATAGATAAAATCCGAGAAAAGATCGTAAAACTTGACCTAGCATCAGAGGAAACCATCAAAGAGACAGATGATAATCAAGTTATGTCCTTTATTTTTGAGCCTGGTTTTACTACTTCTGATGCAGTTACTAATATTTCTGGGCGTGGAGTTGGCCTTGATGTGGTAAAGACAAAAATCGAGGCCCTTGGTGGTATAGTAGATATCTCAACAGGAAAATCAAAGGGTACAAAATTTACAATTAGATTACCACTCACTTTGTCTATTATAAAAGCCCTTTTAGTAAAGGTCTCAGACGAAAAATATGCTTTACCACTAGGTTCGATTGCAGAGATATTAGAAGTTGAATCAGAACAGATTAACAAGCTAAAAGAACAAGAACTTATCCAGTATAGGGGTCAGTTGATACCAGTTATAAGGCTAAAGAAACTGCTAAAAACGCCTGAAGACAATATTAGAGAACCTGACAGACTAATCATGGTTATAGTTAAAAAGGGTGAGAGACATTTTGGTCTAGTGATAGATGATTTAGTAGGCCAACAAGAAATAGTTATCAAGTCCCTTGGCGAATACCTAGCAGATATACAGATAGTTTCCGGGGCAACCATACTCGGCGATGGTAGTATTGCTCTAATACTTGATATTAATCATGTAGCATAAGGGAGGGGTATCACAATGACCTTAGATTATGATATGGAAGCTTATAAAGACGTCCAGTATATAGTTTTTAGGCTTGACGATGAGTATTTCGGTGCAAGTGTAAAACACGTAGAATCAATAGAAAGGTTTTCACCTATTACTCGTGTACCAACAGATAAAGAATCAACAATAGGGGTGATAAACCTTAGGGGAGAAGTAATTCCTGTTGTTGATCCAAAAAAAATGCTTGGTATCCTTGATAGCCAAAGCAAGCAAAACTCAAAGAGCAGAATAATAATCACAGATATCTCAGGCAATAAGGTTGGTATCCTAGCTGATAGTGCAGTTGAAGTGTGTGAAATAGACAAAAAAATGATACAGGAAAATATCAAGATGTTAAAGGGAAAAAATAAGGACTTTTTCAAAGGCGTAGCCCAGATTAAAGATAGATATGTTATGATAATCGATTTTGAACAACTGCTTTGGAGTGAAAGTTAAATGTCTTTCGATATTGATCAGCTGTCAAATTTAGACCTAGACATACTAAAGGAAATTGGCAATATAGGGGCAGGGAATGCAGCTACGGCTTTGTCAACAATGCTTAACAAGACTATAGACATGAATGTACCTGAGGTCAAGGTTATTGACTTAAAAGAAAGTAGTTTTTTTAAGGATGCAGAGACAACAGTAGCTGGTGTCTATGTCGAGTTTTATGGCGATATAAAGGGGACAATCCTTTTTATAATCGAAGAAGATACCCTTGGAAAAATGCTGAGCATGCTTTTACCGCAACCTACTGAACTTGAAATAGACAAACTAAGTGATGTAGAGGTATCTGCATTAAGTGAGGTAGTAAACATTTTAGCAGGTTCTTATCTTATGGCCTTAAACACCTTCACAGGTCTTAGAGCTTATCATACCGTGCCAAACCTTGCAGTTGACATGGCAGCTGCAATATTGTCAGTACCAATCATAGAGTTTAGTTTGTATGGAGATAAGGCTGTTTTCATCGAATCTAATTTAACAGATGGGACAGATAATATAAATAATTATTTTATTTTTATTCCAAGTGTAAATAGCTTCCCAGTGTTATTACAAGCTCTCCTTGAGGTTATAAAATGAAGAAAATAATACGTGTAGGCATGGCAGACTTAAAGGTTGCAAAGAATGCCGAAATATTAACATCACTAGGCCTTGGTTCATGTGTTGGTATAGCTTTATATGATAAAAAAAGCAAAGTAGCAGGATTAGTTCATATAATGTTGCCCTATAGTGCAAAAATAAGAGATAATAAAAACCCTGCTAAATTTGCTGATGCTGGAATAAAGGAATTAGTTAAACAGATGACTAAGGCAGGAGCCAATAAATATAATATCACTGCTAAGATTGCCGGTGGTGCACAAATGTTCTCTTTTGCCAACAGCAACAATGACTTATTGACCATCGGTGAGCGTAATGTAGCAGCTGTTTTAAAGACACTCGAAGAATTAGATATTAAATTATTAGGGCAGGACATTGGTGGGAATTGCGGTAGGTCAATTGATTTTTGTAGTGATACTGGCATATTAAATATCAGAACAATTGGTTCTAGTAATAAGCAATTATAAAAAGGCAAATTTCATATAAACCACAGTAAATCCACTTATAATCCACTTAAAAGTGGACTTAATTTTTATTGGGAAAAATAAGGCTAGCAATAGATTTTCATATTGAATAAAGAAAATGGATATGTTATACTACTATTTGTGATTACACACTCTTGTCTGACTGCTTAACAGAGTGCCTGGAATTTAGGTTGTTGAGTGGATTGAAGCAAGAGGAGGAAAAACTCGAGGAGGTGAATTAAATGGCTGTTGTATCTATGAAGCAGCTGCTTGAGGCAGGTGTTCATTTTGGACATCAGACTCGAAGATGGAACCCTAAAATGGCTCCTTATATTTTTACAGATCGTAACGGGATCTATATTATAGACCTTCAAAAGACTGTGAAAAAGGTAGAAGAGGCCTACAATTTTGTTAGGGAACTATCCGAACAAGGTAAAGATATTCTTTTCGTTGGTACAAAAAAACAAGCACAAGAATCAATAGAAGTCGAAGCCAAGCGTTGTGGTATGTATTATGTAAACCAAAGATGGTTAGGTGGCATGTTAACAAACTACAAGACTATCCGTCAACGTATCAAGAGGCTAGACCAGCTAGATGAAATGGAAACCAATGGTTCTTTTGATGTCTTACCAAAAAAAGAGGTCATTAAGTTAAAGCTTGAAAGAGACAAGCTAGAAAAGAACCTAGGCGGTATCAGAAAAATGAAGGGCCTTCCAGGAGCTATTTTTGTAGTAGATCCAAGAAAAGAAAGAATAGCAATTGCAGAAGCCCGGAATCTTGGTATACCAATAATCGCTATTGTTGATACCAACTGTGATCCAGACGAAGTAGATTACGTCATTCCTGGTAATGATGATGCTATAAGAGCAGTAAAGCTCTTTGCCAGCAAGATAGCAGATGCTGTTTTAGAGGGTCGCCAAGGCGAGCAACTAGATGACGTAGAGACTGAAACTAACGAAGTTGAAGTCGAGGTCAGCAAAAGCGTAGAAGAGAATACTATAGTTAAAGAATAGTATTAGAGGGGGAAGAGAGGGCTTGAGCCCCTAATCTTCCCTTTTTGATTGTATATTTAAAGGAGGAAAACATATGATTTCTGCCAGTAAAGTAAAAGAGTTAAGAAATATAACAGGCGCAGGCATGATGGACTGCAAAAGAGCCCTACAAGAAGTTAATGGAGATATAGACAAAGCAGTAGAATTATTACGTGAAAAGGGTTTAGCTGCAGCAGCTAAAAAGGCAGGCAGAATAGCTGCAGAAGGAGTAGTTGAGTCTTATATACATATGGGGGGCAAGATTGGTGTACTAGTAGAAGTAAACTGCGAAACAGACTTCGTAGCAAAAACACCAGAATTTAAAGCCTTTGTTAGAGACATTGCCATGCATATAGCTGCATCAAATCCCAGCTATTTATCAAGAGAAGACGTTCCTCAGGATGAGATAGCAAAGGAAAAAGAGATTTTAAGAGCTCAAGCACTCAATGAAGGTAAGCCAGAAAAAATAGTAGACAAGATGGTAGAGGGCAGGATAGAAAAATACTTTAAAGAGAACTGCCTACTTGAGCAACCCTTTGTAAAGGACTCAGACAAATCCATTGATGATATTATAAAAGAGCAAATATCAAAGATTGGAGAAAATATCAATATACGAAGATTTACCCGTTATGAAATGGGAGAAGGCCTTCAAAAGAGAGAAGATGACTTTGTAAAAGAAGTAATGGAGCAGATGAAAGGCTAAGCTTTTAGAGGAACACAATTGTGTTTCTCTTTTTTAAATAAGAAGGAGATTTTCTAGATATGTAGAAAATATACTCTAAGAATGGAGGCTAGTATATGGATCATAAACCTATATACAATAGAGTTGTGCTCAAGCTTAGCGGAGAAGCTTTAGCAGGAGAAAAAGGACATGGCTTTGATTCTGAGATACTTGATATGATAGCTGAAGAAGTAATAGAAATTAGCCAACTTGGTGTTGAGGTAGCCATTGTTGTCGGTGGAGGTAACATATGGCGAGGCCGTAGTGGTATAGGTATGGATAGAACTACAGCTGATTATATGGGGATGCTGGCAACTGTTATAAATGCATTAGCGCTTCAGGATGCTATAGAAAATAAGGGATTACAAACTAGGGTTCAAACTGCTATAGACATGAGACAGATAGCAGAGCCCTATATCAGGAGGAAGGCAATTAGACACCTTGAAAAAGGAAGGGTAGTAATATTTGCTAGTGGGACAGGTAATCCATATTTTTCAACGGATACTACTGCAGCTCTAAGGGCGGCAGAAATAGAAGCTGAGATAATTTTATTAGCAAAGAACATAGATGCAGTTTACGATGATGATCCAAAGATTAATCCCAATGCAAAAAAATTAGACAGGATAAGTTATATAGATGTAATAAACCAAGGACTTGGAGTAATGGATTCAACTGCAATAACCTTATGTATGGATAACCAGATACCAATTCTAGTATTTGGTCTTGAAAATAGACACAATATTAAATCAGCCGTAATGGGGAAAAAGATTGGCACAATAATTAAGGAGGGTTAAAATTGATAGAGAAAGTTTACAATGAATCGAGTGTAAAAATGAAAAAAACTCTAGATGTTTTAAGGTATGAGCTAGCCGGACTTAGGGCTGGGAGAGCTAATCCTCAAGTACTTGATAGGATTACAGTAGATTATTATGGAGTACCAACTCCCCTTAATCAGGTAGGTAATATATCAACGCCTGAGCCAAGACAATTAGCTATAAGTTTATGGGAACCAAGCATGATACCCCAAGTAGAAAAAGAAATTATGAAATCAGATATAGGTATTACCCCCATAAATGATGGGAAAATAATCAGACTTATATTCCCAGAACTTACTGAAGAAAGAAGAAAAGAGCTAGTTAAGATATCAGCTAAATATGGAGAAGAATCAAAAATTGCTATTAGAGCAATACGCCGCGAGGCGAATGATACATATAGGAAAATGAAAAAACAATCTGAAATAACAGAAGATGAACTAAGATTAGCAGAGGAAAGAATACAAGAATTAACTGACGAGCATGTAAAAAAGATTGATGAAATAGTTAAAGAAAAAGAGATGGAGATTATGGAAATATAAATGAATTATCCTGATCTATTAGGCATTGAACTTAAGAAAGCCAAAGAAATACTAACTAATAAAGGTGCAAGTATAAAATATAATATTTTATACTACGAATCTCCTAAGAGAAAAACAAATGAAGCACAAGAAGAAGGGGAATATAGGGTTATCCGACAGAGGTTTAAGGATAATCAATTAGAGTTAACTGTCTCTTTTTTTAAAAAGATTAATTAACCAACAAAGACTTTTCTTTAGTAATTGAGTAAATAGCTTACTATAGTTCATGCTTCAACTAACTAGAAAAGCAGCCCTAAAGCTGCTTTTTCATAATTTTATAAGACTACACAATTAGTATAGGCAATAAAGTAAAGTAATAGATAGCATACTAAAGGATTTATGTTAAAATATAAAATATAGCTATAATTAGGGTGTGAAGGATGAGAAGAAAAAGCAGGGATTTATTTAATCTGGTCAAGGAAAAAGAAATACCTGAGCATATCGCAATTATTATGGATGGTAATGGTAGGTGGGCAAAGAAAAAGAGGCTCCCTAGGATAGCAGGTCATAGAAAAGGTGTTGAGATACTTAGAGATGTAATTGAGACCGCAAGTGAGCTTAAGGTCAAGCACCTTACACTCTACGCTTTCTCCACCGAAAATTGGAAGAGACCAAAGCCGGAAGTAGATGCCCTTATGTCTCTATTAGTTGAGTTCTTTAATAAAGAGATTGACGAACTTCATATGAACAAAGTAAAAATACAAGCAATTGGAGACATTAGTAAGCTACCAGAAAAAGCTAAGGCCGCAACAATTCAGGCTATTAACAAGACAAAAGAAAACAATGGACTCCAGCTTAATATAGCAATTAATTATGGGGGTAGGGCTGAAATAGTAAGGGCAATAAAAGCCATGATACAAGATGTTCATAGTGGGAATCTATCAATAGATTCAATAGATCAAGACCTTATATCAGACTACCTATACACAAAAGGTATACCTGATCCAGACATGCTTATTAGAACAAGTGGAGAGTATAGGATTAGTAACTTTCTACTCTATCAGATAGCCTATACAGAGTTTGTATTTACCAGCAGTGATGTATTGTGGCCTGAATTTAATAGAGAACGCTTCTTAGAATCAATACTAGAGTTTCAAGGCCGTAAAAGAAGATATGGTGGATTATCAAGCAAAGGGGACAAATAAGATGCTCAGAGATAGACTAATATATGGTTTTATAGGTGTGTGCCTCCTTGTCCTAGTCCTATATATAGGTGGCTGGCTATTTAAGCTTTCTGTCCTTTTGTTAGCCTTATTAGCTAGCAGTGAGATGTATAAGGCCTTTCAAAAAAAGGGCGAGAAACCTCTTAAGTTTACTGGTTTAGCAATAGTCACTTTATTTTATGTACAACACTATTATTTCACCTATAAGAACCCTACAAACACAATCAGTATAGATCTAAGCAGAGATTTTCTCTATATTATACTGGCCACTCTACTTGTATCAACAGTTGCTTTATTAGCCAAAGACAGGGGACCTAAGGATGCAATAGTTACTATATATGCCACTTTATATCCTGGTATCCTGTTTATATTTGCATATTTACTAGGGTCGGCAAACCACCTATATAATAATCAAACATTACCCTCCAACTTTTTGTTGATTATTGTTCTTCTTTCTACCTTCTCAACAGACACCTTTGCTTATTTTGTAGGAAGGGCATTAGGAAAGAAAAAGCTATGCCCAGACATAAGCCCAAATAAGACTGTAGCAGGTTCTGTTGGAGGTTTAGTAGGTAGTATGCTAATTACTCTTGTAGCTGGAATTGTGTTAAGCAGGCACTTTCAATTAGAGATCCATTCCTCTCACTTTATAGCCATAGGCCTATTATGCGGTATTTTGTCACAAGCCGGCGACCTTAATGCTTCCCTTATAAAAAGGTATTGCAATATAAAGGATTTTGGAAATATATTACCTGGGCATGGTGGAGTTATGGACCGATGTGATAGCTTGTTATTTACAATGCCCTTAGGGTATATTTATTATATAATCTTTCTACTTTAGGAGATGAATGATGAAAAAGATAGCGATACTAGGCTCTACAGGTTCTATAGGAACACAGGCATTAGATATAATTGAGAGAAACAGGTCATACTTTAAGATAGAGGCATTGTCAGCCCACAACAACATTGAGCTTTTAAAAGAACAAATAGATAAATTTAAACCCAGAGTAGTAACTGTAGTAGATAAAGAAAAAGCAGAGATTTTAAAAAGTAAAATATCATCTAAAACACAAATACTAGTCGGACCAGGTGGCTTAAAAGAGATAGCATCTATTAAAAACCTGGATATGGTTTTAGTGGCCGTAGTAGGGATTGCTGGGCTTGAAGCTACTATAGCAGCCCTATCAACTGGTAATGATGTAGCTCTAGCCAACAAGGAAACTCTTGTTGCTGGAGGTCAACTAGTAATGAATACGGCCAAGGTCCACGGTAGTAGTATTATTCCTGTAGATAGTGAACACTCTGCAATACTACAATGTATCCAGGGTGCAAGGAAAAAGGACATAAAGGGCATAGTCTTAACCGCTTCAGGAGGCCCATTTAGAGGATATACAAGAGAAGACTTAGAAAAGGTAACAGTTGAAGATGCTCTAAAGCATCCAAATTGGGTGATGGGTCAGAAAATTACGATAGATAGTGCGACCCTTATGAACAAGGGTTTAGAGCTAATAGAAGCCAAGTGGTTATTTGACCTTGACATAGAACAAATAAAGGTTGTTATACACCCAGAGAGTATCATACACTCTATGGTTGAATTTATCGATAATTCTGTGTTAGCTCAGCTTGGTTTAGCAGACATGAGGATACCTATTCTTTATGCTCTTACTTATCCTGAGCGCATGCCATCCCCAGTAGAATCATTAGATTTACTCAAGCTAAAAAAGCTTAGCTTTGAAGAGGCGGATCTAGAGACCTTTTCTTGCTTAAAATTAGCGATTAATGCAATTGAGATAGGCGGTACAATGCCGGTTGTACTAAATGCTGCCAATGAAATAGCAGTGAAGAAGTTTTTAGACCGAAAGATAGGATTTAATGAAATAGCAAGCTTGGTAAAAGAGGCTATGAAAAACCACAAGCCTATAAATGAACCAGTCCTAGAGGATATTTTAAGGGTTGACCAAGCAATTAGAAAGCAATATTCATAAGGAAGTGTAATGATGAAAATAGTTATAGCACTCTTATTTCTAGGTATTATCGTTATGATACACGAGCTTGGTCATTTTTTAGTGGCTAAAGCAGTAGGGATTAGCGCAGAGGAGTTTTCTATAGGGATGGGCCCACACTTGTTTAAGTTCTCTGGTAAAGAGACTACATATTCACTAAGGCTACTTCCAATCGGAGGTTATGTGAAGTTTGTTGGTGAAGATGAAGAAAGCAAGGATCCAAGGGCCTTTAAAAATGCCAAAGTATGGAAAAGGATGTCAGTTATACTAGCAGGCCCAGTTATGAATTTTCTATTTGCTGTTTTACTGTTTTGTATTTTGTTTTTGAGTTTTGGAGTAGTTAAAGGTGCATTACCAGTTGTCGACAGTGTAATCGAAGGGTCAGTAGCCCAAGAAGCAGGTCTCAAAGCTGGAGACAGGTTTGTTAAGATAGGAGATATCGACCTTACTAATATGGAAAACGAAGAAGCTGTTAGTAAAATTCAGACTATTGTAGCAAGTAGCAGGTCTAATCCTATACACATTACAATGGAAAGAGACGGGGCTGAAAAAAGCTTTACCATAACACCTAGGTACGAAGAAGAACTACAAAGGTACCAGATTGGTTTTTATTTTATGCAGGAAATAGAAAAGCCAGGACTACTAAAGTCATTGGGAATGGCTTTTGAGAGTACTGGTTCAATGATGATTACTATGGTCGAACTATTAGGCAATCTAATATTTAAGGGTCAAGGAACTGCAGATGTAGCTGGACCAGTAGGTATAGTTAGGGAAATTGGAAAAGCAGCAGAGGCAGGAGTAGAGTATCTACTTACCCTTGCTATAATTATTACTGCAAATCTAGGTCTTATTAATCTTATACCCTTCCCAGCCCTTGATGGAGGAAGGCTAGTACTTCTACTTATAGAAGGCGTACGAGGCAAGCCAATGAACCCTGAAAAGGAAGGCTACATCAACCTAGTTGGCTTTGTTATACTTATACTTCTTATGCTAGTTGTTACCTATAAAGATATTTTTGGATGATAAATGGGAAACATATTTCCTGTAGACCTATAGGTAACAGGATGTGAATTATATTGGATGTATCAATTATTGTGCCTGCATATAACGAAGAAAAATATATTCAACCACTTTTAAAGACCTTAAAGGAGATACAGGGAGAGGCTGAAGTACTAGTAGTTAATGATGGTTCAATAGATTCTACAGGCCATATAGTAGAAAGCATGGGAATAGACCTAATAAACCTAGAATATAACAAGGGCAAAAGCCTTGCTATGCTAGACGGTCTTAATAATACAAGTGGAGAAATTGTAGTATTCTTAGATGCTGATCTAATAGGTCTTACCAAGGCACAATTGCAGAGCTTGTATCAACCAATAATCTGCGGTAATGCGGACATGACAATAGGAGTATTTAAATCAGGAAGGAGTCTTACAGACTTAGCTCAAAGATTAACTCCATATCTCAGTGGCCAAAGGGCAATTAAACGGGAATTTCTTCAAAGGCTTGATAGGGACAAGTGGTTAGTAGGATATGGGATAGAAGTTACACTAACAAGACTTGCCAAAAGGCATAATCTTAGAGTAGCTAGTATTCCTCTTTCAAATGTAACACATCCCATAAAAGAAGAAAAGCTCGGTATAGTAAGAGGCTTTACTGCTAGAATGAAAATGTATTGGGAAATCACCAAAGAACTTAGTCGGATTTAGTTTAGGAGACGTAGGGGGATTGTATGGTAAGTAAGGTTCTAGACAACAAGGTATTACTACAAATTATAGATAAAAGACTTATTGAAAAGAGCAATATCTTTTCCACTAGTGTAAAAGTATATAAAAAATCAAATAAGTGGGAAATTAGCCTGCAAAGTGAGAAACACATATCTAGTAAAGATCTTGATCAGATAAAAAGCAACTTTGAAAAGCTCGCGCCAAACATAGAAATCAGATTGAGCTTTGTTGTCAATACGACAATAGAGCAAATTAAAAATGGATTTGACCCTATCTGGAGAGATTTAACTGAAAGTTTAAAAAATAATATGCCAGCAGCCTATGCACTTATAAATTTATGCGAATATGAGCTAGATATTAAGGATAATGTCCTCTTAGTGCAGGTAATACATCCATCTAGTGCAAAGATTTTAGATGATAAGTCCATAATTACCTTTATGGAAAAGTGGCTTAAGGAAAGGTACAAGCATCCTATAATAGTAAAATTTCAGAAGGATAAGACAGATAGTCTGGAATCTGGCAAGGATTATTTAATAAAAAAGGAAAAAGAAAATGAAGAGCTTGCTCGTAAGCTAGCCTTAGCAAGTTCAGCAAAAGTAAGTCGTACTACTAAAGGAAAGGAGCATAAGGCCACAGGGAAGATAATAATAGGAAAGCAGATAAAAAAACAGCCAGATCCCATAGAAAAGCTAAACGACGAAAGTGGCAGGGTTGTAATAGAAGGTAAAATTATAAGCAAAGAATCAAGAGAATTACGTGGTGGAAAGCATCTTGTCACATTTACTATTACTGATTTTACAAGTTCTATTAATGTAAAGCTATTTATAGATAGCAAGAAGGCAAATGCTGTAATAGACAAATTACTTTTGGATAAGTGGTATCTCATAAGTGGAGATTGCCAGTATGATAAATACCAACGTGAAATTGTAGTGTCTGCTTATGATATAAACCTTGCAGCAGATAGGACTAGGGTAGATAATGCGCCTGTAAAAAGAGTAGAGCTACATCTGCACACTCAAATGAGTGCTTTAGATGCAGTTTCATCTGCCAAGAACCTAGTTGATAGGGCAGCCTTCTGGGGGCATGATGCCATAGCTATAACTGACCATGGTGTAGTACAAGCTTTTCCAGAAGCTTATGCACAGGGTAAAAAGAAGGGTATAAAGATCATATTTGGTGTCGAAGCATACCTGATTAATGACTACTCACCAATTGTAATCAAGGGTAATGATATGGACTTTGACCAAGAATTCGTAGTATTTGATATAGAGACAACTGGTCTTAATCCAACGAGAAACGAGATAATTGAAATAGGAGCAGTTAAGATAAGAAAAGGAGAGCTTGTAGATTCATTTTCTAGCTTTGTGAAGGCAGAAGAGAGAATCCCAGAGAACATAATAAAGCTAACCGGAATTACCAATGATATGGTTCAAGATGCTCCAAGCATAGGACAAGTTCTACCTAAATTTTTAGAATTCTGCCAGGACAGTATCTTGGTAGCCCACAATGCTTCTTTTGATATGGGATTTATTAGCGAAAATGCCAAAAGGTTAAATATTAGTTTTACTAATTCTGTTTTAGACACCCTGTCCTTATCAAGGGAGATGCTAAGGGACATAAAGTCCCACAGGCTTGACAAGGTTGCAGATCATCTGGGCCTTGTTCTTACAAACCATCATAGGGCACTTGACGATGCACAGGTAACAGGAAAAATACTACTAGAATTATTAAAAAGACTTAAGGATCAGGGAATTACTAATCTTAACCAGATAAATAAAAAATTCAGCAAGCGAAGCAACCTTAATGCTTTGAGGAACTTTCATGTAATTATTTTAGCTAAGAATCAAAAGGGACTAAAAAACCTATATAAACTAATTTCAAAATCGCACATGGAGTATTTTTATAGGACCCCACGAATCCCAAAGAGTGAGCTAATCGAGCACAGGGAAGGACTTATTATAGGGTCTGCCTGTGAGGCTGGTGAATTATATAGGGCAATACTAGATGGTAGGTCAGATCAAGACCTAGCCAAAATAGTGGAATTTTACGATTATTTAGAGATTCAACCCCTTGCTAACAATGAGTATCTATTAAGGAACAAGCCAGATTTCACCAATAATACATTGATGAAGATAAACAAAAGAATAGTGAGCTTGGGGAAAGCTTACGGGAGGCCTGTGGTGGCAACAGGAGATGTTCATTTTCTAGATCCTGAGGATGAATATTTCCGAAGAATACTTATGTATGGAAGAAATTTCGAAGACGCAGACCATCAAGCTCCCCTATATTTTAAGACCACAGAGGAGATGCTAGAAGAGTTCTCATATCTTGGAGAAGAAGCAGCCTACTCAGTTGTAGTAAAAGCGCCTAGACAAATTGCAGACCAAGTAGAAGAGCTAAAACCAATACCTGATACTTTATTCCCACCAGAAATCCCAGGTGCAGATGAAGAAGTAAAGAGCCTAGCTCTTAAAACCGCAATAGAAATGTATGGAGACCCATTACCAGAAATAGTTATGAAAAGATTGAATAGGGAGCTAGACTCAATTATAGGTAATGGCTATGCTGTATTATATCTTATAGCTCATAAGTTGGTAAAACAATCCTTAGATGATGGATATCTTGTTGGTTCAAGAGGTTCTGTAGGTTCATCCTTTGTAGCTACAATGACAGGTATAACCGAAGTAAATCCTTTACCCCCTCATTATCTATGTCCAAAATGCAAAGATTCTGATTTTGAAGTGGACAAGGGTAAATATGCCTGTGGTGTAGACCTACCCAATAAAAACTGCCGAGTCTGTGATACCCCATATATGAAGCTCGGATATGATATTCCCTTTGAGGTCTTTATGGGCTTTAAAGGGGACAAGGTACCTGATATTGACTTGAATTTTTCTGGTGAATATCAAGCAAGGGCACATAAGTTTACAGAAGAGCTTTTTGGTGAGGGTTATGTCTTTAGGGCAGGAACTATAAGTACTATAGCAGAGAAGACAGCATATGGTTATGTAAAAAAGTATCTTGATGATAAGGGAATAATTGCCACAAACGCAGAGACCAACAGGCTGGTTAAAGGTTGTACAGGTGTTAAAAGAACTACAGGTCAACATCCAGGAGGAATACTTGTAGTACCGAAAAAATATGATATTCATGATTTTACACCAATACAGTATCCAGCAGATGATAGAGAATCCTCTACTATTACATCACACTTTGACTTTAATTCAATACATGATACATTAGTCAAACTTGATATACTAGGTCATGAGGATCCAACATCTATAAAAATGCTAGAGGACCTAACAGGCGTAGATGCTACGAAAATTCCTATTGGTGAG
>DGFG01000078.1 GCA_002391555.1 Firmicutes bacterium UBA3906
GCAAGACAATTATCTATTATGCTATATAGTATTAAAGGACAAAAGCTCCGGAAATAAAGCCGGGGCTTTTTTATTGGTTATTTTTACTACTGTCAAAAGGCCTATTATTTTGCCTTTTTAAAAGGGAAAATGGAATAGTACACTGAAATAAATAGATATGTGTATAAAAATGTAGTAAATGAAAGACGATATAGGGGGCTTGTAACTTGAAAAAGAGGACAAAAATTATTTTGCTAGCAGCGATAGTAGTTATTATTTTGACAATATCCTGCTATGCTTATATTTATAGAGGTTTAAATGGTGATAAAGAACTAACAGGTAAAGTACCACTAGAAACTGATAAAGTAGAGCCTGTAGATAATGAAGATAAACAGGTAGAAAAACCTGAGGACCAGGAGCCTTTAGTAAAGGCAGACCTATTTGCCTCTACTCCAATTATGGGTCAGACTGAGGCAACAGCTGAGCAGATGATAAAGTATCTAATGATAAACAATCCTGATATTACTATAGATTATGCAAAGGACTTTGTAGGCACGATAGTAGAAGAGGCCCAAATAGAGGGTGTTAGGGCAGACCTAGCCTTTGCACTAATGATAAAGGAGACTGACTTTTTAAAGTTTAGCAGTGGTGTAGGAGCAGAACAAAATAACTTTGGTAGTCTAGTCGATCCTAAAAGTGAGCTAGAGCTAGCATCCTTTGATAGTATGACGCTTGGGATAAGGGCGACTATACAGCATCTAGTGGCATATTCCTCTGAGCAGCCTTTAAAGCAGGATTGTGTGGATCCAGCCTTTGACCTAGTTACTAGAGGATCGGCAAAAAGTATAGAAAAATTAGCTGGCAAATGGTCAAAACCTGGCTATGACCAGGACAGGTACGAGGAATTTGCCCTAGCCTTTTATAACAATGATACCTATGGACAGCAGTTAGTAACCAGTATCGAAGAGATAAAGACTATAGAAGATGAGCTCTACTTTACCAGCCTAAGGGGCATATTAATTGACGAGGGTGAGTATGTAGGACTAGACTATCTAGTTGAGGTAGATGGTGATAGCTTAAATGGTATGATGTGCAAATATTTATTAAAGGATCCCTCAAGTGAGGAAACAGTAGTACTCAAGGACTATTGTGAAGAGACAAGCTACACCTTTGTACCGGACAAGCCTGGTAAATTCGAATTAGTAGTACAGGTAAAGGATAAAAACAGTGATAGTGAGTATGATGAGTTTAGCTCAAAGGAAATAGAGGTAAAACAAGTGCCTCCAGCCAAGCTAGTTAGCTTTAAGGTTAGCGAAGGCAAATACATAGGTACAAACTACAAGATATCAGCAAGGGGAGACAGTGTAAACGGTGTAGTGTACAAGTATCTATTAAAGGACCTAGACACAGGAAAGGTCAGCCTACTTAGAGATTATAGTGAAAAGTCTTCTTATACTTATGTACCAAAAAAGGTTGGCAGCTACCAGGTCCAGGTCCATATAAGGGATAAAAAAAGTAATGAGGAATATGAGGGAAAGGAAAGCAAGGATATAAAGGTTAGGGACCTACCCCCTGCAAAGCTAACTAGTTTTACTGTTTATCAGGCTGGATATGTAGGGTCAGACTATGCGATCTCAGCAAAGGGAGACAGTGTAAATGGGGTAGTATATAGGTACCTATTAAAGGATTTATCTACAGGCAAGCTTACCCTACTTAGGGACTATAGCGAGAAATCCTCCTACACCTACCTACCCCAAAAGGAAGGTAGCTATCAGATACAAATCCAAATAAGGGATAAGAAAAGTAAAAATGATTATGATGTTACAGATAGCAAGGACATTGTAGTAAAGCCAAAAAAGGAAGACCCAATTAGGGAGGGGGATTCGCCCCTGAAAAACAAGACCATTATGCTAGACCCTGGCCATGGGGGAGTGCAGCCTGGGGCAGTAAATGGTGTCTCTGAAAAGGTTATAAACAATAGCCTAACTAAAATTATTGCAGCTAAGCTTGAAGCCTTAGGGGCAAATGTAATATATACTAGGCACCCTGATAATGATATAGATATGTCACTAGAGGATAGGCAGGAAAAGGCTAATAGGATAATGCCAGACCTATTATTAAGCATCCATCATGATGCTCCAAGGTATGGTTTTTCAGTTCATTATAGTACTTATAGGCCTAATCTAGAGTTTGATGGTGCCTATTTTGACCTGTATGGAAAAAGATATTATGTGATTAGAGAGGAAGGCACAGTACAGTACTATATGGACAAGGGAGTACTAAAATCTTTTGATATAAAGGACAAAGGGGCCCCCTATGTAAGGGATCTATCGCCTAGTCCTGCAGCAGTAGCCAGTGAGGTTATAGCAGATAAAATCTTTGAGGAATTTAAGCGCCTAAATGACCTACTAGATGACCTAGGCCTAAAGGTTGCAGAGCCTTATATTAGAGACCATAATTTGGCCATGACCAGGAGGACCAATATGCCCTCTGTTCTTATAGAAGCAGGGCCTACCTCGGCAGAAATGAAAGACAAAAGTGTACAAAATAAAATAGCAGATGGAGTGATAAAGGCCATAGAAAGCTATTTTAGTGGTAAGTAAAATAGTAGGCCACTACCGGTATTTATGAAAATTTTGCTTACTTTTCTTTTCATTAAGTATTTATAGCTTGGGGATAATAATATGAGAAAATATTGTAAGCCATTATAAAAGAAAAGGTGATCATATGACAAGTTTATTAGGACAAAAGGGTAGGATAGGGAGTGCCGAGATAAAAAATAGGTTAGTTATGGCACCCATGGGTGACTTGACAGCAAATCCGGATGGAACAGTATCAGAAACTACCCTAGCCTATTATGGAGCACGGGCAAAGGGTGGTATCGGCCTTATTATAACAGGTATTGTGAGGATAAATAATACTGATGGGACAGCAGGCCCTAACCAGCTTAGTTTAGCTGATGACTCCTACATTCCAGGCTTTAAACGCCTAGTTGATGAGGTCCATAAGTATGGGGCAAAGATCTTTGTCCAGATCCAGCATTCAGGTAGGCAGGGAGTAGCTGCCCTAACTGGCAAGGACTATGTCCTAGCACCCTCTGCAATACCTAGTGCAGTCATGCAACAACCCACCAAGGCCCTTACCAAGGAGGAAATAAAGACTCTGGTAGGCCAGTTTGGCGATACAGCTAAAAGGGCTATGGAAGCAGGAGCTGATGGTGTTGAGATCCATGGTGCCCATGGCTATTTAATAAACCAGTTTCTAAGCCCTTTTTCCAACAAGCGGGATGATGAATACGGAGGGTCCTTTGAAAATAGGATGAGGTTTTTAAGAGAGATCATCCAAAATGTCTATGAAAAAACAAATCGCAAGATTGCAGTATCAGTGAGGCTATCTGTTGATGAGTTTCTAGCAGAGGTTGGAGTTACTGAAAAATATATTGACCTTACTGAGGGAGTGAGGATAGCCAAGGCAGTCGAGGCTGAGGGAGTAGATGCGATAAATGTATCCTGCGGTACCTATGAGAGCATGAACTTTGCAATTGAGCCCATGTCCTTTCCCCAAAACTGGCGCAAGGGCTTTATAAAAGCGGTAAAGGATGAGGTATCTGTACCCATAATAGCAGTTTCCAAGATCCGTGAGGCTGAGATAGCCGAGCTACTATTAAAAGAAGAGATAACTGACTTTGTCTCCATCGGCCGCCCCCTCTTATCAGATCCTGATTTTGCCAGCAAGGCTATTGAGGCTAGGGGTGACCAGATTCGAAAATGTATATCCTGTCTCTTTTGCTTTGACCAGTTAAACAAGGGTAGCCAGGTGGTCTGTGCTGTAAACCCCCTCACTGGTTTTGAAGCAAAGTACAAAGATCGGGCCAAAACAGACAATCCTAAAAAAGTCATTGTAGTAGGAGCAGGCCCAGCAGGCCTTGCAGCAGCAGAGGCCCTGGTCCGTCATGGCCACAAGGTTACAGTTTTTGAAAAGGCCAAGGCTATAGGAGGCCAGGTTCGCCTGGGTATGAACCCACCTAAAAAGGAACAGCTAGGCTGGTTTATAGACTACTATGAGAAATTCCTAGATGCTAGTAAAATAGATATTAGACTAGGTCAGGAGGCCGATCCTGAAAAGGTAAAGGCAGAAAATCCAGATGCTGTACTAGTTGCAGTTGGAGCAAAGCCAATTATCCCAAATGTTAAAGGGGTAGATGGCCAAAACGTTTACACTGTTGAGGATGTCCTATGTGGAGCTATAGACATAAAGGATAAAACAATAGCAGTTATAGGTTCGGGCTTAACGGGCCTTGAAGTAGCAGAGCTACTACAGGTAGAGGATAACAAGACCTTGATTGTAGAGATGCAAGAGGAAATTGCTCCTGGTGCATATATGCAAAACCTAATGGATGTAACTAGTCGCCTGCATGATGAGAAAACAGAATACCTAACCTCTCACAAGCTTGTAAAGATTGAGGATGGGTTAATTGAGATGGAAAATGTAAAGACTGGAGAAAGGGTGACTAGAAAGGTCGATGCGGTGGTCCTATCTGTAGGCTATCAGCCAGACCAGGCCCTAGTAGACAGCTTTTCAGATACTGCACCCCTTGTTAAAACAATAGGTGATGCAATTGATGTAAAAAATATTGGTATGGCAGTAAGGTCAGGTTACTCAACTGCCTATGAGATTTAGGTAAATAAATATATAAAAACGGGCCTGTTAACCTTTGAGCTGGGGTAGGGCCCGTTTTTTATGTATATGACTTTAATACAGGATAGTGGGTAAATCACTTTTTATCTACTGCTATAAAGGTTACTGCCTGTCTTAAGTTTTTAATATTAACCAGTGTATACTTACCCCCGTACTCCCCATCCAGGGTCCAAGCGATATCCTCTTCGCTTTTAATTGTGATTTTATCAGTTTTAAAGGATAATAGATTCTTTGTATGATTTTGTGTAAGTAGGGCTGATATAATCTCTTGTAGCTCTATGGGGTTGTGGGGCTTTTTAACCAGGGTCACCTCAAATAGGCCATCGTCAAGAAGAACCGGTTCGTCAGCCTTGTTTTTAAAGCCTGCTACTGAGGTTGAGTTAGTCACCATACCTAGTATAAATTCATCTTCTATTATATTATTATTGCACTCAATAGTTAGCTTATAGGGTTTAAACTTGTTTAGCCTTTTCATCCCCTCTAGAATATAGGCCAGGTAGCCTATGACATTTTTAACCTCTTGCTTTGTCTCATAGGGGACATCTGTAAAAATGCCAAAGGCAGCTACATATATAAAGTTAGAATCATTAAAGGCCCCTACATCACAAGGGTAGGGTCTACCCTCCATTAATAGGCTTGCAGCCTTTACCTTGTTTTTTGGAATATCAAAGTTATGTGCAAAGTCATTGGCACTACCAGCTGGGATATAGCCAATGGGGATTTTCTTTTCACTAGCCATCATACCTGAGACTACTTCGCTTAAGGTCCCATCACCACCACTACATACAAGCAGGTCATAGTCCTTTGCCCTTTCACTGGTTACATTTTTAGCGTCACCACAAGACTGAGTAGGATATGTAGAGATCTCATAACCGTATTTGGTAAAGATATCTAGTATCTTTAGTAACTCATTTCTTGCCTGTATTTTTCCAGCCTTGGGATTGATAATGAACAATAGCTTTTTGCCCACCTAAACCACCCTTTATGTATAATAACCCTATTATATTTTACTATTATTTTATTGTTTAGACAAGTATGCCTACTTAATAGATGGGATTAGAGTGAATGTGTACCATAAAAGTACTTTAGATAGAAATATATCCATGCCATAATCCAGTTCATGTATTGTGAGACTGGTCTTGTTCATGATAAAATCATCATATGGAGCCTGTCTCTTATACACATCT
>DGFG01000051.1:0-1207 GCA_002391555.1 Firmicutes bacterium UBA3906
GAATACATATCAAGGAGAAAGTTTGCCAGCCTCTGGTCTAGGCTCTTGAAGACAACCTGCTCAACTACCCACATAAGATCAGATAGGCGGGAGGAGATTATCTCAGTGTTAAAGTCCTTAACAGCGGCATTCCCTTCAGCTAGTTTCTTAAAGGCTTCAGCTGCTAATAGGTAGATCTCAGTGTCTTTTTCCGCTTCTGCATTTATATCAAAGCTAATATTTTTCATAACACAGGAGCTAGTTAAGATGCAAACATCCCACTCAAACAAGCGAAATAGGGTGATCTCCCTACCAGTCTCCGATAGGATAAAGGTCCTAAGCTGCCCCTCTTTTACTAGCACTAGCCCTGTACAGTCACCACCATCATGGACTGACTGGCCCTTTTCAAAGGTCCTTTTAACAAGTCTGGTCTCTAGTAAGTCTATGTCCTTTTCCTCTAGCTGGTCCCAAAAGGGCAAGGCCGATTTTATAAATCCTAAATCTAGGTCCTTCACGATAAACACATCCTAGCTATTTTATAAAACCATTATATAGTAAAGACAGCTAGCTAGACAATAGGCTAGCCTAGCTAGAGGCCAGCCTTAGATTACTTTATAACTTTTCTTTAAGATTTTTTAGTAAACTTTTTTAGCAGTTCTCGGATTTTATCCTCAAATACTACAAGTAAAACAATATAGATTACTACCAAAGCAACTACTACAATGAGGACTATATAGCCTGTGGCCAGGCCCTTTTTATTTATCAATTTTGTTATTAGGATTTAGCTTTTTTATTAATTAGTTCTGAAATTAAATAAGGACGGCTGTCACCGTCTTTAACTATCTTAGGATATGTTATTTATTTTAATAAAAATATTATGATATATGGATGAAGTTAAAAGACCTAAGTAGTGCAAGCCATGTCCAAAGCCTGCCTACTTAACAAGTCTAGGACTAGGCAAAAATCAAAGCCCACCAACCTAGATGGTTAGTGGGCTTTGCTGGCACACCCGGAGGGACTCGAACCCCCGACCTGCGGTTTAGGAAACCGACGCTCTATCCTGCTGAGCTACGGGTGCTTAAAACAAGGACAAATACAATTTTACAACCACTATGGTCCTTTGTCAAGACTAAGAACTGATAAGCTTGTGGTAAAATAGGACTCCCACTATTGTTTTACCATCAGTGATTAGTCCCTTTTCTATATCGTCCAAAACTTTTTTATATGG
>DGFG01000051.1:1474-4058 GCA_002391555.1 Firmicutes bacterium UBA3906
AAGCTTGGTCCAGCTTTGTGCACAGTAGCCAGTTTCCTCTAATAGCTCCCTTTTTGCAGCCTCTATTGGGCTTTCTCCATGGTCTAGTAGACCCGCTGGCAGCTCCCTTTGCTTTTTCCCTATAGGATATCTGAACTGCTCTACCATGACCAGCTCATCCCTGTCATTTACTGCAACAACTGCAGCAGCCTGCCTGTGTCTTACCACATCTCGGCTGGTCTCAACACCATTTTCAAGGACAATCCTATCCTTGTAAACATCTATGATCCCACCACTATATACCTTTTCACTATTGATTGTCTTTACCACCGGCCAGCTTCCTCCTTATTTAAAATAGACCTTGCGCTCTTCCTTGTGGGATATGTATGCAGCCTCCATTAGCTGGGTCAGCTGAATGCCCTCCTCTAAACCAAAATGGATCTTGCCACCCTCTAGTATGGCATTGACCCATTGGTTAATTGCAGGGGGTAGGTCTAAGGGCAGATCATTTACTATGGTCCAACCATCTATATTAGAATAATTTTTTGACCTAATCCTAACCCTATCATCATGGCCACCTACTAAGAGCACACCCTCAGTACCATAAAGCTCCATGGTAAAGGGACTATGGCTAGATACAAAGCTAGTCTCTACTATGGCAATTGCCTTGTTCTTAAATTCTATTAGGCTAACTGCATTATCATCCACAGGCTTGCCGGTAATACTATTAAACATAGAGCTTATGCTTTTTGGTTCACCTAGGAGCCAGCGGCTTAAGTACATAGGATGGGCACCTAAATCAATCATGGCGCCACCACCTGCTTCATCGGCATTATAAAAATGGGAGGGAAGCCAGGCGTCAATTGCCCCACTATGGGCATTCCTAATCCGAACCAGGCTTATGTCACCTAAAAGGCCCTGATCAATAGCCTGCTTGGCAAAAAGACTTGAGGAAAAGGTCCTGTAGGGAAAGGAAATGCAAAACTTTACCCCACTTTTATTAACTGCCTCAGCTATTTCCTCACATTCTGATACTGTTAAGGCCATAACCTTTTCAGTAAAAATATGCTTTCCTGCCTTGGCAGCTGCTATCATATGGTCTTTATGCATATTGGTAGGCCCGCACACTACTACTGCATCAACGTCCTTCCTATCAAGCAGGGTCTTTAGGTCCCTTTCAAAGTCTACACCAAGGTTTTCAGACCACCAGCGTCCACGTTCTCCTATCTCATCCCATACAGCAGTGATTTGAACATTGTCCATAGCCTTTAGGTCTCTTGCATAGTCACCTGCATGAACATGCCAGCTACTTAGCATTGCTACCCTTAACATATGCCTAGCCTCCTTTTTTTATTTGCCTATATTTTTTTCTTAAGGGTCTAATTGTATATTAATATCAAGATATATTCTAGTAAACCCACCTATCTCAGCAAATAGGCTTTTAGCCTAGGGCTTTTCAAGGACCTCAGGATTGAGTATATTGCTAGGCCTGCGTCCGCTTAAGATGTCTATAATACTTTTTGCTGCATCCCTTGTCATTTCTACTCTTGTCTCATGGGTATCAGTACCTATGTGGGGTGTTAGGACAACATTGTCCATTTCTAAGAGCTGCTGGGGTATCTTTGGCTCATGCTCGAATACATCAAGGCCAGCACCCGCCAGTCTCCCCTCAGCTAGGGCCCTTATCATTGCCTGCTCATCTATAACTGGGCCTCTTGCCGTGTTTATTATGTAGGCTGTTGCCTTTATGAGGGAAAGCTCCCTTTCACCTATAAGATGGCGGGACCCTTCATGTAGGGGTGTATGTAGGGATATTATATCACTAGTTGACAAAAGCTCATCTAGTTCCTTGTAGATTAGCTTGTAGCTTGCCTCAGTTTGTCTATCTAGCCTGTTACGATTGTAGTAGGATACCTTCATACCCAGGGCAAGTGCTCTTTTAGCTGTTGCTCTACCTATACGACCCAGACCTATAATACCTAGCTCCTTGTTATATAGGTTAGAGCCCATATGCCTACACATATGCCATTTAAAATCTTTGTCCTGTCTTAGCTTTCTATCAAGCTCACTTATCCGCCTAAGCACCGATAGCATAAGGCCTATGGCTAGCTCCGCTGTAGCCTCTGTTACAGTATCAGGTATATTGGTAACAGGGATCCCATGCCTTGTGGCTGCCTCTATATCAACATTATCATAGCCTGCCCCAAAAACAGAAATTACTTTAAGCCTTTTAGCCTTACTTATTAACTGTTCATCAACTCTTGTACCAGCAGCTAAAAGACCATCATAGTCAGCAATTACAGACAAAATCTCACTATAAGGCATAGGGCCTGCCTGCCACATGGTAACATCAAAGTCCCTGCATAAGTCCTCTAATCCTTGCTCTGGTAGTGTATATGGAACCAATACTTTTTTTCTAGCAGCTTCTTGTCTCACCTAGTCCTCCTTCTATTGCCAAGCCTTTTTAGGGTTAATTATTATAATCGGGATGAATAGACTTCACCTGCTCTTCAAAGCCCTGGCTAAAATATAGTTTTTTATCCTTTGTAACAATCATAGCCTCTACATTTTCAAGGGAATTTATGAGCCTTAATCCTTCCTCTAC
>DGFG01000051.1:4310-6273 GCA_002391555.1 Firmicutes bacterium UBA3906
GCAGGATAGCCTGTCTCAGGGTCGAAAATATGGTGGTAACGGATACCCTGCTTTTCATATATGTCCTTTATATAACGCTGATAGTCACCAGAGGTAACAATAGAGCCAGTAACAATCTCAAAAATCCCTATATAGTCCTGCCCCTTATTATCCTCCTCTGGCCTAGGATTTTGTATTCCTATCCTCCAGGGGCTAGCATCTGCCTTGCCACCTAGGGTAATTATATCACCACCTAGGTTTATCATAGCATGTTCAAGCTTGTAGTCCTTTAGGACCTTCATAGCCTCATCTCCTGCATAGCCCTTGGCTATACCTCCTAGGTCTAACATCATGCCCTCTTTCTCTAAAAAAACCGTTTTCTCTTGCTCATCTAAAACTATACTCCTATAGTCCACCAGCTTTAAGCTTGTGGCAATTTCCTCAGAAGCAGGTAGTCTAGGATTTTCGCTGCCTATGCCCCAAAGGCGACTGATAGGCAGGCTACTAATATCAAAGGCACCATCGGTCAATTGCCCATATTCTATCCCCTTTTTAATAACATAAAAGGTGTCATCTGAAACCTTTACAGGCCTTTGCCCTGCGTTTTCGTTGATCTTGCTTAGCTCTGAGTCAGCCCTTGTCGCACTCATTAGGTCTTCTATTTCTTGGACCCGCTTTTTAGCAGCCTCTATGGCTTCCTTGGCCTGCCCTTTATTATAGGCTGTAAAGGTGATATAGGTGTCCATGGCAAAAAGGTCTTCCTTGATTAGGCCAGCACTAGACTTACAGGAGCCTATCAATAATATACCTATTATAAGTATTGTCAAACATAGTAGTCGTCTTTGCATCTACTTTAGTCCCTTCTCAAGCTTTGTATATTATATTTTAGCATACCATGGAGAAAAATCATATTTTGTGCAAAAAAAATCCTCTCTTCAACTAAGTGAAGGGAGGATTTGGCAATTTGGTTGCATATTGAGTTTTAATTGTCAGCCCTTTACGCTACCTAAATGTAAACCCTGGACAAAGTATTTTTGCAGGAAGGGGTACACAAAAATAATTGGGAGGGCAGCTATAATAGTCATCGCAGCTCGTATAGCAGTTGGGGTAACAACCCTAGACTGGGTCTGTCCGACCAAGCCCGGTATTACAGTACCAGATTGAATCATTGACGAGGATAAAAGTTTCATCATTTCATACTGTAGGGTGCTAAGCTTTTGATACCTAGATGCAAATATAAAGGTATCAAACCATGAGTTCCAGGTGCCGACTGCAACCCAAAGGGCAACCGTAGCCAAAACAGGCTTACAAAGAGGCATAATTATTTGTACAAAGGTCCTAAATTCTCCTGCACCATCTATCCTAGCAGACTCTGCCAGGCTTTCTGGTAGTCCATTCATAAAGGTCCTAATTACTATTACATTAAAGGCACCAATCAAATTGGGTACGATATAAACCCAATACTTGTTAATCAGGCCTAGCCTTTGGAATAGAAAGAACTGAGGTATCAGGCCTGCATTTACATACATGGTTAGTACTAAAAAGATGGTCATGAACTTGCGGAAAACAAAGTTCTTGCGGCTTAGGACATAGGCTGCCAGTGATGACAAAAAGACATTTAATATAGTTACTATTAGTGTTTTAGATACAGATATAAAGGCAGCATCTAGTAAAGTACCCCTACTAAACATTGTTGCGTAGTTGTATAGGGTAAACTTTCTGGGGAGCAGGTATATTCCGCCCTTTATACTATCGAGCGCATCATTAAGGGATACAGCAAATGTATTCCAGAAAGGATAAATCATAGCTACCATTAAAAGTAACATGAATAAATAGTTTAAAACATCGAAAATCTTGCTAGATAAGGATGATTTTATATGATTGCGAGCCATATACTCTCCCCCCTTATATTAATTTATCTTCGCCTAGCTTGCCAGCTAGGAAATTTGCACCAGTAAGCATAATGATACTAACAACCGATTTT
>DGFG01000160.1:0-7826 GCA_002391555.1 Firmicutes bacterium UBA3906
TGGAAGGTTTTGATAGTATTATCAACTGCCTGTGACTGTAGCTCCATTACACTAGAGGTCCTGTCTAATATCTCAGTAGCATGGTCAGCCTCTCTTATAATACCTTCCATTATGCTCTCTATCTGATCGGTAGCCTTTTTACTATTGTCAGCTAGCTTTCTAACCTCATCTGCAACTACTGCAAAGCCTAGGCCTGCTTCACCTGCCCTGGCAGCTTCTATTGCTGCATTAAGAGCAAGTAGGTTGGTCTGGGTTGCTATTGTATTTATGGTTGTAACGAATTCTCCTATTTCCTTTGACTTACCGATAAAGGATCTCATAAATTCGGAAATCTTGTTTGTTGTGTCTGAGCTTTCTTCGTTTGCTTCTTTAAGGGAATTAATCGCTGTAATACCCCTTGAGTTTAGTACTATCATATCCTTGGAAGACTCAGCAACGTTGCTAGAATGTTCTGAAACATTGTTTATCTGTTCGGATAGACTCATAATCATATTAACGCCTTTTTCGGCCTCTGAGGCTTGTTCTGATGCTCCCCTTGCAATCTCATTCATAGTGATAGAAATGTCATCTATGGATGTATTGACCTTTTCATAGTTACTATTGAACATATCGGAGGTCTCTAGTAGCTGTTTTGATATATCATTAAAGCTAAGCATAATACCCCGCATATCAATGATCATTTCCTTTAGGCTAGCTGAAACATCTTCGAGTCCTTCAACTTCGGCTAAGTTTAAGACTTGTTCATCAAGGTCCTTGTTCTTTATCCTGTCCATCATGTAGCTCATAGACCTAATTCTGTTATTATTCGCATTTACCAGAATTGCCGTTAAGCCTATTAAACTACCCAACATAAATATTAGTAGAAAAAGAAATGACGACCCTAAATAAGACCAATCTGGTACAAATATTGATTTGAATAGTATAGGCAGTATTATACCGACGATTGTTACAACTATGTAAGGTCTCTTAACAAAAAAGGATAATAACTTATCAGACAATGAGTTTCTCATAACATTACCTCCAGATAGTTTCTATGTAATATTATAGCATTTTGCTAATATTATAGTAAAGTACTTTAGCAGAAATAATCCGAATTTTTATCGAAAAAACGATTATTTTTAACAAAATTCGCAATTTGACATGGATTGTATAATTGTATACAATACAAATGCATATATAAGGTAAAAGTTATGTTTATGGAGGTATATAATGGGAGAGAATATCACACAAAAAATCATCAAATCACACCTAGTTTCTGGAGAAATGATAGCAGGACAGGAGATATCTATCAAAATCGACCAAACTCTTACTCAGGATTCAACCGGGACAATGGCCTACCTTCAATTTGAGGCCATGAAGATACCTAGGGTAAAGACAAAAAAGTCAGTTGCCTATATTGACCATAATACCCTACAGCAGGGCTTTGAAAATGCAGATGACCACAAATATATCCAAACTGTTGCAGCCAAGCATGGCATATATTTCTCTAGGCCAGGAAATGGCATATGCCATCAGGTTCATCTAGAACGCTTTGGTAGGCCAGGTTGGACACTATTAGGCTCAGATAGCCATACGCCAACAGGTGGCGGTATTGGAATGTTAGCTATTGGAGCTGGAGGCCTAGATGTAGCTGTTGCTATGGCAGGAGGGCCCTATAACCTTTCCATGCCAAAGGTATGTAGGGTAACACTAAAGGGTAGTCTCAGACCCTGGGTTTCAGCCAAGGATATTATTTTAAAGGTCCTACAGCTACTTAGCGTAAAGGGCGGAGTAGGCAAAGTAATAGAGTATGCAGGTCCTGGAGTTTTAAGCCTGACAGTACCTGAGAGGGCTACCATAACCAACATGGGAGCAGAGCTTGGTGCAACAACCTCCATTTTCCCAAGTGACCAGCAAACTAGAGAATTCTTAAAGGCCCAGGGCAGGGAAGATGACTGGATACCACTTGTTGCCGACGAGGACGCTGTTTATGATGAGGAGATTGAGCTTGATCTTAGTACTATAGAGCCGATGATAGCCAGGCCCCATAGTCCTGACAATGTTGTAAGCGTAGTAGAGGAAGAGGGTACAAAGGTTGACCAGGTAGCAATAGGTTCCTGTACAAACTCTTCATATCTTGACCTAATGAAGGTGGCAAAAATACTAAAGGGCAAAACTGTCCACAAGGATGTTAGCCTAGTGATAGCACCAGGGTCTAAGCAAGTATACACAATGCTAGCTCAAAACGGAGCTTTGGCAGACCTTATTGATGCAGGTGCTAGAATACTCGAATCAGCATGCGGCCCTTGTATCGGAATGGGGCAGGCACCTGCGACGGACGCGGTTTCTCTTAGGACATTTAACCGTAACTTTTATGGAAGAAGTGGAACTAGCTCAGCACAGGTCTATTTAGTAAGCCCAGAAGTGGCTGCTGTTTCAGCACTCACAGGAATGGTAACAGATCCAAGAGGCTTTGGCAAAGCACCAGAGCTTGACATGCCAAAGAGCTTTTTGGTAAATGATAATAGTATAATCCCACCAGCTGATGATGGGTCTGAAATTGAAGTTGTAAGGGGTCCTAATATAAAACCCTTTCCCTTAAGCTCTGAGCTTGCAGATAGGGTAGAGGGTCTAGTACTACTTAAGATGGAGGACAATATAACAACAGATCATATTATGCCCTCTAATGCAAAGCTACTACCCTTTAGGTCAAATATACCCCATCTGTCTAACTATTGCTTAACACCGGTAGATGAGACTTTTCCAGCCCGAGCAAAGGAAAACAAGGGAGGATTTTTAGTAGCTGGCCACAATTACGGACAGGGTTCAAGCCGAGAACATGCTGCCCTAGTACCCCTGTATCTAGGTATCAAGGGAGTCATAGCAAAGTCCTTTGCCAGGATCCATAAATCAAACCTTATAAACTCAGGTATAATGCCCTTGGTATTTGAAAGGGAAGAGGATTATGATTTGATTGATGTAAATGATAGGCTAGAGCTTGTAGATGCTATCTCCCAAGTAAAGGCGGGAGGGCTAATTACTATAAGGAATATAACAAAGGACATAGACATAAGGCTAAGGCTAGAACTGTCTACAAGAGAAAGAGAAATGATTTTAGCAGGAGGCCTATTAAACCTAACCAAAAAGACTAGGTCCTAGTAGAGACCTTAGGAGGCAGGTCATTGCATTATAGATATAATAAATCAGATTATCTCGACCAGGAGTCACTTAGATCTAGGGTGTTTAACCATATACTAGAGGATATTTTAAATGGCAAGTATGAAGAGGGTCAAGCCTTAGTGGAAACAAAGCTGGCTCAGGAAATAGGGGTAAGCCGGACTCCTGTCAGAGAAGCCTTTAGACAGCTAGAGCTAGATGGACTTGTTACCTCAATCCCCAACAAGGGTGTTGTGGTAAATGGTATAAGTGACAAGGACATAGAGGAAATTTTTGCTGTCCGATCCCTAATAGAGGGTTTGGCTGTAAGGTGGGCTACAGAAAACATAAATGAGGAGCAAAGACGAGACCTAGAAGAAACAGCAGAATTGATGGTCTACTATACTAAAAAAAAGGACTACCAACAGTTAGCTAAATATGATGCTAGGTTCCATTCCCTAATATATGATTCCTGCCAAAGCAAGGTTCTAAGGCATATATTAAGGTCTCTTATGCGCTATATTCAACATGCCAGACTAGGCTCCTTAAAGGTTCCTAAAAGGGCTGAACAGGCACTTAAAGAACATAGGGAAATCCTTGAGGCTATCCTAGCAGGCAAGAAGGATATAGCCGAGCAAAAAATGGTTCACCATGTAAATAGTGCCCTTGAAAATTTGCTAAAGGAAAAAAATAAGACTAACTAAAATTAAAGGTCAGGACCTACACTTAGATCTAGTCCTGACCTTCTTGCATTTCGAGCCATTTTTCATATCTTTCATCTAGGGTCGACTTGACCTTGCTATATTGCTGCTGAGTCTTTAACATTACTTCTCGGTCTTCATAAAGTTTTGGGTCAGACAGCTTTATTTCTAGCTCTTTAAGCTCATCTTCTAGCCCCTTTATTTCCTTTTCTGTTTCTTCTAAAAGCCTTGCATGGTCTCTCTTCCTACGAATAGCCTCCTGCTTTTTTCTTCTTTCTTCTCTGATTGCTGTCTTGGTCAATTGCTCTTTTGCTAGGTTTTTTTCTTGATCTTGAAGTCTTAATAGCTTTTCCTTTTCAATATAGTCATCATAATTGCCCAGGTATTCTTTTATAGTTTCATTTTCTAAGACTAGTATCCTGTTAACTATTTTATTGAGAAAATACCTGTCATGAGAAACTACTAGGATAGATCCATCATAGTCCTCTAAGGCATTTTCAAGGACCTCCTTTGATGCCATGTCCAAGTGGTTGGTAGGTTCGTCTAGCAAGAGGAAATTATTCTGTGCAAGCATAAGCTTAGCAAGAATTAGTCTTCCGCGTTCGCCACCACTGAGGTCAGCAACCCTTTTAAAGACATCATCGCCCTTAAATAGGAATAGGGCAAGAGTGCTTCGTATTTGAGTCATTGTTAAATAAGGAAAACTGTTTGAGATTTCATCTAGCAAGCTATTGGCCATATTGAGGTCTTTTTGCTCCTGTTCATAATAGCCAATATCAAGACCCGTGCCATATTCAATTGTCCCATCTAGGGCTTTTAATTGACCAAGCAGGAGCTTAAAAAGTGTGGTCTTTCCAGTGCCATTGCCACCTATGATACCAACCCTATCACCCTTTTGTATTTGAAAGCTAATATCTCTAAATAAGGTCTTATCATCAAAGCCCATAGACAAACCCTTTACTTTTAAGACATCTATGCCACTTTGGCTTTTACACTTAAATGACAGGCGGATATCTTGGCTGTAACTTGGTTTTTCAATTAGTGTCATTTTATCAAGGGCCTTTTGCCGGCTTTCAGCTGCTCTTATGCTTTTTTCACGGTTGTACTGCCTGTACCTTTTAATGATAGCCTCTTGCCTGGCTATTTCTTTTTGTTGAAGCTCGTATTTTTTGGCCTGGCTTTCTGACTCTAGCCTTTTCCTCTTTTGGTAGTCTGTATAGTTGCCTGTAAACACAGTAGCCTTATTATTTTCTATTTCTATTATAGAGCTACATAAACTATCTAAGAAATAACGGTCATGGGATATTAGAATTATCGTGCCTTCATAGGCCTTTAAAAAGCCCTCTAGCCACTTGATAGCATCTAAATCAAGATGGTTTGTCGGCTCATCTAAGAGGAGTAGATCTGGCTTGCTAAGCAATAATTTTGCTAGGGCAAGGCGAGTCTTTTGTCCACCACTTAACTGCCATATGGGTTGGTAAAACTCGTCAGGAGTAAAGCCAAGACCAATTAGGACTCCCCTCATTTGACTTTCATAACCATAGCCATCTTTCTTTTGGAAATCATCCATCAAGCTTGAATACTTTTCAGCCAGACACTTATATTCGTCAGTATTGGTATCTGTATGCTTGGATATTTCTAGTTCCAAGTCTCTTAGCCCCTCTTCCATGGCTATTAGGGGTTTAAATACCACAAGTAGCTCTTCCCAAATACTATTATTAGAATCAATGGAGTCGTTTTGTGCTAGATAGCCAATATTTATGTCTGCACCCTTATGTATTTGTCCTTGGTCTTGTTCAAGTAAGCCTGCTATTATCTTAAATAGGGTTGTTTTGCCTGCACCATTACCACCTACTATACCAGTACAGGTACCCTTGTATACTGAAAAGGATACCTGGTCCAATACCTTATCTATTCCAAATGATTTACTTATTTTATCGCAAGTTAGAATAATCATATACCTCTCCTTAAGTAAGAACTAGACCCTATAATAATATCAAAAAGTATTAATAAATCAAAGCAAGGCGACATTGTAATAAAATAACATATGTTTGACATATGCATGGTATAGATGGTACAATTAAATCATTGTTAAATAATTGTCATTATTAAGGAGAGGCTATTTATATGTCAAAGGAAGGTATTTATGTTTCTGAGGCAGTAATACGGCGCTTACCCAAGTACTATAGATATCTTGATGACCTTGAAAAGGTTGGTATTGAGAGGGTTTCGTCCAAGGAGCTTAGCAGGCGGATGGGCTTGACAGCTTCGCAAATCAGACAGGACTTCAACTGCTTTGGAGGCTTTGGCCAGCAGGGCTATGGATACAATGTATCTGAGCTGAAAAAGGAACTTATAAAGATTTTAGGACTCGATAAAAGGTACAACCTTATAGTTATAGGAGCAGGCAACATGGGCCAGGCTTTGGCAAACTATGTAGCTTTCGAAAAAGAGGGCTTTTACATAAGGGCCTTATTTGATATTAATCCAAAACTCATTGGTATGACTATTCGAGATATCAAGATATATGATCTTGATTATCTTGAGGAATATATCAAGATGAATCCCACAGACATTGCGGTTATCACAACACCCAGACAAGAGGCCCAGGCAATAGCAGACAGGCTAGTCACCTCTGGAATTAAGGGCATATGGAATTTTGCAGCAGTAGATATTGAGGTTCCTCAGGATGTAGTAGTTGAAAATGCCCATATTAGCGATAGCTTGTTTACTCTTTCCTTTAAAACTAGGGAAGATATAAAGCTAATTTAGCAGACTGCAAGAGAGTAACAAGAGATCAAAATAGGGTGTTAATATATAATTTAGCTTTAATACTAGGGAACATATCAGACATCTAGAGCAAAAAGATAGATTTGTCTTGATAAGTTCCTTATTTTTATTGTTTAACCTTAACAGATAGGATAATATATTGATTGTTACAATGAGATAATTGGAGGTTTTCATTTGTATCCACTGCTTTTTTATCCAATCCATATGGAAAGGATTTGGGGAGGAAATAAGCTGAAAGTCAATTTCGCTAGAGAGCTTGGAGACAAGCCCATAGGTGAAAGCTGGGAGCTAGCCTGTCATAAAAATGGCAATTCTATTATCAGTAATGGCTACTTTAAGGGCAAGAGTTTAGGTGACCTAATAAGTGACTATGGCCAGGAGATTTTGGGTTCTGCCATTTATAATGATAGATATAATAAGTTCCCCTTGCTAGTAAAATTAATAGATGCAAGAGATTGGCTATCTGTACAGGTTCATCCCAATGATAACTATGCCTGCGAATTTGAAAATGGTGAGCTTGGCAAAACTGAAGCCTGGTACATAATAGATGCTATAGAAGATGCAAGGATAGTATATGGTTTAAAAGAGGGCATAAGTAAAAAAGATTTTAGGGCCTGTGTTGATAAAAATAGAATAGGTGATTGCCTAAAGGAACTTAAGGTTAAGGCTGGAGATGTTGTATATATACCAGCAGGTATGGTACATGCTTTAGGAGAGGGTATCCTAGTGTACGAAATCCAGCAAAGTTCAGATACAACCTACCGAATTTATGATTGGGACAGGGTTGATAGGCATGGACATAAGAGAGACCTACATGTTGAAAAGGCTATGGATGTAATAAGCTTTAATAGTAAGTACCAGGATAAGATAAGGGGACTTAGGGTAAAAGAGGATGGAGGAGATAGAACAGTCTATATAGCCAATAGGTATTTTGCTGTTGAGAGGCTCATAACTAGTGGTTCTATGAGTCTAGCCCTAGACGGTAAAAGGTTTCAGATCCTAACATGTATTGATGGTTCAGGAGACCTTGTTTATAAAAAGGGAAGCATTAGGCTAAACAAGGGTAGTTCATGCCTTGTTCCAGCTAGCCTCAGTGAGCCTAGTTTAAAAGGTAATCTAAGTGTAATCAGGTCCTATGTACCGGACAGGGAAAAGAACCTGATAAAGCCTTTACTCTTAAAGGGTTACCTAGAGTCAGAC
>DGFG01000160.1:8035-17809 GCA_002391555.1 Firmicutes bacterium UBA3906
TATGAGAGACCTTACTTAATAACTGATCCCAAGCCGCCCTATGTTACTTATGCCTTACTGGCCAGTAACATCATAGCCTATTTACTTATGACCATTATTGGCCTTTTTTTTGGCTGGGACCTTAACCAGCAACTATATGTCCTAGGAGCAAAAGTCAATATATTGATAGCCCATGGTCAATACTGGAGGCTGTTTACAGCCATGTTCTTGCATGTAGGCTTGGTCCATCTATTTTTTAACTCCTATGCCCTATACATATATGGTCCTATAGTAGAGAAGCTGTTTGGTAAGACCAGGTTTGCCCTTATTTATATTGGTTCAGGTCTCTACGGGAGCCTTTCTAGCTACCTCTTTAGTAGCAATCCTGCAGCAGGAGCTTCGGGAGCGATCTTTGGTCTAATGGGATCACTTTTGTATTTTAGGCAGCGTAAAAAAGATACCTTTAGGAGGATATTTGGTCCCCAGCTAATCATTATAATTTTAATAAATCTTTTTTATGGTTCAGTTCAACCAAGTATTGACAATTGGGGGCATATAGGTGGCCTTGTTGGAGGCTATTTGATTGCAAACAGTCTAGGCCTTTACAAGGAAGATGGCGTAGGTGGCTTTAAAGTTTTCCTATGGACACTACTTATTGTGATTTTCCTACTTGGCTTATATGTAGGCAGGCATAAGCATTTCCTTATTGCTATTTAGAGGACGAAAAGAACAAGTTAGAAAATGCAGTACAGTTCCTAGAAGGAGCAAATTAACTAGATAGGTGGGGTTGGGTATATGGCAGCTGTCTCCATAGTAAAGTGTGAGGATTATTCACAAGACAAGGTTTATAGTGCCTTAAAAAGGAGTATAGACCTAATAGGTGGTATTGATAAATACATTAAACCAGGCATGAAGGTGCTACTAAAGTGTAACCTGCTCATGAAGAAAAAACCCGAGCAGGCAGCAACTACTCACCCAGAAGTCGTAGCTGCCTTAGGCAGGCTGGTAAAAGAGGCAGGTGCCCACCCGATAATTGGTGATAGTCCTGGAGGTCTTTATAATGTCTCTGCCCTAAGGGGAGTCTACAGGGCATGTGGTATGGAGGATATTGCAATTAGGGATGGTTTAGACCTTAATTACAATGTTGACACTGAAGATGTAAGTCATCCAGAGGGACAAATATTAAAAAACCTTAAGGTAATAAAAATCTTAAGCCAGGTTGATGCTGTGATTTCTGTTTGCAAGTTAAAGACCCATGGCCTTACCCTTTACACAGGTGCAGTAAAAAACCTTTTCGGAGTCATACCAGGTACGGCTAAGGCTGAATACCACCTTAGGATGAGGAAAATGGAGGACTTTTCTGAAGCCTTAGTAGATATAGCTAGCTATGTAAAGCCTAGCCTATCCATTATGGATGCTATTGTAGGCATGGAAGGGGATGGACCCTCTGCAGGTCAGCCTAGAGAAATAGGAGCAATAATTGCAAGCCAAAGCCCCTATGAGCTCGACGTGGTGGCAGCATCCCTTGTTGGGATAGATACAAAGAGGGTATACACAATACAAAAGGCAAGGGAGAGGGGCTTTTGCTCAGACCAGCTTGAAGACATAAAGCTATATGGCGATTCCTTTCAAGAGCTTTATATTTCAGATTACAAGATCCCTGTACACAAGAAAAAGGGCTTTGTAGAGAAATATGTAAGCGGCGATAGCAGGATAGCTAGCTTTGTCAGATCTAATTTTGGTCCAAGACCTGTCGTAAATTACAAGGGCTGTATAGGTTGTGGTGACTGTGCGAGAAACTGTCCGCCTAAGGTAATTAGTATGGAGGATAAAAAACCACTAATAGACCTAAAGAAATGCATAAGATGTTATTGCTGCCAAGAGCTTTGCCCTAAGGAAACAATAGTAATAAAGCAAAGCTGGCTATTTAGGGTTTTCAAGTAATGAGTTAACTAAAACTAAGTGCTATAGATTTGTCTATAGCACTTTTTGTTTACTTTTCTCCGGTCTCAGGCCACAGCTTGCTAAAAACTTATTAAAGGCCTGCCGCCCTTTATTGTCTGTTTTAAAGACTCCAGCATCAGATAAAACCCTCTGGCATTTTTGTCCGACCTCTGCTCTTATGATATCTTCTGCCTGCCCATTGTCATTGCTTGAACCATGCTTTTCTAACAGGTACTTTATCCATGGATAGTGGTGGTTCAAGGGATGGTCATCCTTGGCTAGGTCGACAGTACTAGTTTTTTCTCCAGTCAAATAGGCCTTTATTTGTCCTAGCTCTTGGTTGAGCCTAGAGGGTAGTATAAATAGGCCCATGACCTCGATCAAGCCTATATTTTCCTTTTTTATATGGTGGAGGTCCTTGTGGGGATGAAATATCCCTAAGGGATGTTCATCATTAGTCCTATTATTCCTAAGTACTAAGTCTAGCTCATAGGCAGCTTCTTTATTCTTTCGGGCTATGGGGGTGATGGTGTTGTGGGCTACAGCTTGCCCCCCTTTTTCAGTAGAATAGGGTATTATTTCAGCTTCCTTGTCTTCATAATCTCTCCACTTTACTAGGATATGATTGGCAATGTCAATTAGGATTTCACGGTCATATGACGAAAGCCTAATAACAGACATAGGCCAATTTACTACTCCTGCTTGGATTCCATCTAAGCTATCATGTATGAGCTTATACTCAATACCTGCTTTTTCCATAGGAAAGACATAGTTGCCACCTTGGAAGTGGTCATGGTTGAGGATGGAACCACCTACAATTGGCAGGTCTGCATTAGAGCCAATAAAATAATGGGGATGAAGATCTAAAAAGTCAAACAATCTAACAAAGGTATCCCTGCTAAGCTTCATGGGTACATGCTTTTGACTTAGGACTATACAATGCTCTCTGTAATAGACATAGGGTGAATACTGTAGATGCCATTTTTCCTTGTTTAAAGATACAGGAACCGTTCTTAAGGTTTGGCGTGCTGGGAAATTAAGCCTTCCTGCATATCCAACGTTTTCTATACAAAGCATGCATTTTGGATAGCCTGTTTGCTTTGCTTTTCTGAGGGCAGCGATTTCCTTTGGGTCTTTTTCTGGTTTGGTCATATTTATTGTAATCTCTAGTTGACCATAGGGACTATCGCAGGTCCACTTAATATTTTTCATTATTCTTTCCATACGGATATAGTTGGATTTGAGGCATAGCTTGTAAAAATATTCAGTTGCTGCCCTCGCCCCCTCCTGTTTCATTAACTGATAGTATGTATCCTCAATTTCTGACGGCCTCGGCATAAAGACCCCCATGATCTTGGTATCTAGTAAATCCCTATAGGTTAGGGTGTTTTCTTTTAGGATCCCCTTGTTATATGAGTAGTCTAAAATCTTGTTTAGAATACTATAGGGGTATTCAGGAACTTGTATTGCTTCAGCCTGCTCTAGATTATCTAGTGGCTCATCTAACCCTAAGTGTTCTAGTAGACGGTTACGGGTGAAATCTATATCTGCCTCCTTAACAAGGCTGTTTTTTATAGCATAAGCAAGTAGCTCTTCTATCAGCTGTTTACCATATAAATCAAGATATTTCATATATCAATCTCTCCTATCAATCCATGAAATGCCCAGTCGATTATATCAAGATATCTAGACTGGTTCAATTCATATTAGCGTTAACTTAGCTTATGCTTATTACAATAATTCTATATATTTTATAGGCCTAAAATCTATTTGCTTTTGAGGACTTGTTCTAGTTATAATTGTAGTGACCTAGGGTCCCATTGTTCGAAAAACCTTAGAAACAGGAGGACATAAATGACTAGAATAAAGAGGCAAGGGATAGTTGAAAAACTTAAGGGAACTCATGCTAGAGATCTCTTTACAAGGCTCTACGGAGAAAAAAATATCGATAAGCAAGTAGACAGATACATAAGACTTATAGATAATTTCTATAAGTGTTTTACTGATACAGCCGATGAGGCCCAGTTATTCTCTAGTCCTGGTAGGACAGAACTAGGTGGTAATCATACTGATCACAATCATGGCAGAGTAATTGCAGCTGCAGTTAATTTTGACTCTATCGCCGCTGTAAATAGGACTGATGATAATACAATAACACTTTATTCAGAGGGCTATGAGGGTGTTTTCAGAGTAGAACTAGCTTCACTAGAAGTGGATAAGTCAGAACAAGAAACAACAAATGCCTTAATAAGGGGAATAGCTGCTAGGTTTAAACAGCTTGGCTATAATATTGGGGGCTTTAATGCCTATGTATCTAGCAATGTACTTGGGGGTTCGGGCCTGAGTTCCTCAGCTTCGATAGAGATACTTATTGGAGCTATTCTAAGCGGACTGTATAATGATAACAAGGTGGGGGCTAAGGAGCTTGCTATGATAGGGCAGTATGCTGAAAATGTCTATTTTAATAAGCCCTGCGGTCTTATGGATCAAATGGCCTGTGCTGTTGGAGGACTAGTTAGTATAGATTTCAAGAACGAGGGCAAGCCTTTTGTTAGGAAGATAAATTTTGATTTAGACAAGGTAGGCTACAGCCTACTTGTGGTAGACACAGGGGGTAGCCATGCTGACTTAACAGAGGATTATGCTAACATACCACAAGAGATGAAAAAAGTCGCCTCAAGCCTAGGCAAAGATGTTCTAAGAGAGGTTGAGGACAAGGACCTTATAAAAAATATCAAAAGCTTAAGAGAAAAAGTTGGAGACAGGGCTATCCTTAGGGCTATACATTTCCTGTCAGAGGACAGACGAGCAAAAGAACAGTTTATGGCCTTGCAGGAGGGCAGGTTTGAGGATTTCCTCAGGATGGTAAAAGAATCTGCTGATAGCTCATGGAAGTACCTACAAAATGTCTATACCAATCAAAGACCAGAGGAACAGGGTCTAACCCTTGCTCTAGCGCTAACAGAAGGCTTTATAAAAAAGAAGGGATATGGAGCCTGCAGGGTCCACGGTGGTGGTTTTGCAGGAACTATTCAAGCCTATATTAAAATAGAACAGGTTGAAGAATATAGGACCTTTATCGAGGAAGTATTCGGTGAGAACTCAGCTACTGTCCTAAGTTTTAGACCCTATGGTAGCCTATACCTGAACCCATTACTGGGCTAGACATTAGGAGCTTTTATCAATCCTTTTTCCTAATCCTAGAGGCTTGTTGGTTTAAAGCTACAATTTGGGGGTAAATATTAGAAAGTATAAAGCTTTTATAGGATCTAAGTGAGCGTTTTACAGATGACTAACAAGTGCTTTACTAAAGGAGGCCTTAATATGAAAAAGGAACTAGTTAACAACAAGGTTACTATAATAGGCGCAGGTCTGGTCGGCTCTACAACTGCCTTTGCCCTTATGGCGGGTGGAACTGTATCAGAGATTGCCATGATAGATTTAGATAAAAAGAGGCTGGCAGGAGAAGTGATGGACCTAAACCACGGTATATCCTTTGTGCCACCTGTAAATATTTACGAAGGAAGCTATGAGGATTGTGCAGACTCCAATATTGTGATAGTTACTGCTGGAGTTGGGCAAAGACCTGGAGAGACTAGGATTGATCTATTAAAGAGAAACATCGAGGTATTTAAGCAGATTGTACCTAGGATAGTAGAAAACAACAAGGAATGTATTATATTAGTGGTTACCAATCCTGTAGATATACTTACCTATGCTACACTAAAGATATCTGGCCTACCTGACAACCAGGTCATAGGGTCAGGAACAGTACTAGATAGTGCTAGGTTAAAATACTTACTGAGTGCAAACTGTAATATTGCTAGCCAAAATGTAGACGCCTATATTATAGGGGAACATGGGGATACAGAATTGCCAGCCTGGAGCCTTACCAACATAGCAGGTACACCAATAGAAAACTTTTGCCAGTTCTGCAGGGGTAATTGCAGACCTGAGCATAAGGAAAGAATTTTCGAAGAAGCTAAGAATTCTGCCTACAAGATAATAGAGGGAAAGGGAGCAACCTATTATGCAGTTGCCCTAGCTGTAAGGAGGATTGTAGAGGCCATATTAAGAAACGATAACTCAATATTGCCCGTATCTTCAATTATGAAAGGCTATTATGGGGTTGAGGACGTTTGCCTGAGCCTACCATCTATAGTCAATGACAAGGGTATTGAAAGGGTCCTAGAGCTGCCTTTAAGTGATAAAGAGATTGAGCTTTTTAGGCACTCAGCAAATACTCTAAAGGAGTCGCTCAGGGAGATTGGCTTTTGATCCTATATAGACTCTTAAACAAACTAGATAATAGTTAACATAAGACAAGCCTGTAAGGCCCTGCTTAAATTTGAAGCAGGGCCTTATTTCTTTTTATACATATGACTTTAAAAAGGTCTAGAAAAAATGATATAGTAAAACTAATAGGTCAGCCTTGTGTTACTATGGCTAAAGCTAATTTATCCAAATAGCTACAGGGAAAAGGTGGTGTAAAAGCTTGTGTCTAGGAGCAAAAGGATCATACTATTAGTCGATATGAATGCCTTTTTTGTCGGCTGTGAGATGGCAAGAAATCCAGCCCTCAAGGGAAGACCGGTTGCTGTAGCAGGAAACCCCAAAAACCGCTCAGGTATAATACTAGCAGCCAACTATGAGGCCCGAAGCTTTGGAGTAAGAACAACTATGATACTATCCAATGCTCTTAAGCTATGTCCTGACCTACAGTTAGTCCCTCCAGACCATCAGTTTTATGAAAAGGTTTCCAAAGAAGTAATGGACCTGCTTTCTTCATATACCCCATTAATTGAACAAAACAGTATAGACGAAGCCTGGCTTGATATGACAGGCTGCCAAGCCTTGTTTGGACCAGCTGAAAAAGCAGCTAAGACTATAATGAAGGATATTCACTCTAGTCTTGATCTTATGTGTTCGATAGGGATTTCTGAAAATAAATTTTTATCAAAAATGGCCGCAGACATGAAAAAACCCATGGGCATCACCCAGCTATGGCAAGACTCGATCAAGGAAAAATTATGGCCCCTGCCTGTAGCTAGCATGTATGGTATAGGAAAGCAGACTGCTAAAAGGCTTGCAAATATTGGTATTGAAACCATAGGCCAATTAGCCAACTTTGATCAGTTGATACTGGCTGATCGATTTGGCAAGCATGGGATTGAGATGCACAGGAGGGCAAATGGTATTGATACAGACCCCCTAATACCAAGAAGAGAAGACGATATAAAGTCAATTGGCAAATCTACTACTTTAAGCGAGGATATAGTAGACCTAGACCGGGCTAAAAGGGTAATACTTAGCCTTGCAGATCAAATAGGTATAACCGCTAGAAAGTATAATAAAAAGGGCAGAACTGTTCAGATAACAATAAAATACTCTGATTTCAAGGTCATAACCCGCCAAAAGAGTGTAAAGGCAACAAACCTAACAAAGCATATATACCAGGCAGGCAAAGAACTACTTGAGCAAGTCTGGGACACAGCCTTAGCAGTGAGGCTACTAGGGATCACTATTACAGGTTTTGATGAAGAAAAAGACCAGATATCCATGTTTGAACAGCTAGACTCTTATCTTGATAATAGAGAAGAAAAACTTGAAAAAACTGCAGACAAGCTTAGGAACAAGCATGGTATGTCTATTTTAAAGCCAGCTTCTCTACTAAAAAATGAGGATAAAAGTCATTAGCTGGGCATTTAAAAGTTGTAGTTACTAGAAAAACCTATATAATATATAGAGAGCATTCATTATATTATATTTATAAAAGTAGCATTGCACTTATTCTAGGAGGAATTCATATATGGGAAAAGTAAAGGTTTTTACAGATAGTACAGCAGACCTATCAAAGGAGTTAATAGAGAAATATCAGATTGGAGTTGTCCCCCTTTATGTAATTGTAGAGGGTAAGCCATATCTTGACGGTATAGAGATGACCGCAGAAAAGCTATATGATATTGTAGAGGAAAGCAAAACCCTACCCAAAACATCAGCAGCAACTATAGCAGACTTTATAAATGCCTTTGAGCCTTATCTAGAACAAGGCTATGACATAGTTTATTTAGGCATATCATCTAAACTGTCTTCCACATATCAGGCTGCATGTTTAGCTGCAAAAGAGCTAGGTGAGGATAGAGTACACATTGTAGACTCACTAAACCTTTCTACAGGTATAGGTCTACAGGTTGTTAAGGCAGCTGAGTTGGCCTTGTCAGGGGCTACAATCAAGGACATAATTGAAAATTTAAGTCAAATTACTCCCAAGGTTAGGGCAAGCTTTATAATAGACACCCTAAACTATCTCCATATGGGGGGCAGATGTAGCTCCATAACATTACTAGCTAGTAATGTACTAAAGATCCATCCCCAGATTATAGTCAAGGATGGTGGCATGACGGTAGGAGCCAAATTTAGGGGCAAGTGGAAGACTTGTTTAAAGGATTACTATGAGTTAACTGTTGGAGATGGCAGTCATATAGATCCTGAACGTATATTTATCACCCATAGCTCAAATCCAAGGGCAGCTGAGTATTTTAGGGAAAGAATAGAAAAGGAGCTAAATATAAAGGAAGTCTTGACGACTGAGGCTGGAACAGTGATCTCTAGCCATTGTGGACCAGGGACCATAGGAATCTTGTTCATAGAAAAATAGTAAATTTATAGCCGCTTAGAACCTATGAAAGTGTGATATTTATGCCAATAAACATAGTTTTAGTTGAACCGGAAATCCCACAAAATACAGGTAATATAGCAAGGACATGTGCAGCCACTGGCTCTAAGCTCCACCTAGTAAAGCCGCTGGGTTTTTCTGTAGACGACCGGTACTTAAAGCGGGCAGGGCTTGATTATTGGCAATATACAGATATAGAGTATCATGAATCCTTAGATGATTTTTTTATAAAGTATCCTAGTGGATCATTCTTTTTTGCAACTACAAAGGCAAAAAAGACCTATACTAGTGTTGAGTATAAGGAAAACTCTTTTATATTTTTTGGCAAGGAGACTGCAGGTTTGCCGGAAAAGCTACTAAAGACTAACTGGGATTCCTGCATTAGGCTACCGATGAGGGAGGAGTCAAGGTCACTTAATCTGTCTAACTCTGTAGCTATACTTGTATACGAGGCCCTAAGGCAATTAAATTTCCCAGACCTTGTCTAAAATAATCCTATTTATTTGCCTTTAGTATTGAATTGGCAAAAGCAATGTTATAAAATATATAGGGTGCTTAAATATTTTTTTGCCAAGAGTGGGACATTTTATGTACAGTGGGATAAAATAAGTCCAAGGGGATTTATATATGGATAATCACAGCTTAATAAGCAAGGTCATTCCTGAAATGGTAAGCTTGTTTGGAAAAAGATATACTATCCTACGAACGATTTATGCCAACCAACCTATTGGTAGGAGGACTCTTTCTGCTCTAATGGGCATAGGTGAAAGGATTATTCGCAGCGACACAGGAGTACTCAAAGATTCTGGCTTAATAGACATAAGGCCCGCTGGAATGGTAATTACTAAAGAAGGGGAGCAATTACTAGATAGTCTACGAGAATATGCCAATGCCTTGGGTGGGATTAATGAGCTAGAACAAAAGCTTGAATCAATCCTTGGCATAAGTGAGGCTATAATAGTTCCTGGCAACCTTGATTTAGACCGAAGTATTTTAATGGCCATGGGCAAGGCAGCAGCGGTGCTACTAGACGACATCATAAGTGACGGGCAAAGGATAGCTGTAACTGGAGGCTCAAGTCTAGCGGCGACAGCAAATGCCATGGTTAAGCATAATACTTACAAGGACATAATAGTCTTACCAGCTAGGGGAGGTATTGGTAAAGAGGTTGAAAA
>DGFG01000057.1 GCA_002391555.1 Firmicutes bacterium UBA3906
CATCATAGGTCACCCCTTAGCCTAGCTAGGGTCATCTTTTTGTCCTGGGCCCGCATTAGGGCCTCACCAATTAGGATGGCGTCTACTCCTTCGGTTTCTAGTAGCCTTACATCTTCTCGACTCTTTATCCCGCTTTCTGCTACAAAGACTATATCATCTGGCACGAGCTGGCGGAGCCTAATGGAGTTATTGGTGTCTACAGAAAAATCCTTTAGGTTACGGTTGTTTACTCCTATTATCCTGGCCCCTGCTGAGATAGCGCTTTTTACCTCAGCCTCGTCATGGGCCTCTACTAGGGCAGCTAGGCCTAGCCTGTCAGCAAGGTCAAGATATTTAGCGATAGTGTCTTTATCTAAGATTGAGCAGATAAGGAGGATGGCACTTGCCCCTAATAGCCTGGCCTGGTATATTTGGTATTCATCAACCACAAAGTCTTTGCGTAGCATTGGGATAGCCACATTTGCCCTTATATCTTTAAAAATTTTATCCGAACCAAGAAACCATTTTGGCTCAGTTAGGCAGGAAATTGCTTCTGCTCCTGCCTGCTCATAGTCTCTTGCAATCTCAAGATAGGGAAAGTCCTCTGAGATTATGCCCTTTGAGGGAGAGGCCCTTTTAATCTCGCAGATAAAGCTCATCTTAGGCTTTTTTAAGGCCTCTTCAAAGGCAGACCCGTCTGCAGGTCCCTTTGCCCTGGCTAGGTCCCTTAGCTGGTCTAGGTCAAGCCTGGCCTTGTCATTTTGGACCCGAGTCCTTGTGTAGTCGGCGATTGTTTCTAGGATAGTTTTCATAGCCTTCACCCTAATTGCTAGCCTTTATAAACTGGTCTAGCTTTTCCATGGCCTGGCCTGTGTCAATCAGGCTAGCGGCTAGATTTACGCCCTGGCCTATGTTTTCGGCCTTGCCTGCTATATATAGGCCTGCACCGGCATTTAGTAGGACCGCATCCCTTTTTGGCCCCTTTTCTCCCGACAGGATAGCCCTAGTTATGGCTGCATTCTCCTGTGGATAGCCCCCAACTAGGTCAGCCTTCTCGCAGGTCCTAAGGCCAAAGTCCTCAGGGCAAAGCTCATAGCTGGTAAGCCTACCATTGTCAAGCTCACACACACTTGTAGGGGCACTCATGGAGATTTCATCTAGCCTATCCTGGCCATAGACTACCATGGCCCGTTTAACGCCTAGGCCATGGAGGACCTTGGCCAAAGGCTCCACCAAGGACCCATCATAGACCCCTAATAGCATCATAGTAGGGGAGCTAGGGTTTGCCAGGGGTCCTAGGATATTAAAGACTGTCCGGATGCCAAGCTCCTTGCGGATGGCCCCCACATGCCTCATGGACTGGTGGTATTTTTGGGCGAATATAAAGCATATGCCTATGGATTCTAGGAGGTCAAGACACTTTTCAGGTGGCTGGTCAATCTTTACCCCCAAGGCCTCTAGGCAATCGGCAGTACCACATTTAGAGGAGGCTGCCCTGTTACCATGCTTTGCAACCTTGACCCCTCCTGCAGCTAGAACTAGGGCAGAGGTGGTAGAAATGTTAAAGCTTAAAGACCCATCACCACCAGTACCTACTATATCAAACAGGTCCATATCATGGTCTATCCTTAGGGCATGGTCCCTTACTGCATTGGCGCAGCCCATAATCTCGCTTATGGTTTCAGCCTTTGTGCTCTTGGTTGAAAGGGCTGCTAGAAAGGCAGTATTTTGAACCTGGCTGGTCTGCCCGCTCATTATCTCGCTCATTACACCATAGGCCTCTTCATAGCTTAGGTCTTGCTTGTCTACGATTTTTTTAATAGCTTCCTTTATCATTTTCTCCTCCTTTATGGTCCTTTTCTTTGCAGATTCTTTTCCTATAAACTTGACTGTCCCTTATTTCAATATTTCTAGACCCTCTCTCATCTTAGTTCCTACTAGCCCAGCTGGTCTGCTAGCTCTAGAGCCTTTATTAGGGCCCTTGCCTTGTTTAGGCACTCCTCATGCTCCCTCTCTGGCAAAGAGCCTGCCACGATACCTGCACCACTTCGGACAAAGACCTTGTTATTCTTTTTGTAGGCTATACGGATAGCTATGCAGGTGTCCATGTTACCGGTAAAGTCCAGGTAGCCTATGGCACCTCCGTATATGCCCCGCTTGTTATTTTCAATATCATTGATAAGCTGGCAGGATTTAAGCTTTGGCATACCAGATAGGGTTCCTGCCGGTAGGATGGCTCCTATAGCATCTAGGGCATCCCTGCCTTCAGCTAGGTCACCCCTAACAGTTGACCCAATGTGCATAACATGGGAATACCGTTCTATTGAGTGGTACTTTTCTACTACTACACTGCCGCTAGTGCAGATTTTTTCAAGATCATACTGGCTTAGGTCAACTAGCATATCGTGTTCGGCTAGTTCCTTGGGGTCAGCCAAAAGCTCAGCCTCCAGCCTTTTGTCCTCTTCTTCGGTCTGGCCCCGGGGCCGAGTACCAGCTAGGGGAAAGGTATGAAGGACCCCTGCCTCTAGCCTTACCAGGGTCTCAGGGGAGGCACCTGCTACCTCCATATCCGGACTATAAAAGTAAAACATATAGGGGGAGGGGTTTATTGAACGTAAAATCCGATAGCAGTTAAGGAGGCTACCCTCATACTTAGCCTCAAAGCGGTTTGACAGAACGATTTGAGAGATGTCACCCCTTTTGATATGGTCTAGGGCCTGCCTTACCATGCCTATATACCTGTCCCTATCAAATAAGGGTATGATCTTTGATTTTAACCTGCCAGCCTTTTCTACCTTGGCCTGCCCCTTGCAGATTAGGTCTGCCATCTTTAGCAGGTCTTTCTTTGCCCGCTCGTACTCAGATTCATAGTCATTTAAAAAGATATTTACTATAAGGATGATTTTCTGCTTAAAGTTATCAAAGGCAATAACCTTGTCAAAGAGCATTAGGTCAAGGTCCATAAAGCCCTCCCTATCTAAGGCATCAAGCCTAAGATCAGACTGACCATACTTTAGATAGTCATAGGAAAAGTAACCTACAAGTCCTCCTGTAAAGCTAGGAAGGCCAGGGATGGATGCACTCTTGTAGTCTTTGAGGACCTGCCTTATGTATTTTTCCGGCTGACTAGTTCTAAGGGTCTTGTCTCCGATTTTCATCTCCCCATCTAGGCAGGTAATTTCCATTTTGGGATCATAGCCTAGAAAGGTATACCGGCCCCATTTTTCATTATCTAGGACCGACTCTAGCATATAGCAGTGGCTAGAAACATTTTTAAGGATTCTTAGGACCTCAATTGGGGTCTTAAGATCTGATAATAGATCCATACTTATAGGGGCTGTTTTAAAATCGCCTGACCTGGCTAGTTTTTGAACTTCTTTTAGGCTTGGATAGAACATGATTACCTCGCTTTCTATTCTGTCAGTAAATAAAAAAGTCCCTGACAGAATTATTAGGATTCTGTCAAGGACGAATTAGGCTATCCGCGGTGCCACCTTGATTTACGAAAACAAGTCGTACACTTAGCAGGGTACTAACATACCCCCGGCAACTTACGTATGCCTCACGTTGTAGAATACTCTCATAGTCAAGGGACTATGATTTGACTACACCCTCAGCGGTCCATTTGATGACTTGTTTTCCATCTGACTCTCAGCAACGCAGACTCTCTGTGGGAGCATGGCCACCTTTATCTCCGCCTCATCGGTTTTGCAATATTAATTTAGGCAATATTACTATAGGCTACAAACTTTGTCAAGTACTATTTTAGGAAATTTTAGCCTAATAAATCCTAGGCCCTTTTATTACTGTGTCCTATCAGCCTTGCCTGACTGAGGCTTCTTTCGGGTTAAGAGGACAAGTAGGACTACTATTACAATTAAGGCTACTGCTCCTGCAATAATAAAAAGTAAGACCTTATTATCTAAACCCTGGCCTGAACTAGTGTCTTTGTCATCGGACTGCTGGCCAGTAGTGGGGGAGGGGTCTTTTGCCTCCTGGGGCTCCTCCTTCTTTTTAACGGCCAGGGTCAGGTCATTATTCATGTCCTGGACCTCTCCTGCAAAGATAAGCTCAGCCTTTATTGTGTCGTTTCCATTAGCCTCACTATCATATTGTAGGCTAGCCTCACCCTCAGCTAGGGTCAGGTCCTTTACTAGGCTGTTGGCCCCATTGACGGTAAAGCGAACGGTTAGGTCTGTGTTAGTGATTATATTATTGGAGTTATCTCTGATTCTAGCTAGGGCATTTACTTGGCTGCCCAAGGCCTCGGCTTCTAGGTCTAAGGATTGCAGGTGGTATTCATACAGGCAGCTACCAACTATCCTATCAGGATCTGCCCCTTGGTCTTGGCCCCACCAGTTTAAAAGGATATCAAGGGCATATACACTTTTGTTTTCAATCTTGCCCTTGTCGGCTAGCTTTAGATAGTTGTATCTAAAGGTTAGAGCTTCTAAAACTGTCTCACGATTAGCCTCATTTAGCCCGATTAGGGTATTATTTGCTGATATGCTGTTTGCCGTAAAGCTAATAAAGGAATTAGAATTTGTTAGCTCAAAGGCCCTGTCAAAGATGATAGCATCCTTTTGGCTAGCTATATTATTAGACTTTACACTAAGGGAGATAGAGGAGCTACTACTATCATTTATATTCCCTAGCAAAAAGGCAGAAGTCTCTGCTGCTAATCTGTTGTTGCTAATAATGATCCTGCTATTAGCAGAGGCTGAGCCCTTTTCGCCCGATATTCCCTTAACATAAACAGGGACCTTGGCCTCAATACTATTATCGTTAAAAAGCAGGTCTGATTCTGTACCGCTACTGTCAAAGTAGAGGCCATAATGGTAGTGGCTGATCTCATTGTTTTCAAAAAGCAGGCTTGAGTTTGGTAGTGCCCCTACATAAAAGGCGTAATCATCCTGACTGGCTAGGTCTTTTGAAAAGGTCATAGTATTTTTAGTAAAGCTAAATTCAGCCTTGTCACCGCTTAGGTGGACTCCCTGTGATATGTTCTCCATACTGTTTTTGCTGATGGAAACCTGGCTGTTTTTAAGATTGGCAAGGTCTATTGCCCTTGTATCCTTTAAACTACTACTGTTAGGAGCATCAGCTATGATCGTGTTGTTTTCAAGCTGTATATTTAGATTGTCTGAATCTGCAAAGATAAGGTCAAGGGGCCTGACTAAATTGTCACCTGCTAGCTCGTGGCACTCTAGCCTATTGTTCTTTATTATTATATTGCTATCGTAAACATTGGCTTCTACCTTGCCAAAGCTTATATGATAATGGTAGTCCTTTATTATGTTATCGCTAATTTCAATATCTGCATACTTAAAGTCCCCTGAAAAGGCAATACCACAGGCGCTAGCATTGTCAAAATAGCTAGTTAGCTTGCAATTATTTACCTTAAAGCTAAATCTATCGGTCTGAGAATATTCGTTATTTACCCCTGCTGAGACCATGATGTCCCAGGCTGAGGCGTTTTTAATTTCTAGATTGCTGATTGTAACACCGCTTGCCTCTACCAAGATGGTGGAATAGGCCATATTGCCATTTAAAATAGCACCGTCTTGACCAGTGAGGGTGAGGGACTTGTTTATAAGTATATCCTCCTTGTATTCACCAGGGCTAAGCAAAATCTTAGCTCCAGGATTAGCTGAGTCTATGGCCTCCTGTATGGAATCGCCCGGCTTTAGTACAAGCTCGGCTTCCTCTGCTAAACATAAACCCGGTACTAGTAATAGGCAAGTAAGCAGAAGGGCTAGTAAAAATGATACTTGTCGTTTTTTATTCATTTTGTTACCTCCAAAACCCCTATTGATTAAAAATAATCATAATAATGCTTGCCTCTTTTATGATAATTATGGAGGCAAGCACAATAATATATTTATATTACTATATTGGAATTTAAACTCCTTCTTTTTTCCTAAATTAATGAAGAAAAATCCAGATAAACTGAGAAAGCTATAAATAAAGGGCCGGTTTTTACCGGCCCTAATATATGATATTAGCTATTTTAAGCTAGCCTTTATTTCGTATTAATGGTCCTATATTAAACGATCCCTAACTTTGCATTAAGGATGCTAGATTAAACTAGCCCTTATTTTGCCTTT
>DGFG01000122.1 GCA_002391555.1 Firmicutes bacterium UBA3906
TGTGAAGTAATTTTACAATGTTACGAAATAATTGTAGTTGTGTGTCCCTTTCATTTTTGCACTAATTTGAGTAATAGCATAAGCATCTCAACCATATTTGTTGGATAAGGACAGGCAGTCTCAATTATAGAAATTAGAATTAATTGTATTCTCTTCCGCTTATGGATGAGAAGCAAAAATATTATACCGTTTAGAAATGTATCCTCTTTTATACTATACCATTTAGCAGGCTGTCTATATCATCTGCAGTCCGCAAATCAGTCTGTTTGATCTCATATAATGGTGCAAATGTACGAAATGATGTCCCATCTGATCTTTCGCGCAAAGAGCCTTTTGGGAAAAAGTCAGCATTCTCAAAGAATTCGTCCTTGCCAATGTATCCACATATGGTCAGAACTCTCCTGGCTGTACTATAGGAAGCAAATACATATTAATCCACATCATAATCCTTTTGATATCCGACAAAATTGTGGACAAAATAGTCCCTGACGGGAACCCTTCTGGTCATAGTCTTTATGTCGACCCTCATTCCGTTTATAAGAAAATCATTCACAGTGGAAATAGTCGTACAAGCAGCTATTATTAGTCAGACAGGGCCATGGTTCTTTTAATTTCCTCCGGAATCTGTATCCCCACAGCATAACAAAATGCAACGATCTGTCCAATATGCATTTGCTCATGGCCTATCATTGCTGATATATGAAGATGAATATTCCACTGTTCACCAAACCAATCGATGGTTTCACTACCATCGAATGCTTCAAGGTATTCTACCAAATGGGTATCCAAAGCATCCATCCTGGAAAGTAGAGACAGTTTGGAAGTATCCGATATGGAATCATATTCAATAAGCTTATCTTTTTCTTTAAGAATATTGTTTATTTGTTTTCTCCAGACTGTATGAATTATGCATATATTGTATTCTTAACCTTCCATTTTTCTAGTGATATACCTACCCAAAAACTGTATATTCCAAAAGTCACTATACATAGCAAAAACCACTTAATCCATAAACCAAACAACCCAACGGCCGATCCTGTAAACTTAAGTCTACGACCCTCAATTACAGTATGATTGATTTTCCACTTATACACCATGCATAATGCCCATGGATAACAAATCCCAAAAGTACAGAGCGTCACTAGAAATCCCAATATCCTCCATCCTATTAGTTGTAGTAGCCCACCATCAAAATAAGAAACTCCTCTTTGAGATACTGTATTAATATTAACGTTTGCTTGTGTTTGCATGTACATTACCCCCTGTAATTTTACCTATAAGTATATCATATTTGAAATCCCATTAAATCTTCCAAAGCAAACTCCTTCTATTCTCTTTTTTGACTTTGTAACTTGACTTCAGCCTGTATAAACTGACCAGTATCCCCTTTATGTCTTGATTTGCTATTTCGTAGTAATCACTAATAGGATTCCTAACTATCTTTAGTATATTTTTTAAGTTTTCTAATACATATTCAATATCCTTTATCCCATCTTTATGCCCTCTGGCCTCGCAGTTTGATTTTATTTCTTTTAATACATCAGTCCAATTATTTGTTAGCCCTAAGATATCATAATATACTTCGTCATGTTCTTTTCGGAGCAGTATAAGGCTTCTAAAATGTGGCAATGAATTGATTATCGTCCTAATATCCTCAACAATCTTCTGTTTCCCATGTTTTCTTTCAAAGTAAACGGATACTAAATATCCAGAGATTGTCCCAGTTATTATGCCTACAAGAATATTAATTATCAAATTGGACAAAGAACCCCTCCTCCCTCTCCCTGTACATTTCTGCAAAAATGGCTAATATCCTTCAAATATTTTGCATATATCTACAAACGATTAAGTCCGTATAATGGTCATAAAGGGAGACTATAGCTTTCCTTTTGTAATATCGACATTATTATAAGGGATTCGTACCGGTCTCCATTCTTAATGCATTCTCTTAATCTTCCCTCTTCTACAAATCCTGTTGATTGGTATAAATACCTGGCTCTCTCATTATAATCCTTGACATCAAGCCATAATCGATGTGCATTTAAGTTCTCAAATACGTATTTCTGTATAGCTCTTATTGAAGTTCTTCCATAACCCTTTCCCTTGTCAGCTATTACTATTCTGACAAGTTCAATACTGCTATTTATATTCTTCAATCCAGCAAGGATCGCATAACCTATACGTTTCTTATCTGAAGTTTCTATTATTAAGTGCAGTATGTCTTCGTCCAGTAAAGAATCCCTATGCTGCTCCAGGGTCCAACTCATTACAAAGTCTTTATTCTCACGGTGATTCTCGGTCTGTATCACAAAATCAAGATCTTCGATTGTTGTTTTCTTAAGATGTATACCATCCAGCTCGATAATATACTTTTCCATTGGTTTACTCCTCTGTCATGTGTAAAATTTTGCGATATCGGCTATAAAGTTTTCACTAAACCCTCAGTGCTTATGGCGGCTTTCAACCCTGATAAGATACTATAAGTATTGGTAAAGGCGGACTACCGCCGCCTTTACCTTTAAGCGAGCTTACCTCAGGCTGATACACTGTAGGTAGGAATGCCCCTACACACACCTATATGTGAAGAGCCTTATTAGCTGTTAAAAGCAATGATGTGTAACTGATGAAATCATAATATGCTCCCTCTATTACATGATCTGCAATTCCTGCAAGATACTTGTTACATCTTCAATTGCATAGCCAGTTTTATCTGCAATCATGGGGACGGTCATTCCATTTTTGTACATGTTCTCAATAACTACATACATATTTTCTGCAACTTCAATGATATGTTTATCATAATCATAAAACCTAAATACTCCCTGTCCCCAAGGCTGCTCCTCTATATCATGTACCAACTCAAAACCACTATTAACAACCTTATCTCTTAAGGTAGAAATATCATCAATTTCGAAATAGACAGATAGATTATTGGCTCCTGATACAATATTATCGTTGTTAATCAGCTCTGAAAAAAGAGATTTCTTATATAATGCTAGACCCCCTTCAAATCCCACATTATAAATACCAAAATCGCTTTCAACCTTACATCCCAATATTTCTTCATAAAGCTTCCTTGATTTCAATACATCTTCGACAACCAAAATGACTGCTTTAAAACCCATCGTTTTTCCCCCTTGTTTCTAATTCTTCCATAATTCAGATAGCTAATATAATAAGCACAGATTTGTTTACTACTTGAATAAGCCTTTAAATAAATCCCCAATACCGAAAGTCGTCTTCCTGTAAACCTTATTATAAGCCGCTCTCTTGGGATTTCTTACCCAGCCCACTCCTTTCTTCCCGTAGAATGGATTTACTGCCCTTTTTACTTTCCTCTTTAATTTGCCTGTTGTTCTGGCTCTGATGCTCCTCTTAAGACTTGGTTTACGAAGTCCAATTTTCATCACTATAATCACTCCACTTAATCATTCACAATGGAAATAGTCATACAAGCAGCTATTATTAGTCGGATAGGGCCATGGTTCTTTTAATTTCCTCCGGAATCTGTATCCCCACAGCATAACAAAATGCAACGATCTGCCCAATATGCATTTGCTCATGGCCTATCATTGCTGATATATGACGATGAATGTTCCACTGTTCACCAAACCAATCAATGGTTTCACTACCATCGAAAGGTTCAAGGTATTCTACCAAATGGGTATCCAAAGCATCCATCCTGGAAAGTAGAGACAGTTTGGAAGTATCCAATATGGAATCATATTCAAACTGTATTTTCCTTGTATTCAAAGCATTAACATAGCAGGACTGTATTTGTATAAGTTCTACACATTGTTTTCTAAGAGAATTAAGGTTTTTTCTTGGAAACGGTTTATCAAGATCAGCTTCACTTAACTCGTTAATGAATCCCTTAATAATATTTCTACCATACTGCCAGTCGTATAATTGACCTTTTAATGAATCAATCACTATAGATTCCTCCATAACATACTTAGAATATTCATGTCATATAACAAGCTGCGGGTTTCCGAAGCCAGTGAGACCCAGGGCTTGTGTTCAGCGAATGGATTGTATGAACCATTTTTACATACAATTGCCGTAACTAACTGGAATATTTGGCATTTAATCAGTATTTTTGTTGATCTTTTTAGCTATGTAAAGTGAGTAGTCAAAAATTGTTCCGACATATCCACCATTGTTATCTATTTCATATACTATCTCTTCTTCCATATCCCGGATTGCACTTTCTTCCATACCATCAAGTATTGAAGCAAAGGCGGGGACTGATTTTTGAGCTTTCTAATATTGCTCTGAGTTATTCTTTACTTCAGTCCTGTATTGTAATATATCCAGAATTTTAAATAATCCTGAATCCTCTATTTCGGCTTTCCTATCCTCTTTCTTAAACACTCCCGAGTGTGCAGCCCTTTCCCTTTCCGGTTTATTATCGCTGGATTGTCTATTTGCATACTTCCCAATTATCCTATTAACTCTTTGGTCTATAACCTTTGCTTCTTCCGTCAGGCCTCTGGAATTATACCAGAATAATACGAGATAGCCGTCTTCTTTCAAGAGGTTGTAACACTTCTTGTACTTAATAGTCTCATCAAGCCAATGGAAGGCTTGGGCAGATAAAATCACATCATATTTGTCAATGTCTTTCGGGATCCATTCTTCAAAGGATGTTATTTCTAATGAGGTTAAGCAAATTCCTGTCGTTAAAAAATGAGCCGGTTTAGGCTCATATTAGGTTATCTATAACTTCTTCGGAAATCATTTTGTCAAAATCTCTATTAGATAAATAGTCCATCCTCGCTGCAATAGCATAAAATCTGGCATATGTCTCCTGGACCTCTTCTACATCTCCCATATGATGATTTTCATAATATAACTGAGTTAGTTCTAAGGCTACATCGTTGATATTTCTTTGTATTGGTTTTAAGTTGACTTTAATATCCTCAGCCATTATTATTATCTCCTTAATTAATTTTATATTATTTCCTATTTCTACTTAAACCTCAAAATTTCTCCATCAACCATTCCCCATTTTTCAAATTTATAAAGTTTAATTTAACCCTTTATTTCCACAAGGATTTTCGCTATCATAAATACAGAACATATGTTCTTTTTTAGGAGGGTTCTATATGTCCGTGATAGGCAGAAAAATAGATATGATCGTTTGTACCGACGTCGAAGGCAATATGCGTCCTATCCGCTTCCGGTTGGAAACCAGCGATGGTTCCAGGGTTGTCATTAATGTTAAAAGGTCCATGGTTAAAAACATACGGGATTTTCGTGGGCATAAAACGATAAGATTTATATGCCAGAGCATAATCAATAATACTCTTGTGAATTACGAAGTTACGTATGAAACCAGGACTATGAGGTGGTTGCTGTATGCTAACCAATTATAATTCCCAATAAAAAAAGACTTACTGTGACTCCCCTCGTTGAGAGGCACGGTAGGTCTTTTCTTTCTATATATGGATATTGATTAGCCCACAATTATTTCATATTGTTTCTTTAATGAATTTAACCGGTTATATGGTACCCGCTTTTCTTTTTGCAATCTACCCAACACTATACAAGGATCTATATCTATGGATTCTGCAAACTCATTAATAGTTCTTTCCGTAAATACCCCTTCAGATAGAAATTCATTATATTTCATAGGAGGTATCAGACTATCCCGAGCAAATAAATCTGCATCTTCTTCCAATTGTTTTTCTAATTTACCATTTGAAATAAATGTTTTCTTTATTTTTTGTTGTAACACATGTTTGATTTCATGGAATAATGAGAACCAAAAGATGTCAGCATACTTAAATCTATCATTCATGGCTAAAATGACTTTCTCTTTATTTATCCATTTCACTGCCCCATTAATACCTGATGAAGGTAGATGAGGTAATATTACAAAAGCAACACCACAAGATGAAAAAATCTCAACTAGTTTAGGATAAAACTCTGACGGATCTTTTCTTGTTAGTTTTCTAATTGTATATAATGATTCTATTAATTTTTCCTTGTCAAATGGTGCTACTTCCATTTGCCTCCCTAAGTTAATAGCTGTTTGCAACCACGCTTTTGAATTAACCCTGTTCTTTTCACTCGGTTTACTGATATTATTCCTAAAGTTTACCAGGAAATCTTCCTTACTCAATACACTAAGAGAAGAGATCTGTAAGAATTTACACAAATTGCGTACTTTTTCATCCCAGTCTTTTACGTCTGAAACAACATTTAAGCGAACAAAATACTTATAATCAATCATGCCAATATACTTTTTTTCCTTTTCCAGTTCCTTTTTTCTCTCAATTTCAATAAGTTTTTCATCATATTTTTTTTGTAGATTTAGCCATAGCTCTACATTAGTACCCAGCATGATTGATAATTTCATTGCTATATCATCTGATAGGGGTATTTGTCCAGACAAGAGCTTGCTTAATGTTTTGGGTGTAGTATTTAGTCGTTTAGCAAATTCATCCTGAGTAATTTCCATGTCTTCTACTATCTCCTTTACATAGTAGCCAGGGTGAAAAGCAATGATATCTTGATATTCTATTTTACTCATAATGATTACTCACCTCCAAAATCTAAACAATTCTTATTCTTTCGAATTGATAAAAACCCTTATCATCCTTTACTGTTTCTCCATCATTACTTATTGGCTCAAGTATAACTCGAAAACCCAATTTCCTGCCTAAATCTATTGAATAGGTTCCTTGGCGTTTCCCTCTTAACTCATGAAAATGAAAAGGGGGATAATTAGCAACATCCATTAGACTTGTTGCATTTTCAATATAGTTTATGGCACCCATCAATTTTTCAGCTATCAGATCTCCAAGCTGCTTCTTCGCAGTTTTGTATTCTGTGCACAACTTCATAACCCTTCTGCTTCTGTAACAAATCTCCATTGCTCTCCCAAATTTTCTTACCGTTTAGGTAATATTATTTTACCCTAGTTTAACATACCTATTCAAAAAAATCAATATCAAATTGTAAAAATTAAAGCGTTTCGGAGCTCTGCTAAAAAAATATTTCCCGGCCCTTCTTACTGTAAAAATAGATCATCAACTTTAAATACAGTCCTGTTCCCTTTGAGATCCAATACTGTCCTGTCGCCTTTTAGCTGGGCTACAGTGTATATATATTTTTTAATAGACAAAACTGGCTATGTTATGTATTCCGTAGGTCCTGGCCTCTTTCTTTACCGATTTTCCCTCTCCTGACTCGTCAGGTCTATAAATCCATTATCTGTAACTGCTTTTTTCTTCAAAAGGAATGGTTCTAGTGAGCATCCGGTTCTTCTTTTCTATAAATTCGGGTCTTGGTGAATACTTGCACTCCACCAATAGTGGTATGGTTCCAGGCCATTTCATTCCCTTCGGACAGTTGCACCTTGCTACATAGCGGTATAGGTTTCCGTCCTTTTGAACCGGATATTCCACGATACCCTTGTCCATACAAATATAGCAGTTTACCCTTCTTTGATGGTTCCTTTTTACCCTTGCCCTATAAAATACCCATGTACCGCATTCCCTACAGGCTTTCCTGTACTCATTTCTATAGAACCTGATAGTGGCCCCGCATACCCTGCATTTTTCCCCATCATAATTTTTGTTTAAATCAATGTCCACTAAATCAGGCATACACTCCCCAATATGCTTCATAACACCAGCTCCTTCCCCTTTACCAACAGGTCAATGGCACTCTCTGTAATCTCTTGAGGATAGCCAAGGGAGCGGATGTATGAAAGTATATCAGAGCCATTGTAATACCTTATTACCTCCCTGATATAGTCTGTAGCAGCACTTATTTCAGCACTGGTATATACCCGTTTCTGTGGCTTTGAGGGATCACGTTTTTTACTTCCTCTTGCCCTTTTATTCTCTCTCTGGGCTTCATGGATTCTCAATGCATCCATCGTTTTTATCCCCTTATCCAGCCATGAAATCATGATCTTTTCAGCATATCTCATACTTCTGGCATTGTTTCTAACGGCAATCTTAAAAGCCTCAACTATCAGCTCATCGGGTAGGTCTTTCTGGTACTGTGAGATTAAGTCCGAAATGTCAGGAAGCATAGGCCCTATATTCTTTGCATAAAAAACATAAGGATTATGAAGATCCTCGTCTTCGTTTTGTTTAGTTATGTTTAGTTTATTAATGTTCACCTCACTGCTTACATCGCTATTCCCCTGACTGGTTACCCCACTACTTTCCCCGGGTAAACAGTTATCTCCACTACTGTCATCATTACTTTCCCCAGGTAAACATTCAGCTACACTATTGTCCTCATTACCTACCTTTATATTACCCTCTATACTTTCCTTCGGTTGGTCAAGAAGACCCATCAAATCAAATTCCAGGATATAAGTACCGCTCTTTCTCCTGTTATCAGGGCTGATATATTTGATATACACCAGCTCGGCCAGCTTGTTTCTAACCCCAATTAGTGTCTTTTCGCTGCCAAATCCTGCTTTATAAAGCAGTTCAGCATTGGTCATGGTAAATTTGTTTCTCCATTGAAGTTCATTGGCCTTCTGCCAAAGGGCCATCAATAAGCAAAAACCGGATTGTCCGGTCTCTGCCATCCCACCAATAGCATTAAATTGTTTTAACAAGGAATATAGATCCGCCATCTTGTCACTCTCTTTCGTTGGTTTTGGTATAAAAAATGCAAAAAAATGTGTTCTCCCGGTTCAGGCAATGCCCTTACCTGATCGTCTGTTCCCGGTTCAATTTAAATTAGAAAGCAATAATCTTGATAATGTGCTAACACAGTGGTGATGATTAACTGCTTTCTATTGTCTCTAGGCCAGTATATTTGGCTTTTATATAATAGATTGGCGGATCTGTATAAAAGGATATGTTTTGTTGCCACTTAAATGTGCATTTTTCATTGATAAGTCATAATTTTTTGCTCTATGGCAGGGTGAATATGTGGTTTCAGTTTTCAAACATCCATCATCTTGATGCTATAATATGACATAACAAAAAGACCGGCTAAATGAGGGCTCTTTATTTTATACCGCTTTTCATATTCATTTATCTACTTTATCTAGCCTAAGCTTTCCCTCTTAAGGCCTCACCCTTGTTTAGCTACTAGCCTATCTAGGTCTAGGCACCAGGCCTAGCTTTTTGTATACCTTTCTAAGGGTTTTCATAGCTAGATACTCTGCTGAGTCGGCCCCTTTCTTTAGGATAGCCTCTAGCTGGGCCTTGTCTGACATAAGCTCATTGTAGCGGGCTTGAACTGGCTTTAGGGCCTCTGCCACTGCTTCACCGACAGCTAGTTTAAAGTCCCCATAGCCCTTGCCTTCAAACTCAGCCTCCACCTGATCATAGGTCTTGCCTGTTACGCATGAATAGATGGATATTAGGTTGGAGATACCAGGCTTGTTTTCTATATCATAGCGAACAAGGGCCTCAGAATCAGTAACAGCCCTTTTAAACTTTCTAATGATAGTATCGGGACTATCAAGCAAGGTAATATAGGCGTTTTGGTTCTCATCAGATTTTGACATCTTGGACTCTGGCTCCTGTAGACTCATGATCCTGGCCCCTACCTTTGGTATATAGGGCTCGGGAACAGTAAATACAGGACCATATACACTGTTAAACCTAATTGCAATATCCCTTGTTATCTCAAGATGCTGCTTTTGATCCCCTCCTACGGGTACTAGGTCTGCCTGGTATAGCAGGATATCAGCAGCCATTAGGACTGGATATGTAAAAAGACCAGCATTTACATTGTCTTGGTGGCTACCAGCCTTTTCCTTGAACTGGGTCATCCTATTTAGCTCACCCATATAGGTATAGCAGGAGAGTATCCAGCAAAGCTCAGCATGTGCACTAACATGAGACTGGATAAACAAGGTGTTTTTCTCAGGGTCAATCCCACAGGCAATATACTGGGCTAGTAGGGATACAGAGTCCGCCCTAACATCCTTTGGCTGCCTTCTGACAGTCAGTGAATGCAGGTCCACAATAGAATATATAGAATCATACTGGTCCTGGAGCTGCGACCAGTTTTTTAGGGCCCCTAAATAGTTGCCAAGGGTCAAAACCCCTGTTGGCTGCATCCCGCTAAATATTCTCTTTTTTTCACTCAATTTAAGTCACATCCTTATAGACAGGTCTTGCTATTTATATTACACCGAAAGCATAGGGCTGACAAGCTTCACATAATAAATATATGAGGAAACTAAATTATACATAGTATTTATAATACTGCTATAGTAATTGATTGGATTTAAAGTGTCAAGGCAGTTAGGCCCCAAAAAAAGCCATTAAAAAAAGGTGCCAAGGCACCCTGTTATAAGAGGATAAATTGTAGCAGGAGGATTAGAATTATACCTGGTAGACCTAAAAAACCTACAGTCAAGGCCGTTATTGGATTAACTGCTACTGTTACATTTATAAGCCCGCCTATGAGATTTAGTAGCCAAAGGACTGCCCCACCTATCAGGGCATTTATTATCCAGCGGAGTAAAAACCTAAAGGGGACCAGCAATAGCCAGCCGACAAAATACAAAAGCCCTAGGCCTACTGCATAGGCAAGTATTATGTCAAAGGGGATATTAAGGCCCTGTCCTGTAGCAAGGATTGCTTTTGAAAGGTTTGCCCCTAGCATAAGCACCACACCCTATCCGGTATTGACAGGTAACATCACCTAAGTAGCTAGCTAGTCTGATAGACCTGTCTCTATAATAATAGATATGGGCTTATCCCCTCTTTTATGCCTTAATTAGAGTAGCTTTGTATATCCTAAGGCTAAATAAATTATAGATAGCTCATTGTCCCTACAATACCTGGTCCTGCACTAGGCCCTCCTTTTTTGCTAGCCTAAGCAGGTACATATACTTGCGTTTTGCTTCCTCAACTTTGAATATTGCATAGTCAACTAGTTCAGGGTCAGATACATTTTGAAAATAGTTTTGTGCAGCATGCCAATCCTCCCTGGCCCGGCATACATTTTCTAGCAAAAGCGCCCTATCATCCTGGCCCTGATCCCCCTCTAATTTGTTTAAGAAATCTAGCAATTGATTAATCATTTTGTCCCCTCCCTAGACTTTTGATTAAATTATTGCCAATTTACATAATTATAAACAAAGTACACAAATACACCTTTCTTTTCCTAAGAAAACGGTATATAATAATTACAATCTTTTCTAAGGAGGCTCAGTATGCTAAAGGTTCTTATAGTAGATGACTCACCATTTATGCGCGTTAGGATCAACCTGTTTCTAGATTCGGAACCAGGTATAAAGGTTGTCGGAATAGCAAGAGATGGCTATGAAGCTATAGAGAAAACCAAGCACCTAAAACCTGACGTTATCACCATGGATTATGAGATGCCAGAAATGTCCGGTCTAGAAGCAGTAGAGCATATTATGAGTGAATGTCCCACTCCGATAATTATGGTCTCTTCCTTTACCTATGACGGGGCAGAGACCACCATCAAAGCCCTTAGAAAAGGGGCTGTCGACTACCTACACAAGGAAGAACTGACCAAGGAAGACCTTATAAGCAAGATTTATCTTGCCAAGGACGCCAAGCTCGAACCCCTTCCCTTGACAGATGAAAACCTTGCAGATATGGACAATAGGCGTTTTTCTGTAGTAGGTATCGGCATATCTACAGGAGGCCCTAGGGCCCTGTCCTCATTGCTACCAAAGATTTCCCCAAAGATTTCCGCTTCTATCGTTATTGCCCAGCATATGCCAGCATCCTTTACAGCCTCCCTAGCTGAAAGGCTAAACAAGGATTCTGCCATAACCGTAAAAGAGGCTGAGCATGGAGAGCTCTTAAGGCCAGCCTATGCATATATATGTCCTGGCGGCATGCATATGTATATAGAAAAAAACAGCACCATTAGTCTTTTTAGCAAAGACCGGTTCTCATCAGTGTATAAGTATACACCCTCAGTAGATTTGCTTTTTACCTCACTTAGTAAATCCCACAGGGACCAGGCCATGGCTATTATCATGACAGGTATGGGCTCTGATGGAGCAGAAGGGGCCAAGGAAGCAAAAGACGCCGGTGCCTATATCATGGCCCAATCAGAGGATTCTTGCACAATATATGGAATGCCTAGGGTAGTGGTTGAGAAAAACCTCCACGATGATATTATCCACCTAGATAATATAGCCAAGAGAATAAATTCCTTGTGTACAGGAAGTGTACCACCTCCTATACCAAAGATAACCCTATAGTTCTAATAATACATAAAATAAGTCAAAAAAATACCCCGGCTAATTGACCCTTGTCAAGCACCGGGGATTTCATTTTTATAGATAAATTTAAGTAGTATAGCCTTGATATGCCACCGCTATCTTTTTATAGCCAAAGTCTTCTAATTGGGCTACTACTGTTTTGCCTATCTGGGCCGTATCTATGATATCCTCTCCTCTACTAGCTAGATCACTTTCTATGCTTTTTGATATCATATCAAGGTCTGAGCCAGTAAGTGGCATTTGAACCTCATCAGATACACGTTCGATAGTGAGCCTAATCTTTCCAAGGTTAAAATCCTGTATCCTGCCATCTCTTTTTCTAACCTTCAACTACAATACCCCCTAATTTTTGTGCTGTCACCTATATTATACATCTAATTACTTTTTGATGCTATAGCTAGCCATAAAGTCCATATGCTAATTGTATTAATTTATTTCTAGCTATGGACAAATTCTATTGCATTTTTTCTAAAAGTCTGATAGATTATTTATATAATATAAACTGGTAATTAAGTAAATATTATGTTACAAAAAATCCACTATTTCGCCATTAGTCCCAAGGGAAAACTATAAACAGGCATGGGGGGTATAGTATAATGCCACTATTTGCAATACGGGATGGCAAGGCTAAAAAGCTCGACATTAAATCTGCCTACAAGGATAAAAACATACAAGCCTTTGTAGAACACAATTCTGAAGAAATTTTAGGTGTATACTATATTGCAAGCGATTTTCCCGCAAATAATAGCTATGGCTATGTAATTGATAGCTTAGGCCTTGATGAAAACGGAAGTCCTACTATCATACTATACAAAAAAACTGAAAACGATAATATTATCAACCAAGCTGTCTACTATCTAGACTGGCTGACCATGAACAAGCCAAGCTTTGAAGAGGCTGCCAGGCGGGCCCTAGGCCATGATATACAGATCAGCTGGTCCTGTCCTAAGGCCATACTCATAGCAAACAAATACAACAAGTTTGACAAGTATGCAGTCAGCAGGCTCTCTGATTTTATAAACCTATACAAGTACTATTGGTACGAGGAGGACATGCTATATCTAGAAAACATCTACCCTACTGCCAAGCTAGCCTCCTCTGGCCTTAGGCTAATCGAAGGGGGCAGGGACAAAATAGCCCCACCTGCCTACAGCCTTGAAGACCACTTAGAAAAGGGCTCAGACTTGACCATTAATATCTTTAAGAGCCTCCGTCTTAGACTCTTAAACCTTGATGATAGCATCAGCGAAAGGTTTACAAGAGACTATATTGCCTACTATACTACTAGGAACTTTGCCCAGCTGCGTTTGTCTAAATCCTTTGTTACAGTCTTTCTCTTTCCCTGCCAGGCCATGAATGACCCCCTATATGGGGTTGAAAGTGTCCCTGAAAACTATTCTTATACCCTAGACAAGCGGATCCGCCTAAGCTCACTAGAGGATATAGATAGGGCCATAAAGATAATCCGCCATTCCTACCTTGCTACCCTCTAGTGATTGCTTTTCATATATCCTTGTTTTGGCCTTCTGCCTTCGGGCAGGGCCATTTTTTATTTTCAAAAAAAATTTCCTTAAAAAGCCTTGACAAGAAAAGTCCACTACTGTATTATTGTATTAAGCGCTTAATACAATAATACAAGAGGAGTGATCACATGGCATGGGAAGTCAAACCTGATCGCCCAATATACTCCCAGTTAATTGAGCTGATAAAGCTAAGAATTTGCTCCGGAGAATACCCACTAGGATCCAAGCTGCCATCGGTTCGAGACCTGGCCAAGGAGGCATCGGTTAACCCAAACACCATGCAAAGGGCACTAGCTGGCCTTGAAGAGGAGGGCTTGCTCATAACTCAAAGGACAGCTGGTAGATTTGTTACGGAGGATGTCAGTATGATTAAAAAGGTAAAAAACGAATTGGCTGTTGACCATGTAAAAAACTTTTTAGAAAAAATGATAGACCTTGGTTTTAACTATGAAGAAATTAAGACCCTACTAGCTGATATGACAAAGGAGATGATTAAATGAAGCCTATTATTGAATGTAGAAACCTTACAAAAACCTTTGGACCGGTAAAGGCTCTAGACAATATCAGCTTGTCCATACCCCAGGGCAAGATAGTTGGCCTATTAGGACCAAACGCCAGCGGCAAGACCACCTTTATAAAGATATTAAACGAGCTTTTAACCCCAACATCTGGTCAGGTGACTATCGATGGCTACGAGCCAGGCATAGAGACAAAGAAAATCGTATCCTATCTGCCGGAGAGAACCTATCTAAACGACTGGATGAGGGTATCGGATTTGATCAACTTTTTCTCTGACTTTTACGAAAACTTCAAGCCAGAAAAGGCCTATGACATGCTAAAAAGGCTAGGCATAGACTCAAAGGATCGACTAAAGACAATGTCAAAGGGTACCAAGGAAAAGGTCCAGCTAGTCTTGGTTATGAGCCGAGAAGCCAGGCTGTACCTACTAGATGAGCCTATAGGTGGCGTGGATCCTGCAGCTAGAGACTATATCCTTGATACCATACTAAGCAACTATAGTGAGGGGTCTACCATAATAATATCAACCCACCTTATATCAGATATAGAAAGGATATTAGATGAGGTAGTCTTTTTAAAGCAGGGCCGGATTGAGATGGCAAAGTCTGTAGATGAGATACGCGAATCAACTGGCCAGTCTGTAGATGCTCTATTTAGGGAGGTGTTCAGATGTTAAGAAAACTCTTAAAGTACGAATTTAAGGCAACCGCAAGGACTATGATACCCTTGTATATGGTCTTGATACTTTTTTCCTTGTTCCACCTAATAGTAAACCCATTTGCTTTACTAGAGTCCTCTAGCAATAGTACACTACAAACTATTTTAGGTATACTTGATATATTCTTATATCTTGCCTTAATTGTAGGCGTAGCTATAATAACCTTTGTTATCATGATCCAAAGGTTTTATAAAAGCCTCCTAGGGGATGAAGGCTATTTGATGTTTACACTACCAGTAAGGACTTGGCAACTAATAATAAGTAGGCTATTAATAGCCATGCTATGGTCAATAGCCAGTTTTCTTGTGACTATTGGCTCAGTTATAATTATAAGCAGGGTACCCAATTTATTCGGTACAATAGGTGAAATTATAAAGGTGTTTAGGCAGATTCTTGGTATAGGTGGATTCTTTACTGTACCTATATATTTACTTGCATCCCTTGCCTCTGGAGGCTTGTTGATATATGCTGCTATAGCCCTTGGACACCTACTGCCAAAGTATAGGGGGCTTGCTTCCTTTGGTATGTATATAGTACTGTACATGGCTTCCCAGGCTATCCTATCTTTAACTATGGTTTTAGTATCAAAGATGTACGACACAAACCTAAACACCATAGACACAATAACAGACCTAACAAGCCCTGGCAGACTAAATCTATCTATACTATTGTTTACCCTAACTGTCTTTATTATAGTAGCCGCATGCTTTACTATCACAAATCTGATCCTTAAAAAACGGTTAAACCTAGACTAGACCGGGTAAATGCACAAGTAGGAGCTAGGTGATTGTTCACCTAGCTCCTTTAATTTTACCCTTGCTTTCAACTTACCATTTATGGTGTAACCACATATGCTCTGTAGGGCCATATCTGCTTTTCGCCTCAAAAGTTACCATATATTCTCCAACTAAATACACTATAGTCCAGTCATCTGCAAACTCACTAAGTGAATTATTCATACCTGTGTTCATATATGACGGTTCACCTAAAACTGCAATAATCTCATCAAAGGTCATACCCACTTTCACATTATAGGGTTCTAAGCCCGGACCAGTCACTATGATCATCCTTATAATACTATCTTCATCAGTAGTTTCACTCGTAGTTAGAAATAGAAGATTTTCATCATTGTAACTAAAGGAGTCTAGGACTTGTATACCAGAAGTACCATCGTATGGGCCCATAAGCTCTAGCATCTTGGCCTTGCTATCCCCTATACCTAGATCTAGTCCATTTATCCTTCCCTGCTTTGCCAGTTCTAGTAGTGGATTATCGTCATGACTAATAATCTTCCCGATTTCTTCAATGTTTTCAACATCACTCACCAGCTTGTCAAACTCATCCTTGTAGTCAGAGTGTGGCCTAAACTCCCTTCCCATCATTTCAAGATAATCTAGAAAGCCTTGCTTATCAACTTTTATACTGTTAATTGAAAATGTGTACTGGTAGAGCAAGTCGTATATGGTGTAGATTTGCTCGCCATCATATAAGGTATATGGGGACCTAAAGGTTTCATCGATTTTTTCCATGTCATCTGAATAAAGAATAGCAATTTCCTCATCTGTGTACTTATGATTGTGCTCATCCTTTTTCTCACTACCCACACCATAGAGAGACTTAAAATCATCCATGCTAATATCAAACTTTTTGATAGCCTCATATATATGGGGTCTATGGTCCCATAAATAAAACCCGTCCTCAAAGCTTTCTTCACCAACAAAGTCCTTAATGAGGCTTAGATCATAGGTCCTGCACTGGTACTTATTTTCAAAATCATGCTCGCACTCATTGTATGTTTCAGGACTAGGCTGAGGACTTTCACTAGTCTCAGGATCAGGACTACTGCTTTCTTGCGGCTTTGGACTATCAGTAGGTTCAAAAGAAGGAGGATCTGAGGTCTGCTCAGTATAGTCAGGCGTAGCAAGCCTTTGGCATCCTACAATTGAAAATACCACCACAAGTGTTAACAAGGCAGCCCAGCTTTTTTTCATCCCTATTTCCACCTCTCATATGAGACAGACCAATGCCAAGCCCGGCCCTCTACTTTGATCCTGTCTCTTTTTTTGTAGACCTATTAAAAAATCGCTCTACGCTTATAGTATATTCTTTGTCTGTTTCTTACTACCTCCTCTGGTATAGTAATGTAATAAAGATTTAAACAGTATGTAATATATTAAAAAAGAGCTAGATGATTATTCACCTAGCTCCTATTACAAGGGCCTATCTTGTTAGTCCTTGCCAATTGCTAAAAGCCTATTAGCAGGGAGGCAATTAAAAAATATGCTATCAGTGACAAGGTATCAACTAATGTCGTAATCACTGGGCTTGCCATAATGGCAGGGTCTAGCTTTAGGGTCTGTGCTAAAATAGGCAGGCTTCCTCCTATTACCTTGGCAATTATAACAGTTATCAAAAGCGCAATAGAAACACTTAAGGCTATAGCTAAGTCTACCTTGTCAAGATAGTATAATCTCAAAAAGTTTACTAGTCCTAATATAAAGCCAACTACTATACTAATCCTGAGCTCCTTCCAAAGGATCAGGCCTATATCTTTTCTTTTTATCTCACCTAGGGCAAGGCTCCTTATAATAATTGTCGCAGACTGGGCGCCAGCATTCCCCCCGGTATCCATTAGCATAGGTATAAAGGCAGCTAGAATCATAACAGTCTCTAGGATATTTTGAAACCTTTTTATAACCATGCCAGTTAAGGTAGCGGAGATCATCAAGAAAAGCAGCCAAGCAAACCTGTTCTTTGATAGGGTAAAGACACTAGTAGACAGATAATCCTCTTCTGAAGGCTGCATAGCTGCCATTAGCTGAAAGTCCTCGGTAGACTCCTGCTCAATAATATCAACAACGTCGTCTACTGTGATAATACCAACTAGCCTATTCTCGTTATCCACAACAGGCATGGCGATTAAAGCATATTTCTTAAATACCCTGGCAACCTCCTCCTGGTCATCGTGGGTGTTTACTGAAATAACATTGGTATCCATTATATCCCCTACTACCACTGACTCATGGCTAATAACCAGCTTGCGCAGGGATATAACACCCTCTAGTCTTCGCTGCCCGTCCATGACATAACATATATTTATGGTTTCCTTGTTAATACCAGTCTCCCTTATGTAATCAAGGGCCTGGCCAACTGTCATCTGTCTTTTTAAATCGATATATTCGATTGTCATAATGCTACCAGCAGAATCCTTTGGATACATAAGCAGCTGGTTGATTACCTGCCTCATCTCTGGATCTGTGTTCTTTAGTAGCTTTTTAACCACATTTGAGGGCATCTCCTCAATCAAGTCCACAGTATCATCGATAAAGAGCTCATCTATAATAGAGCCGACCTCCCTATCGGTCATCTTCTCTATGATATGCATTTGCTGGTTTAAATTCATATAGGAAAATACCTCTGCAGCCGATTCCTTGGGCAGGAGCCTAAAGGCCATAAGCATTTTTTCAGACTCTATCTCCTCTAGAGCCTCAGCTATATCTACAGCATTCATTTTTTTAAATACTTCCTTTAGTTGGCTAATATTTCTTTGGCCAATTAGTTCTTTAATAAGCATATACATATTAACAACCTCCCCTGCTCTAGGATTACAAATAAAAAAGTCCTTAACAAGCTAAGGACTCTTATAAAGCAAATACGCAAAACAAAGCTATCCTTCACTTGTTGAGTTTTAGCTCTATAAAGCCTAGGTTTATGCAAACCAGCTGCATTAAGCTATACCTTAATCCGATAAAGCCTGTTGACCCATTGGCATCTCTCGATGTTTCCGGGCAGCAGCATTTGTCAATATAGTAGCCTCGCCTAACAAGGATTATTTATTTATCTTCTTTATTATATAAGAAGCTAGTAATATTGGCAAGTTTACTCTTTTTTGCAAAGCTGGCCAGCCTAAACTTAGGCCTAGCCTTTATTATTTCCCAATTACCCTTGTATATCTCTTTGCCTATAGCCTATAAAGCCAGCTACAATCAAGGCTATGGCTAGCCCTGCCATAATAGAAAGCCTTGCTATATCCGCCCCCTCAAGGGGTAGCTGGGGGATATGGCCAAAGGGTGATAGCTTTTCCAGCCAATTAGGTAGCTTTAACATCTCACCCATGTAAACCACAAAGAATGAATAGCCTAGATAAAGCCAGACCAAGCCTGTCAATCCAGGTAAAAATCCAATCAAGACTACAGCTAAAGCCGCCATAAATAGCATGGCAGGCAGGTGGACAAGGCCAAGCTTTATAATGGTACTAAAGCTTAAAGGATCCTCCATAACAAAGGCAGCGCTAGACCAAAGGCCTAATACTGACATCAGCTGTATAAGGGGTATGGCCATAAGTCCAATTGCTGCAAAACTAGCAAGTAGGCTCTTTCTAGACACGGCAGCTGCTAATATTTGTTCTGTCCTACCCTTTTTCTCCTCTCCTTTTAGCCTTAGTATAAACAAAAGTACTGGTATAGTCCCTAGTATGCTTAAGATAGTCATTAGCATAGTGATAAAGCTCTCAGTCATACCCTTGCCCGCAATTTCGGGTATCATTTGCCTTATTAACTCACTGCTGTTTATAAAGCCCTCTAGGTCCCCTAGTATAGACCCATATGAAACACCTAGTATTAACATTCCTAGTGTCCAAGCAATAATTGAGTTTTTCTGTAATCTAAATGCTAGGCCAAGGGGTGATAGCAAAAGCCTACTGGCCCTTGCCCTACCAGGCCTAGTTTGAATAAAACCTGCACCTAGGTCCCTTATAGAGTTTAAATACAAGGATAGGGCAAAGATAAGTACTGAGCTAGCTAGGATAATAAATACAGGCCAGCAATAGTTATTTACATAGACCTGGGTACGCAAAACCAAGCCTAGGGGAGATATAAGGGATAATAGCTCATATCCCACGTCACCTATCCCCCTTACTATGTATGCAGCAATCAAAAAGCTAAAGGAATATCCGATTGTTGCACGGGCATTTGAAGTAAGCTGGGCAAACAAACTAGTCAGGGCAGCAAAGAAAATGCCTATAGCCCCCATAGCAGCTCCATATAGGAGCGAGCCTATAAGATCCATGCTTTCATAGGCTAGGCTACTAAGGCCCAAGCCTACAAGTAAACTTGTAAGCACATTAACCAAGCAAAGAAGACTAAAGCTAGCAGTCAGATATGACAAGGAACCTGTTGGCAGTGAACGGATCATCTCCGTTCGGCCCTCCTCTTCATCTTCCCTGGTGTATCTAACGACCAGCATTATATTCATTATCCCCATGCCAATGGCTGAAAAGACCAGCATAAAATGGGCCATCATGGCACCATCAGTATAGTTATCAAGACCATATCCAGGCCCTAGCATTACAGTAACAGCAGGATTTTCCATGGCCTCAGCCATGACTTGACGTTCTTCAAATGTTGTATAAAGATCAGGAAGGATAGCTGCAATAGCGATAACAAATATAGAGATAGACAGGATCCAAACAACTAACCTTACTCGGTCCCTGCGAAGTATAAAAAGGGATAAGGCCCTGGTGTTTGAAAATTCTCTAAACATTATAGGTCACCAGCCTCTCCCCGGTAATGTCTCATAAATAGGTCCTCTAGGGTGGGTGGTGCACTCTCAAGCCTTAATATTTCAAAGGGGCTAATAAATTTAATAACATTATTAATCTCCTCTGAGTCCACTTGGAAATAAACTGTCTTGTCCTTTATATACAGGTCATGTACACCTTTTACCCTGTCAAAACCCTCTAGCTGCCTTTTAGTTTCTACCTCCATCCTTGTCCTTGTCAAATGGCGAAGCTTTTTAAGGTCTCCTGCCTCTATGATTTGTCCCTCGCGGATAATGGATACCTTGTTGCATAGCTTTTCAACCTCATGGAGTATGTGGCTAGATAAAAGTATAGTCTTGCCTTGGTCCCTGGCCTCCAAAATCAGTTCTTGAAAGATCTGCTCCATCAAGGGATCAAGGCCTGATGTAGGCTCATCTAATATATATAGGTCTGCATCAGAAGCAAAGGCAGCAATCAAGGCAACCTTTTGCCTGTTTCCCTTTGAATAGGTCCTGCACTTTTTTGTAGGGTCTAGCTGGAATCTTTCTATTAACTCATCCCTTCGGGTCTTGTTATTAGAGCCGCGTAGCTTTATAAATAGATCTATTAGCTCACCACCGGTTAGGTTAGGCCAAAGCTTTACATCCCCGGGTACATAGGCTAGATTTTTGTGGATACTTACTGCATCCTTCCAGACATCCTGACCAAATACAGTAGCCTTGCCTCCGCTTGCCTTTAATATTCCCAGCAAGATACGGATTGTAGTAGTCTTACCTGCCCCGTTTGGCCCAATAAAGCCATATATATCACCCTTTTCTAGCTCAAGGTTGACCTTGTTTAGAGCAGTGAACTTGCCAAATTTCTTGGTTAGGTCCCTAACACTTATAACTGCCATAAGACTTACCCCCTTAATTAGTCTACCCTACCGATTATATAAGGTCTTTTCTCTATTTTAACATGATATGGTTAGCAATGGGTCCAACAAACCATAAAAAATAGCCGCAGATGAATATAATTATTCATCTACAGCCTTGATTAGCTACTACTATCCCTATTATCTATATAAAGTTGTATTTGCTAACACTTAAAAAGAATATACAAATACAAAACAGCTGCTTAAAGTAACCTTAGCCAACTAATAGGTTTTCTGCTTTCTTTGGTCCTATACTTTAGCTCTTGTTAGGCATAAAAGGGCTAAGTAGTTTTGCTAGCTTGGAGATGGTCATGGTCTGCAGGTATACCTTGCCAGGACCTGTTACAACAGTATCGAAAAGTCCCTCACCACCAAAGAGGATATTTTTGACCCCCTTGACCCTTTTAATATCCATCTGGCAAGAATCGTCCATAATGGCTAAAACACCGGTATCACAGATAAGTTCTTCTCCAGGTGCAAGGTCATACTCCTGGCAATAACCATCTAGCTCCATAAAGACTATACCAGGGCCTGTGATTCGCTGCATGATAAAGCCCTCGCCACCAAAAAAGCCTACTCCCAGCTTCTTTTGAAAGAAAATCGACTGGTCTATACCTGCACTTGCACAAAGAAATGCGGACTTTTGGCAAATAACAGATTCTCCAGCTCCTAGCTCCCGCGCAACGATACGACCTGGGAAAGAGGATGAAAAAGCAACCTCCGCCAGACCCTGGGCAGTGTATCTAGACATAAAGAGACTCTCTCCTGAAAACATACGTCCAATAGACTTGCCCAAACCTCCTAATGCCTTGGTCTCAGTAAGGATAGACCCCCGAGACCAGGTACGACCACCCGCCTGGCTGATTATTGCCTCACCAGGTTCTAATCTAATTAGCACAGCTGGTAGCGTACCGCCTTCAATAGAATAGTTCATACAAAAACCCCTTTCTTTATTCGCCGATAACATTTACCGGCTTATTTTTAGAAATTAAACTACAGTTAGTTTTCAACAAATTACCTGAAATTCCTGCCATATAATCGGTCAAAATACATTTTTTTCTGACCAAACTTATTAGGGACTTGATGAAATTGTGGATTCTATCACTGATACTGTGGATAACAAAGCAATCCTAAAGCCAGTCTATAATTTTAAGGCATTAAAATTTCTATCTATTTATAGTTATGCCTACAGTCGCTCATGTATTAATGCTCTAAAATCTATTAGGGAAAACCGCTTCATAGCCCTATTTCCGTATATGGCAAACCTTTTAGTGATCTTCTGTTCGTAATGATGCCTAAATAGATCTAGGTCAGTCCAAGTCCGCCAGTTGTAGTATTCAATAAATGCATTAGTGATGTTTTCGACAGTGTAGACCTCTTCATGTACAGGTATCTTGGGACTAGGTATTATGTAAGTAGTATGGCTTGGTTCAGGTGACCTGTACTCATAAGCAGATGGGGATGCTTGTTCAGTTTTACTGGGCTTGTCAGTTTCTTGCGAGCCTGTACAAGACCCTGATACTATTAATATTATAAAGGTCACTAGAGTGAGGGCTATTTTCTTCACCTTGCACCACCTATCTTTTGCTAAATCTATTCCTTGCTATAGGCTATCTTATGGATTTGTATATATTAAAGAAAACATTGTAACGTTCAGGATTACTTATTTCCTTAAGCTTAGATATCCCTGTCATATTTTTATATTGAGTATTCGCCATTGTGTCTACTACTGTCTCATCCTCTAAAATCAAGACTTCACTGCCTGCACAGTTACA
>DGFG01000095.1 GCA_002391555.1 Firmicutes bacterium UBA3906
GGCAGGGAGCCTACACCAGAGGAAATTGCCAAGGAAATGAATATACCCGAAGACAAGGTAAGGGAGATTATGAAGATTGCCCAGGAGCCTGTTTCTTTAGAGACGCCAATTGGTGAAGAGGAGGATAGCCACCTCGGTGATTTTATACCCGACGAGGAAGCCCTTGCGCCTTCAGAGGCCGCAGCCTTTACATTGCTAAAGGAGCAGCTAATGGATGTACTAGATACCTTGACTGATAGGGAGGAAAAGGTACTCAGGCTCAGGTTTGGCCTAGATGATGGCAGGGCCCGTACCCTAGAAGAAGTAGGCAAGGTATTCGATGTTACAAGGGAAAGGATAAGGCAAATAGAGGCCAAGGCCTTAAGAAAGCTTAGACATCCAAGCAGGAGTAAAAAACTCAAGGACTATCTTGAGTAATTAGCTATTAAACATAGCCTTAACAAGCTATCAGATAAAAATAAAGCAATTGCTCACTAGCCCATTTGGCCAAGAAGCAATTGCTTTTTTTACAAACTCTTAAAATAAGCTATTGACTAAAGTGGGTCTGTTAGTTATAATATAAACGTTGCATTTTGGGCCTTTAGCTCAGTTGGTTAGAGCAACCGGCTCATAACCGGTTAGTCCGGGGTTCGAGTCCCTGAAGGCCCACCATCAAATATACAAAAAGGACGCTTTGATTAGCGTCTTTTTTTTATAAAGACCTGTTTAGTAGGGGGGTAAATAAAAACTACTAGAAGGCCTAGAAAAAGAGACTTGGCCAAAGGATACTAATCATGATTTACTGTAGCAGTATAGCTAGATCATTACTAAATAAGTATCAAGACCCATTTATACATTCCTTGTATATAGTGTATAATATAAATAAGACTTAGAGGACAGCCCGTCTCATTTGAGTAATATATAGGAGAGCTTATGAAGATAAAAAGAAGGTTAAAGGCAATAGCCAATATGGTCGAGCCAACAAAAGTAATAGCGGATATCGGTACTGACCATGGGTATATACCTGCATACTTGGTTGAAAAGGGGATAGTAGACAGAGGGATTGCAGCCGATGTTAGCAGGGGATCCCTGGCCAAGGCACAGGACCTAATAAGGGCTATGGGCCTTGAAGACAGGATAGAGACTAGATTAGGGGACGGCCTGTCTGTTTTAAAAGTAGGAGAAGCAAATTCCATAGTCATAGCTGGTATGGGTGGGATACTGATAAGCCAGATACTAGAAAAGGATAAGCAGATAGGGCAGGCTGTGGATAGTCTTGTTCTTCAACCCATGACAGCCTCAAGAGAGCTAAGACAATGGTTATCAGAAAATAATTACTCGATTACTAAGGAGGACCTAGTAAAGGAAGGCAAGAAGATATACGAGCTAATCCTAGCTATCCCTGGCAACTGGCAGATTGAAAATGATATACACCTTGAAATTGGAAAGAACCTCATAAAAGAAAAGCACCCTTTGCTAAAGGAACATATTTCAGGTAAGATAACAAAGATCAGGGCTATTATAGCAGGCCTTGACCAGGCTAGGCAGGATGGGATAGAATCACGCCTTAATGACTACAGAGAAAGATTAGCCCAATACATGGAGGTATATAATGACTTGTAGGGTAGAGGATATTGTAAGGATTATGGAGCAAATAGCCCCCAAGGAACATGCAGAATCCTGGGACAATGTAGGACTGCTTGTAGGCTCTTATGCTGCACCTGTCAAAAAGATAATGGTATGCCTTGATATCACATTAGATACGATAGATTTTGCTATAGACCAAGGCGTTAATATGATAATTAGCCACCACCCAGTAATATTTAAAGCTCTAGCAGCCATTAATGATAAAAACATCGTAGCAAAGAGGCTCTTGTCCCTAATTAGGGCTGGTATTTCAGTCTATAGCGCCCACACCAACTTAGATAGGGCCAGAAGTGGTATGGATGACGCCTTGGCCCAGGTTTTAGGCCTAGTTGATCCAAGGCCACTACTGGCTGTAACCAAGGGAGAGCCAGCAAGTTTTGGCCGCATAGGCCAGCTAGGTCAAGCCATGGAACTTAAGGCCTATTTGCAAAGGTTGGCAAAGGATTTACAGACCAAGCGTATAAGCTTTATAGGGGATGAAAGGTCAAAAGTAAAGACCATAGCTAGCTGCGCTGGAGCAGGAGGAGATTTTTTAGAGGATGCCATAAGAGCGGGAGCTGACCTTTTTATCACTGGTGAAATGAAGCATAGCGAGCTTGTCGCCTGCCTAGATATTCAAATGCCAGTGGCAGTCTTAGGCCATTATGAGACCGAAATGCCTGGGGTGGCCAGCTTAATTAAGCATTTACAAAGTTTAATAAATAGCTTACAATATAATGTAGAGGTTATTCCAGCAAATGATTACTACAATAGGGTTCGGGTACTAGAGGAATAGGCATAGCTTATTCCTTTTTCATACAAGGCAAGCTGTTAGTACTGGTCAACAGCTTTTCCGATAATAGAAGGAGGATGCATATGGAACAGTTGGACATACTGTGGCAATACCAAGAGCTAGATTTACAGGTGGATCAGTACGAGGATCAAAAGAGGAGTTCGCAGCTTAGGCAAAAGCTACTAAAGCTGAGAGACTACCTAATAAACCGAGACAAGCAACTTGTAAAGCTTGATGCAGATGCACAGAAAAAGAATCTATATTACGAAAAAGTCATGGAGGAGTACAAGAGTCTACAGGCTCTAATCAATAAAAGAAGAGAAAAGATGGAAGCCGGTGAGGTAACTGACCTAAGCGAGCTACAAAAGCTAATTAGTGAAGGTGTGAATATACAAGCCAGGATCCAAAGAAGGCAAGAAGAGCTAAGTAAACTCATCACTGACCTAGATGACTTTCAAAAGAAATTAGATAATATACTTGTTAGGGTAGCCAAGGCTAAAAAGGACTATACCAGCATCAAAAAGGATTATGACAAGGAAGTCGAAGCTATAAAGCAAAAGCAAGATCAGATAAAGGCTAAAAGGGATGAAATAGGTAAAAAGGTAGACAAAAACCTATTAGCCAAGTATAAAAACTTAAAAATCAACAGAAGTCCAGTAATAGCTATCTTTGAAAATGACCAATGTAGTGGCTGTTATATGAGTCTAGCATCCCTTGTTGCTCAAAATGTCAAGGAGAAAAAAAGTATTATTGAGTGCGAAAACTGTGGAAGACTCCTTTATTACAGGGGATAAGAGGGAGATAGACTAGGATAATGGCTTAATGCAGGTTGCTATAGTGGAATAAACTACAATTTGACTTAAAAAGCAGACCCATGTTATTATAAATTGCTAGACAAAGTTTAATATATGTGAGTAGGTTGAATAATCGCGACTGTCTTAAGCAGTCGAGGAAAGTCCGAGCTCCGTAGGGCAGGGTGCTGGGTAACACCCAGTGGAGGCGACTCCAAGGATAGTGCAACAGAGAGATACCGCATTGTGGACTGCTAATAGCTAGTTAGGGTTGGCCTAATAGGCCACCAGCACAAGCTAATTACAGGGTCCAGAGTGTAAGGGTGGAAAGGTGAGGTAAGAGCTCACCAGCATCCGGGTGACCGGATTGGCTATGTAAACCCCATCTGGAGCAAGACCTAATAGAGGACACAATGCAGTTGCCCGCTGCGTCCGGGAAAGGTCGCTTGAGCTTATTGGCAACAATAAGCCTAGATAGATGATTATTCACGACAGAACTCGGCTTACAGACCTATCTCACAAACTATAGATGACTCAATACAGTTAGTGTATTGAGTTTATTTTTATTCTAGTATAAAATGATATATACTAGCCTGAATACTATAAAGTCTAATCAAATAGAAATACAAAAGTAAAAATAGCTATATAAAAAAGCTATTACAAATATTCAAACAACAGACCAGGCCTGTTAGTATAAACTGGAGAGGAATGCGATGATTAACATAAGGGATATTGCAGCAGAATGCAAGCTATCAGTTGCTACTGTTAGCAAGGCATTAAACGGATACAAGGATGTCAGCGAAGAAACCAGGACTAGGGCTGTCTCTTATACACATCT
>DGFG01000044.1 GCA_002391555.1 Firmicutes bacterium UBA3906
AGATGTGTATAAGAGACAGACCCTATACTGCTTCTGATCTACTAGAGGACCTTGCAAAAAAGTATGATTGTAGTGTTAAGAGAAGTAAAACAGTTCGCAGTACCTTTATGGAAGAAACAATAAAGCTAGACCAAAATCATTTAGGGGAGAGCTTGTTTGCACTATACTTTGATGCCGGTTATGGTATTATCAAGCTCGTAGAATTACTTTCCAAGGAAAACACTAGCCTTTCAAGACTCAGCCAAGATTTACCTAAGCTTAATTTAAGAGAAAGGCAAGTTTATTGTCCATGGTCATCTAAAGGTAGAGTTATGAGAAAAATAATTGAAGAAGAGAGAGACAAGCAAAGGCAAGTTGAACTCTTAGAAGGAATAAAGATTAATCATAAAGATGGCTGGGCACTAATTTTACCTGATTCTGAAGACCCTATTTTTAGAGTATATAGTGATGGTCTTAGGGGAGAGTATGCAGAAGAATTAGGAGTTTTCTATGAAAATAAAATACGTAAATTAAGTAATGATAATGATAAGCATTAGGATAAGCATTGGATCTGGCTACTTGCTAAGTCTATTTTTATAAAGTATAATGAAAATACTGGTATTGAGCGGAAGAAGATTATAAGGAGGATTTTATTTAGTGACATCAAAAACAAATACCTTAAAGGTTATACCCTTAGGTGGGATTGGAGAGATAGGCAAGAATATGACCATATTTGAATATGGTAATGATATTGTTATTCTTGACTGTGGTATTAGCTTTCCGGAGGAGGACATGTTAGGTATAGATTTAGTTATACCCGATATTTCTTACCTGCATAAAAATAAAGAAAAAATACGCGGAATTGTGTTAACTCACGGACATGAGGACCACATAGGTGCTCTACCGTATTTTTTAAAGCAAATTAACGTACCCGTATATGGGACAAGATTAACCATAGGTCTTGTAGAAAACAAGCTTAAAGAGCATACAATAGATAATGTAAAGCTTAACTGTGTTAGACCTAGGGATAGAGTAAAACTAGGTTGTTTTAAGGTTGAATATATTAAAAGTAGCCATTCTATTGCAGATGCAGCAGCTCTTGCATTTCATACACCTGTTGGTATTATCCTGCATACTGGAGATTTTAAGGTTGATTTTACACCAATTAATGACGAGGTTATTGACCTAAATCGTTTTGCTAAACTCGGAGATGAAGGTGTACTAGCCCTTATGGCAGATAGTACTAATGTTGAACGAACGGGATACACACTATCTGAGAAAATTGTAGGTGATACCTTTAATAGTATGTTCTCAAAAGCAAAGGGAAGAGTCATAGTCGCATCCTTTGCATCAAACACCTACCGATTACAACAGGTAATAAATGCTGCCTACAAGCACGGTAGAAAGCTATTTGTTTCCGGTAGAAGCATGGTTAATGTAGTATCAGTTGCCTTAGAGCTAGGTTATTTAGAAATGCCAGAAAATATGCTCAAGGATCTAGATTACATAAATGATTATCCAGACGAAGAGATAGCATTACTTACAACTGGTAGCCAAGGTGAACCCATGTCAGCCTTATCTAGAATGGCTACAGCAGAACACAGGCAAATTAAAATAAAGCAAGGTGATATGGTTATTATATCTGCCAATGCAATACCTGGTAATGAGAAGCTTGTTTCAAAGATAATTGACCAATTACTTAAAAGAGGTGCAGATGTTATCTATCAAGCTTTAGCAGATATACATGTATCAGGCCATGCCTGCCAAGAGGAGTTAAAGCTAATACACACTCTAGTAAAGCCAAAGTTTTTCATACCAGTCCATGGCGAGTATAGACACCTAAAGCAACATGCGATTTTAGCAGAGTCCCTCGGGATGAAGAAGGACAATATATTCATATGTGACAATGGAAGCGTTTTAGAGTTTACAGAGGATTCCTGTAAAATTTCAGGTGCTGTTACAGCTGGTCGAGTACTTGTTGATGGATTAGGCATTGGAGATGTTGGTAATATTGTCTTACGCGATAGAAAACATCTATCTCAGGATGGTCTAATGGTAGTTGTAGTTACAATTTCAAAGGACAGTGAAGGCCTTATAGCTGGTCCAGATATCATTTCCCGAGGCTTTGTATATGTTAGGGAATCAGAAGCCCTAATGGAAGAAGCTAAGGAAATAGTTATAGACATACTAGAAGAATGTGAAGAAAAGAATATAACTGATTGGGCCACCTTAAAGTTTAAGATTAGAAGCGGTTTAAAAAGCTTCTTATATGAGAAAACAAAGAGAAAACCAATGATTTTACCAGTAATCATGGAAATCTAATAATAGCAAGCAAAAAAAAGGGTTTGGTTGACCAAACCCTCTTTTTTTTAGAAACAAATCTTTCGCTCCTAGTTGACTGCTTGCCAAACAAATGGCAAGACTATATAATAGTACTATCAAAATACGACTTATTGTGGAGGTTTCTAATGGCAGAGCTTACTCCTAAAGAAAAGAAAACTGCAAAACCACAAAACGAAACTTTGAAAAAGGTTATACGTAAGCTTTTAATATACTTAATTAGTATTTCTATAGTGGTAGCTACAGTTTCTATAACAGTTAGTGTTGCTTATAATAAATATATAAAGCCTGTAGATATAGAGGACAAAACTTTAATAGAAGTAGAAGTCCCTATGGGATCTTCAGTTAATGATATAGCAGATATCCTTTATGAAAAAAACTTAATTCGTAGTGCTAGTGTCTTTAAACTAATGGCTGACTTTTCAAATAAAGCTAACAAAATGCAGGCTGGCAAGTATGAACTTTCAAAGAGCATGACTATTGAAAGGATTATAGATGAGCTATTAACTGGTAGGGTCAGTGTAACTACTATTAGTATCACTATCCGTGAGGGAGATGACATTAGAAAAATAGCATCACGCTTAGCCAACGAATATAAAATGAATTTTACCGAAGAGGAATTTATAAAAGAAGCAAAGCAAATAGACAAGTATGTAGATAGCTTTCCTATCCTAAGTAACATTCCAAAGGAAAGGTATGAAACTGATTTCCCATTAGAGGGCTATTTATTCCCAGATACTTTTTATGTTTTTGCAGATAGTACACCCGAGCAGATAATCAATAAGCTTATAGGAGAATTCCAAAGAAAATTCGACGATGAAATTCAAGATAAGGCAGAGCAAATGGGCCTTAGTGTAGATGAGGTCGTTACACTTGCTTCGATAATACAAAATGAAGGCACATATGAGGATTTTGAAAAGATATCTGCAGTATTTCATAACAGGTTAAAAATGAATATGAGATTAGAATCCTGTGCAACAGTCAACTATGTACTAGATAAGGAAGTATCACAAATTAATATTACTACTGAGGATACCAAGATAGAGTCGCCTTATAATACTTATAGAAATGGTGGCTTACCAATAGGTCCAATTTCTTCACCAGGACAGGCTGCGATCTTAGCTGCGCTGAACCCATACGAAGAGTACATGAAAGATGGAAATAAGATGCTCTTCTTTGTCCTAATGGACCCAAGGGAAGGCTTGCACGCCTTTAACACAAACTATGATGACCATGTTAGAGACAAGCGAAAGTATGAAAAGCTATGGTACGAGTAAAAATGTTAAGTTTAGAAAGTTGGAATTATGGCCAAGGCTCACTTAAGTGAGCCTTAGCTTTTGAGGGATGGAGTAAATGAACTTAATAAATAAAAACTATATAAACGAGTACTTAAAGATGCTAAACACTTTCCCACATGATAAGGAAATGGAGCAAATAATAAAATATGCAAAAGATAATGATATTCCAATCCTAAGGCCTGAAACTGCCTCCTTACTAAATATTATTGTCCAAGCTAAAAAGCCCGAAACAGCCCTTGAAATCGGGACATCAATAGGCTTTTCTGGACTAGTGATACTAAGGGCTATGAATGAGGATGGTAGACTAGTTAGTGTAGATATGGACGAGACTAGTCTTGAAATAGCAAGGGAAAACTTTAGGCTTCAGGGCTTTGCTGAGAGGATAACTCTTATTAACAATGATGCAGGTGAGGTCCTGCATAACTTAACAGATAGTTTTGACTTAATTTTTATAGATGGTCCAAAGGCTCAATATATTAATTATTTATCATATTGTATTAAGCTACTTAATAAGGGTGGTATATTAATCTGTGATGATGTGCTTTTTTATGGAATGGTAGCAGATAATAAGCTAGTTAATAGACGTAAAATTACAATTGTTAAGAGGCTTAGGAAATTTTTAAAGATAATATCTAGTCATCCCCAACTAGATACTAGCATAATCCCAATAGGAGATGGCTTATCTATTAGTATTAGAAAATAACAAAGGAGTACTAATCTAAAAATAGGCTGGTATTTGTAAACAGATATTATTAGTAGATATGAATAAAGAACAGAAAAGGAGTGCTGTATATGAACAAGATAGAAATACTAGCACCAGCAGGCAATATGGAAAACCTGAAAATGGCTATAGCCTACGGTGCAGATGCAGTATATATAGGTGGAAAACAATTTGGACTAAGGGCATTTGCTAACAACTTTACAATTGAGCAAATGAATGAAGCTGTGACCTATGCTCATCAAAAGGGCAAAAGAGTATATGTCACACTGAACATTTTTCCTCGCAACGAGGATTTCAGTCAAATGGGAGACTATATAAGGGCGCTTGCAGACATAAAAATAGATGCACTAATTATATCAGATCCTGGCATACTTACTTTAGTAAAGGAGCTTGCACCAGAGCTAGAGATACATTTAAGTACTCAGGCTAACAACACAAATTGGAGAAGCGCTAACTTTTGGCATGAACAAGGGGTAAAACGTATTATACTTGCTAGGGAATTGTCTCTAGCAGAAATTATTGAAATAAGAGAAAAGACTCCATCTACTCTTGAACTAGAAGCCTTTGTTCATGGAGCTATGTGCATGTCGTACTCTGGTAGGTGTACAATTAGCAATTACCTAAGTGGAAGAGATGCAAATAGAGGAGAGTGTAGCCAGCCTTGCAGGTGGAAATACCATATAGTAGAGGAGAAGCGGCCAGGTCAGTACTTCCCAATAGTTGAAGATGATAAGGGTACCTACCTTTTCAATTCAAAAGATCTATGCATGATAGGCCATGTAAAAGAACTAGTTGAGGCTGGTTTAGTTAGCTTAAAGATTGAGGGGAGAATGAAGTCAAGCTATTACGTAGCAATAGCTACCCATGCATACAGGAATGAGCTAGACAAGTATTTAAGAGACAAGGAAAACTACAGCTTCAATAAGGATAACCTTATTGAACTAGAGAAGACAAGCCATCGTCCATTTACAACTGGCTTTTATTTTGGTGATACTGATAAGATTACAGAATATTCAAGTACTAGCTACATCAGAACATATGATTTTGTAGGTCTCTATAAGGAATATTTAAATAAGGATAATTTGATGCTAATTGAGCAAAGAAACTCCTTTGCAGTGGGAGACAAGCTTGAAATAGTACAGGCAAATGAAGAGTTTTTTACCTATGAGGTAAAGGCTATGTATGATGAGGACTTAAATCCCATAAAGATTGCTCCACATCCGCAACAGAAAGTATATCTTCCTATAGACAGGCCACTTAAGCCTTGGGCTATATTAAGACGAGGAAAATAGTGTCCTAAAATCCTCAATTCATGCACCTTAATGCCATAGAACTCATATAATAAAAGGCAGGGTTCTTATGGAGGTGGCTACATGATTGAGATTTCAGCTGGACTACTTGCTTTAATAAAGTATTTTTGCCTAATTGCACATATATCAGGCAACAACTCCTTTCCTCAGCCTCTTAGTCCAGAGGAAGAAAAGTATCACCTAATCAGGTATTCGGAGGGACACGAAGACTCTAAAAACATTTTAATAGAGCATAATTTACGACTAGTAGCTCATATTGTCAAAAAGTACAATAATACAGGCAAAGAAATTGATGATCTTATCTCAATTGGGACTATAGGTTTGATAAAGGCAATATCAACCTATAACTTAGACAAGAAAACAAGACTGGCTACTTATGCAGCAAGATGTATTGAAAATGAGATACTTATGACCATTAGAGCAGCAAAGAAAACCAAGGGAGAAGTTTCATTACAGGATCCAATTGGTATCGATAAAGAAGGAAACGAGATTAGCTTAATAGACATACTAGGAACCGACTGTAACTCTGTGACCGATCAGGTGGAGTTAAAGCTTCAGATCAGAAAACTCCATAGTAAAATGAAAACAGTCCTAAGTAAAAGAGAGCAGTTAGTTTTACAAATGAGATATGGTTTACTAAATGGTAACAACAAGACTCAACGTGAGATTGCACAAATGCTAGGAATTTCTAGGTCCTATGTATCCCGTATTGAGAAAAAGGCTATTATGAAACTAAGTAAAGAGTTTGATGTAGATAGGATATCAAAGGCTGGTAGTCAAGTCCAAAATAGTGTGTAAAATGCCTCGGTAGTTAAATAATTTGAAATTCTTTAAAACGATATCTTTTGCACCTTGAAAAACATAAGCGTTTATGCCGCGAAAGCCTGTTGATACGGGGGAGTCCCCTCTGGTATAATCTCTGTCTCTTATACACATCT
>DGFG01000045.1:0-329 GCA_002391555.1 Firmicutes bacterium UBA3906
CTTGGCTCTACTCTAGGGTCAGGCCTTTGCTCATCTGTCGGCTCTACCCTTGGCTCCTCTGATGGCTGGCCTGTAGGCCCAGCCTCTGATAGGTCCTGGTCACCTTGGTCGTTTATAGCAGTGGCTAGGGGTCCCTCTCCACTATTTATTGGATAAAGGCTACAGGCAGTTAGCTTAATAACTAATATTATGATAACAGATAAAAAGACTGATATCCTTTTATTAGGCATAAGTAAACCCCCTTGGTCAATTTACTATATTATACACGATTTGCCTTGGTTCGCTAGTGGTATTTTGTTTATTTACCTCTATATTATGATATTATGGGA
>DGFG01000045.1:662-5987 GCA_002391555.1 Firmicutes bacterium UBA3906
TTTGAGTAGGGGTTTTATAGCATATCCTAATTAATTCTTAGTATATTTAAGCTAGTGTATTTAAGCCTATTTACTAGGACTAAATATTAAATTCTACACTTCCGCCCTGTCTAGTAAAGACCGGTATTACTGCAAGGGGTGCAGTACATTCTACCCAGCTACCACCTTCAAAGACCTGGTCGGTATTTGTATTTCTCCATTTGGCTCCCTTTGGTAGGTAGACCTTGCGCTTGTCCATACCCTCGTGCATGATAGGTGCAACCAAGACATCAGGACCAAACATGTAGGCATCCTCTATCTCCCATGCAGTTTCATCCTCAGGGAAATCGTAAAAGAGGGGTCTCATAACAGGATTACCCTTTTTGTGGGCATCCTCCATTAGCTTCTTTATATAGGGCTTTATCTCTTCCCTTAAGAACATATACTTTTTAAGTATCTCATAGGCTTCCTCTCCATAGGACCATACCTCATTGTCAGCTCCTGAGAAGAAGAGGCCTCCGCCCTTGCTTCCTAGGGGTTCTTGGTGGGGTAGTCGCTCACCATGGAGCCTAAATACCGGGCAGAATACGCCAAACTGAAACCATCTGACCAGTAGCTTTCTAAAGTCTGGATCATCAGGATTACCCCTCAAAAAGCCGCCAATATCCATGGTCCACCAGGGTATACCTGCAAGTCCTGCATTAAGGCCAGCAGGTAGCTGCTCACGTAGGCCTCGGTAGCTAGAATCAACGTCGCCTGACCAGAGCAGGGCTCCATACTTTTGGCTGCCTGCCCATGCACAGCGTACAAGGTTTATAACCTGATCCTCGCCTGACTCCTTCATACCATCATAAAAGCCCTTGGAAAAGAGTCTCGGATATATATTGTTTACCTGGAGGGCTGGCCCTAGCTTGTACCTGTATAGGGGGAAGAAGTAGTTGCCATACTCAGGCTCTGCCTCATCAAGCCAAAAGAGCTTTACACCCTTGTCATAATAGTTTTCTTTTACCTTTTGCCAGACATAATCCCTAGCACCTGGGTTGGTGGCATCGAAAAAGACCAGGTTGCCTGTAAACTCCATATGGGTAGTAATGCCCATATCATTTTTAACAAGATAGTCCTTTTCGTTCATTTCCTCATAATTTTCGCTGTCCTTGGCAACTGTTGGCCAGATGGATACCATTAGCTCTATACCCATCTCCTTGAGTTCCCTGATCATGCCCTCAGGATCTGGCCAGTAGTCAGGGTCAAACTTCCATTCACCGTGGTTGGTCCAATGGAAAAAGTCAACCACAATAACTGATATGGGTAGACCCCTTTTCTTGTACTCCCTGGCGATGGATAATAGCTCGTCCTGGGTCTGGTAGCGGAGCTTGCACTGCCAAAAGCCCATAGCATAGTCGGGCATCATAGGTACCTTGCCTGTTACATCGGCATATTGCTCCTCTATCTCTGCTGGTGTGTCACCTGCTGTTATCCAATAGTCTAGCTGCTTTGTGTTTCTAGCATACCATTCTGTCAGGTTTTTACCAAAGACAACCTCTCCTACAGCTGGATTGTTCCACAAAAATCCATAGCCCAGGCTAGATACTGCAAAGGGTATAGAGGCCTGTGAGTTGCGTTGCTCAAGAAGTAGCCTGCAGTTTTTCTGGTTTAGGTAACCATGTTGGTATTGGCCCATACCAAAGATCTTTTCCTCCGGATCTGATTCAAACCTAACCGTAAGGGCATAGTCGCCCCCTAGGTGGGGTCTAAATTCTCTGGCCTCTAGGTTGAGAGTACTACAATAACGGGTAAGCTCTCTGCGGTTTCTCACATACTCCTTTAAAAGGACCTTGTCCTCTTGGTTATAGTAGGTGATTAGGCCATCATATCTGATGCTAGCCCTTATCTTACCGTTTTTAATAATAGCCTCTTGTTCGTTAATACTAATGGTAACCCCATCACAAGAGTCAGGCTCAGTATCTAGGGCCCAATCCTCATTTATAAATTCACTGCCCATTATAGCCCTTACCCTCAGGCTGTTTTTGCCCCAGGGCTCGATACATAGCTTTTCACCATGAAGTTCCCTTATGAGGCAGTTCCCTTCTTGTCTAAACATCTTTCCCATACCAGGTCTCCTTTACTTAGTTTTATCATCAAATTTATCTGAAAAATTACTATTATCTATACTTTATCATAAGCATAAGCCTAGTATTATATCCACTAGCTAAAGCCTTGGATATTCTCATCTAAAGCTAGAAAAAGAGGGCCTTGTTACTAGCAAAGCCCTCGCTTTCATATGTTAAGCTGATCTAATCCTATTTTTCTGCCTCTTCCATAAGAGCAACTAGTCTGTCAGCTTCGGCCTGCTGGTAAGCTACACATTCATCATAGCCATACTCCTTGGCCTTTTCAACCATTTCCTTAACGATCTTGTCAAATTCAGCATCGTTAGAGGCGTAGATTGCCTGCCATGAGTAGTTCTTTATGGTTGTGGCAACCTGGTTCCATGTTGTCAAGAGCTCATCACTCTTTGGAGTTGCTGCATAGGAGGTACCAACCTTTATGGATATATGTCCATTTTTGATTAGGTACTCATTAACATCTAGTGCTCCTGCCCAGTCTCTCCAATCCTGCTCGATCTCGCTTACTTCACGGTCTAGGTTGGTTTCCCAGAAATTATAGTTGTAGGTGTCACCATTTTTAGCATCTGGGTTTGTAGCATCCCTGTTCCAGGTTTCGTTGTTGATTTGGTTTTGACCGTCACCAAAGGTTCCGGACCAGCCTTCTGGCATTTCTACTGTTGCATCAGCTAGGGCTAGCTTACCAAAATCAGTTAGGTAGGGTCTACCCTGGTCATCATAGTCCCAGGTCACGCCTTGAGGACCATTTTCCTTAACCATTGTACCCTCAGGAGTTGCAAGCCAGTTGATTATTGCCATGCAAAGCTCTGGATACTCTGTCTTTGCACCTATTGTCCAAACGCGGTTTTCACCATATACGTTTAGTCCATAGGCAATATTCTTTTGGTCTTTTGCTGCTAGGGGCATCATAGCCTTGCCTTCGGATAAGTGCTTTTCACTATTATAGGCACCGCTACCCATCCAGTCAAATATTGTAAAGAAGGCAGCACCGGTTTGATATTTCTCTATAAATTCATCATAGGTCTGGGTCATTGAGTCTGGATCCAAAAGTCCACGTTGATTTAGTTGGTTGTAGAATTTAAGAGCTCTTAGATACTGGCCACCCTCTTTTAGGCAGTCCTCATATGTCCTTGTCTTTGTATCAAACAAACCAAAGCCAAACTCATCATAGCCATAAAGAGCAGCTGTTGACTTTACAAACATAACCATGTCTCCATCCCAGTCGGAGAACATTGATACACCATAGGTCTTGCCGCCTGTTTCGGATTTGGGCTCAAGCTTTACCATCTCTTCAAGAACGTCAATAAAGTCCTCTAGAGTGTTAACCTCTGGATAGCCAAGCTCCTTGTATAGGTCCCAACGGATGTCTGGGCGATAGAAAAATGCTTCGTGGTCCTCGGATGTAGTTCCTACGTTGTGGCCAAAGCCATATAGGTTGCCACCTGAAATGTTTTTGTTCTTTTCAAGTGCCTTTTCCATATTAGCCTTTATATATGGGCCAAATTCATCTAGAAGCTCATCCTCTTCCCAGTCAAATAGCATACCGGCCTCGACAGCCTGTAGGTACTCGTCTGCGTCATTACCAAAGACAACTATGTCGCCTAGGTCCCCTGATTCCATACGGGTCGCAAAGGTACCCTCACCTTCGTTGATTATGTTCAGCACGACATTGAATTTTTCCTTCATTATCTGTGCGAACCAACCAACCTGCTCACCTGAAAAGTTAGCAAGCTGTGAATAGACTGTTAGGGTAACTGTCTCTTCAGGTATTATGTCGGTAAGGTCTGCTTCTCTGACATCTGTTGGTTGGTCTGTTGGATCATCAGTAGCACCTGGTGACTGTGTTGGGTCATCTGTAGGTGTAACTTCGTCTCCACCCTTACAGGCCACTAAGGAAAATGCCATAACTAAGACCAATAGTAGAGCCAGCGATTTTGCTGTTTTCTTCAATTTCGGTTCCTCCCTTATATTTAATAATCTGGTCCTTGTAGGACCTTTTTTATATTAACCGGCCTTTGACCGGGTAATAACTAGCTTTTTAAAGCTAATAGTACACTAAGGTTAAATTAGCCCTTGACTGCTCCTATCATAATTCCCTTTTCAAAGTAACGGGACATAAAGGGATATACTAGCAGTATGGGTATTATGGTAATCATGGCTACGGTTAGCTTTACTGTCCTAGCATTTAGGGCTGCATTTAGTGCGGCCTGAGAAATCTGTCCGCCCCTCATTAGCTCAGCTAGGTTGTTTGAGGTCTGCAGGTAAATATACAGCCTATACTGGAGGGTATAAAGGTCAGGCTTGTTTGACATAAGGATCATGGAATCTATAAAGTTGTTCCAGTGCCCAACTGCGCCAAAGACTGCAATCGTAGCCAGGATGGGCTTGCATAGGGGCCAGATAATCTTTCTAAAGATTGTAAAGTGGCCCGCCCCGTCCATAAAGGCGCTTTCCTCCATTTCTGGTGGTATCGACTCAATATAGGTCTTTACTAGTATGATATTAAAGGGCGAAATTATTGCAGGTATTACATAGCCCCAAAAGTTGTTGGTAAGTCCTAGCATGGACATGTTTAGATACCAGGGGATAAGGCCCGCATTAAAGTACATAGTGATGACTATAAACCTATAAATAAACTTTCGGCCCCACATCTCCTTTTTGGTAACCAGATAGCCGACTAGGGCTGAGGCAAATACCATGGCCGCAGTACCTATGACGGTCCTGGCAACTGACATAAAGGCTGACCTACCAAGGTCATTTACATTTGCCAGCATAAAGTAGTTGTTAAAATGTATACCCTTTGGCAGAAAGTTTATCTGCCCTGTCCTAACCAGCTCATTATCACTTATAGTGTTGATAAAAAGATAGTAAAAGGGGAATATACATATCAAAGTAAAGATTATAAAGAAGCTGTAGTTGAGGATGTTAAAAGCTACATCGCCCTTGGTCCTTTTAAACCTGTGCTTCTTTTTACGTCCAGGCTTTTTTGAGCTTTTGTCTACTACGATAGTATTACTCATTTTTCAAGCCCCCCTTAAACTATACTCTCGCCACGGATTAGCTTTGAAGCTCCGTTGGCAAGGAATAATAAAGTTACACTGATAACCGACTTCATCATACCCACTGCTGTAGCAAGCGGGATATTGCCCGAGCCACCACTACCTAAGCCCAGGGTATATACATAAAGGTCAAGAACCTCTATGGTAGATTTATTAGCTGA
>DGFG01000045.1:6306-13783 GCA_002391555.1 Firmicutes bacterium UBA3906
GGTAATAGGCCAGGTACTGTAATATACCACATCCTCTTAAAGCGTCCTGCCCCATCTATGGTTGCAGCCTCATAAAGCTGGCCATCAATACTAGATATACCTGCTATATAGATGATTGCGGACCAACCAAGACCCTTCCAGGTCCCCCAGGCCCACATCTTGAGCCAAATATTTTCTCCACTCATCAGGTAGTTTACGCCTGAATCTATTACACCCAGGCTAATGAGGATGGAGTTTACAAAGCCCTCTGTGGAAAACAGGGCAAAGGCAACTGAATATACCAGTACCCAGCTTATAAAGTTTGGTATGGTGGTAAAGGTTTGAACAAGCCTTGATACCCTAGAGGCCTTTATCTCTGATAAAAATATTGCAAAGGCCATAGGTAACCAAGAAAATGCCAGGCCTAGACCAGACATGGCCAGGGTGTTTTTAACAACCCTTACTATATCGGCCCTAGTTGCAGAGTTTTTAAAGAGGAAGGTAAACCATTTAAAGGCTACAAAATTGTCCGCGGAAAGCTCACGGCCTGGCTTGTAGTCAAACAGTGCATACCTCCAGCCCCAAAGAGGCAGATATGCAAACATAAAGCATAGGATTACAAAGGGTAATATCATCAAGAAGAGCTTGTATTTTGCCTTCATCTCATAGCCTTCATCAGCCTCTGCCTTTGGTAGCCTCAAGTATGAAAATAGGGCTGTTATAAAGCAAAGTCCAAAGGCTATCATAACAATCCACAAGCCATCAGGATAAAGGGGCTTTAGCCTTTCTGCATGCTCAGATGTGCTTATGGCCTGATAGGCTGGGAGTATAATCAGTAACGATAGCATTCCTACTATACAGGCTATTGTAATAATTAGGGTGCCCAGCTTTTTTAGGCGTTTCTCACCTAAGGACATACACCAGCCAGCACCTGCTACAACCATGGAAACAACAGTTAAAAGAGAGGATAGGTAAACAAGGTTCAAGGTCCCCTCCTCAATCCAGCCCCTTCTTAGTTGCCTTGAAAACTCCGACAATAGGGATTTTCTAGATAAGGCAGTTGTTAGCATAGCTGAGTTTTTGTTTATAAGCTCACTTATCCTAGTTGGATTTACCTGAGGAACCATAGCCAGAATTAAAAGTATAACGACAAGTACTCGAAGCAGGATAAGAAGCATTCCAGTGCTTTTTTGTGCTTTAATCTTCATCTTCACACTTCCTGTCTATATTTTATGGTCTTTCTTTCTGATTCAAGGGCCTAGCCTAGGCCAATTTATCATCCTGTATCTAACAGGTTCATCCTAGGTCATAGGTAAAAAAACCAAAAAACCTATCCCTAAAACGTTTTAGCAGTCTCATATATATTTAACACTTTTTATACAACTGCCTTTATCGCTTTTCATCCTAGCCTAAAATATATTGTCCAGGTAATAATCCTAGCAAAAAAATCTGCTATCACTAACTGCGCTTTCTACTGTCAGTTTTTATTACCAAAAACGTTTTAGTTATCCTAGAACTAAGTTTTCATGTCAGGCTAGAAGGTTAATTGCTGTAACCATATCAAATAAGTTGCTATAATAAAACTGCTAATGGCTTATATTGTCATAGATAGATAAATACTTATAATTTTCCTAAAACGTTTTTGTAACATTTACACTATAATTATAACATAGAGATTTTTAGAATCAAGTAGTTTTTTTACTTTACCCATTATTAAAATGTGGAAGCTTAAAGCAGGCTTAGACCTAACTATGCTAGCTTACTATACTTACTTTCTTAATATACTAGCTTATTATACTATGCTAGCTTACTATGCTTATAGTACAAAAGGCCCTATAGTAGCAAACCAGCTGACCTCTCTTAAACTTCATACTGAGACTGTTACTAATAACTATCAGTTGAATATTAATACTAACAAAACTAAAAAGAGGCTATCTTTTGCGAGATAGCCTGATTGACCTTTTTAGCTTTTTGCCTTTTTAATATAGCTTCTTGTAATACCGCAGTCTACAAATTGATTTTTTAGATAAAAGCTTTGAGCAGGTCTGTTATCTATAGCTGTATCAGTATGTAGGTACCTATACCCTTTTAACAAAAAGTAGTCGCATATATGATCGAGAAACTCAGTCCCTAGGCCCTGACCTCTGCTTTTACTGTCAATTCCTATCCATACTAGATAGACCGTATCCCTTTGCTCTGAGCCTATTAGCCGGTCTATATATTTTATCTGAGCATTTCCAAGCTTGTTATTATCCCTATCAAATAGGGTAAAGATTTGCTGGCTATCATCTAGCCTTTCTACTTTTATATAGGTATTAGGAGGGCTTTCTATTCTCCTCTCCTTCATATCGCATATATAGTAGATGTTTTCATGCTCTAGTTCAAATCCTACATCAAATAGAAGATCACCTATGTATGAAAAGCTTTCATGTAGCTTGCCATGGCCTCCATTTGAGCTCATACCCATCGCATGGTAAAAGGCATATATATCCTTTAAGCTATTTTCTTTAAAATAGTCAAAGGCTAGATCTAGTAATGCCCTACCAATATCAGGCCTTTCCCTATCGTAATATAGGTTTCGTACAACCCCTATATCTACACCCTCAGTAATCTTGCCAGCCTGACTATAATGAAAGTTTGGTAGTCCATATTGTATAAAGCCTTTAAGCTCTGAATCCTCAAAGGCAGCAAAAAGTTTGCTATCCCTAAAAATAGTCATGCCATCATGGCTATCATCAAAGATAGACCTTTCAAATGCTTGGTAAGTAGCCTTAAAAAAATATGGTATGTCCTTGCCAATAGCCCTCCAATAGTGGAATATGGGCTTTAAATTTCCCCTAGTAATCTCAATAATCTGCAATAAACTAACCCCCTGTCCCCTTACTTTAACCCTTTTGCTTTAAAGTTAATATTTCACTCTATGCTCAAAATAACCTTTAAATTTATAGGTAAATGATCTTTATAGTGGTTTATAGTATATATTCGTAAATAAACTGTCGCAATATCTGACTTTTTCAGCTTTAATTGATTGAATAGGCCCATTTTTGCTTATATAATTAGTATAACAATTACTATAGCTAGCTTAAGGAGGTTTTACAATGTCAGTTAAGTGGACAGAAGATTTATCAGTTGGTGTTGACTTAATCGATGACCAGCACAAAATGATGTTTGAAAAGGCAAGTGAACTGTTTGAGGCTGGAAAAGAAAGAAGAGCACAGGAATACATAGAGCCCCTGATAGAATTCTTGGATGAGTATACCAAAAAGCATTTTGCTGATGAAGAAGCCTATATGGAAAAGATCAATTATCCTGAGATTGATACTCAAAAAAGAATGCATGCCCATTTTATCAATCAACTGGCCAAGTTAAAAAGCGATTTCAAGGAATCCGGAGGCAACATCCTAGTTGTACTTAACGCCAACAAAATGATACTTAACTGGCTTGTTGAACACATTAGGCACACAGACAAAAAGATAGGTGAGTATGCTAAAACCTTATAAGTATATATAAATACATGGCTGTCCTTAAAGGCAGCCCTTTTTATTTTCCAAGTAGTTTTAAGTTATGCCTTTAGCAGTATCTAAAAAGTAAATACCCTCAGATCAATATTTCCCCTTTCGTATAATGGCGCTTTAGTCTTTTGTCTATTAGTATGGCAGTGGCTTCTTAGATACTATTTCAATCTAGCTTTTAAGGTTTTTCATTTAATAAGTAAGGGTTATTGCTACTATTCTCCAACCCAGGTACATATATATTCTAAACCATCTACCATACCTATGTCCTCTTTAGCCCATTTTCCCTTTAGCCCTAGTTCTTTTGCTGTTAGTTCAAAATGGCACTTTGCTATTCCAATATCGTTTTTCTGCATATCATAAGAAGGAATCCCGTAGCCTTTGGTCCTAGATAAAAGGAAATGAAATTTGTTGTCGTCCTTAACCAGTCTCCAAGGCTGTCTGTTGGAGGCCGAGGGCCCTAACCTGACCATTTCTAATGGAGTTTTATATGGCCCTGCCTTCTCTTTGGTTAGGGGCTTTGATGTGTCTGAATCGAAAAATAGGTCACTCCATGCTTTTCTTTTGCCAGAGCCCGCTCCAGCCCTTATAACTGTGTCAACTAGCCTAGCCTTATCTTTTATATAACCAACTGGTGATACAATAGGGATAAATTCATTTTTATCTAGGGCAAGACTTTCTCTAAAGTTACTCCTACTAAAGGTCCCTCCCAGCCAGCAGGTCCCAAGATCTAAGCCTGTTACAAAGAGGACTATTTTTTCAAATAGGTAGCCAAACTCCACAGAGTCCTTTTCATCCTTGTCTAAAATGCCAACTATATAGGTTTTAGCACCGGCAATCGTGCCATAGGTCCCTAGCCTTTTGGCCTTTCCATCCTCCCTATTATTTGTAGTTAGGGTAAACCTGGCCCTTATCTTAGCCTGCCTATTTATTTCTTCTATAAATTCTTCTAGCCTTTGAAGCCTTTGTTTATCTATGTCCTTTTTATCAAAGTTTCTTGTGGACCTTCTTTTCTTTATAATATCAATTACTGATATATCGGTATGCATAATCTGCCCTCCCACCTGTCTAGTCTTAATTTTGACCTTCCTATCTAGACTTAAGTTTGCCCTATACTATCTAGCCAGTTTAAAATATCTGACATAACCTCATCCCTATTTACTTCATTTACCAGCTCATGCCGGGCTCCTGGATATAGCCTAGAAGATACACATCTTAGGCCAAGCTCCTTATAAAAATCTATAAGCCTTTGTACCCCCTTGCCCTCTTCTCCTACAGGGTCCATAGCCCCCGATATAATATATATGGGTAGGTCCTTTGCTATCCTGCTAGCCTGCTCCCTGTCATAGAGCTGGTCAAGAAATAGGAAAAAGTCTAGGAAAAAGCTAGTCGTAAAGACCCCACCGCAGTATGGGTCCTTTATGTATTTGTCTACCTCTTTAGTATCTGTGCTTAGCCAGTCAAAGGGAGTACGAACAGGTTTAAAGGAAGCATTATATGCACCAAAGGATAAGCGGTTTAGTAGTCTGCTTGGCCTTTTCTCCCCGAGCAAAAAGTTTTGAATCCTGGCTATTATTATCCCTAGCTTTAGGTCAAAGCCCCGCTGGCCATTGCTACCTGATAGAATCAAGCCATCTAGGTCCTGACCCCATTTTTGGATATAGGCCTGGGCTAAAAATGATCCCATACTATGGCCAAAGAGTATTAGGGGTAAGTCTAGATTCTCCCCTCTTATATGTTCGCTTAGGTACTTCATATCTAGGACCATGCCACTGAAGCCATCCCTACCCAAATAGCCTACATTTTTAAGGTCACCGGCTGTCCTGCCATGCCCCCTGTGGTCATTGGCGTAGACTATATAGCCATGACTGGTCAAAAGGTCTGCAAACCTTTCGTACCTGCCTGCATGCTCTGCCATACCATGGGCGATTTGCACTATCCCCCTGGCCTCAACCTTTTCAGGCAGCCACTTGTATACAAAAAGAGGCTGACCCTCCTTGTTTTTAATGGTAAAATGCTCTGCCTTCAAGCTACCATCTCCAGTTCTTTTTTTCCTTATCTATAGGCCTATTTAGCAATTAGCTTGCTTTAATTCAAATACTATCTAACAAGCCTTTGTTTGTAAAGGAAATTTATGAGCCTAAGCTAGTTATAGATTTACTTTAACAAATTTAAAAAATTGTTGTTGACAAAGGAAAACATTGAGTATATGATATTTTGTAATTAAATATTTTGGAATATTAAACCGTTGATTGAGAATAGTAGCATAATCAACTTTATCTAAAGAGAGTCGCAGCTGGTGGGATTGCGACGATAAAGCTTATGTCGAATGGACTCATGAGGGCCAGGCAGAAATTTTTTAAAGTATGCAGGCCGGGAGCTTCACCCGTTAGCAAGGAAGCGTGTATATTAGTACACGGAATAAGGGGCGCAATATTAGCGCAAGCTAGGTGGTACCGCAGAGATTCAAGTCTTTGTCCTATAAAGGATAAAGGCTTTTTTTATTATATAAAAAGAAAGGACGGATGAAAATGAGAAAGATTCCCTACAAAATACACTTAACAGAAGACGAGCTGCCAAAGCACTGGCTAAACTTAAAGGCAGTTATGAAGGATAAGCCAGAACCATTTTTACACCCAGGTAGCTTAAAGCCCCTTGGTGTAGATGAACTCAGCGCAGTTTTTTGCAAGGAGCTAGTCGAGCAGGAGCTAAATACGAGTGATAAATACATTGAAATCCCCGAAGAAGTTAGGAATTTTTACAAGATGTATCGTCCCTCTCCCCTGGTTCGTGCCTACTGCCTTGAAAAGACTCTAGACACCCCGGCTGAGATTTATTACAAGTTTGAGGGTACCAATACCTCCGGCTCCCACAAACTAAATTCCTCCGCTGCCCAGGTCTACTATGCAAAAAAGCAGGGACTAACCAAGCTCACAACTGAAACAGGTGCCGGCCAATGGGGAACAGCCCTGGCTATGGCCTGTGCATATTTTGGCCTAGACCTGACCGTCTATATGGTAAAGATATCAGCCGAGCAAAAGCCCTATCGCAAGGCAGTCATTGAAACCTATGGTGGAAAGATTATACCCTCCCCATCCGATACTACAAAGGTAGGTCGCAAGATTCTGCTTGAAAACCCTGGTACTGGAGGTTCCTTGGGCTGTGCTATTTCAGAGGCTATTGAGGTAGCCCTAGAGTCAGATAATTGTAGATATGTACTAGGTAGTGTCCTTGACCATGTCCTGCTCCACCAGTCAGTTATCGGTCTTGAAACAAAGCTGGCCTGTGATAAATATGATATAAAGCCTGATATGGTAATAGGCTGCATAGGTGGAGGATCTAACTTTGGAGGCCTAATCGCACCCTTTGTGGAGGAAAAACTAAATGGCAAGTCCGATGTTAGGATAATCGGCATCGAGCCTGCCTCCTGCCCCTCTATGACTAGAGGCCGCTTTGCCTATGACTTTGGAGATACCGGACAGACAACACCCCTTATGAAGATGTATACCCTAGGCTCTGGCTTTATACCCTCCTCTGACCATGCAGGTGGTCTTAGGTTCCACGGCATGAGCCCCATAGTATCAAAGCTTTATGATGATGGCTACCTAGAGGCTAGATCTGTAGTTCAGACCAAGGTGTTTGAGGCAGCAACCCTCTTTTCCCGCAGTGAAGGTATCCTGCCTGCTCCCGAATCAGCCCATGCTATCTATGGAGCCATTGATGAGGCCATCAAGTGCAAAGAGACCGGAGAGAAAAAGACTATCGTCTTTGGCCTAACAGGCACTGGTTATTTTGATATGACCGCCTATATGTCCTACAATAATGGTGAGATGACCGACTATATTCCAACAGATGAGGACCTAGAAAAGGGCTTTGCCTCCCTACCAAAGGTTGCTGTAAAATAGGTATTTATAAATGGGAAGGAAATTAAAAAGAGGAATTTAAAAAGAGGATGACCTCAAAATTTGGGGTACATCCTCTTATTT
>DGFG01000045.1:13994-16407 GCA_002391555.1 Firmicutes bacterium UBA3906
AAATACTGCATTTTTATATTTACGTATGAGCAATATCATATATAGGTCCCCGCCCCCACCTATGATTAGGAAAAGGCTAAAGTATAAAAGGAACTTGCTAGCTATTACAAGGGCGATTATATAGGGCACTAGTCCTAGGATTATGGTCGGCAACAATGCTCCTATTATATAGGCCTTGTAGTTTAAAGGCTCTGAGCAGGTACAGTAAGGGGTTAAATACTTCCATATAATGCCGAAACTAATGGCCTTCCAGCCGGACTTACAAAAAAATGACCAGCCAATACCATGGATAAGCTCGTGGATAACTACACCTAGCAAACAAGCAAGATAGATAAGCGGATTTGTTCTAGTCTTTTCTACAGCGTCCTCAATATGCGCAATAATATAGACAATGAGCAAAACAAAGGTAATTGGTACGGAGGTTGCAAAAACCATTAGATTAGCCTTTGCTACTCCAACAGTTAGGTTAGTCTCCTTGTAGCCCTCCTCAAGTAGGCCCTGCCTAACCTTTTCGTACTCTTGACCCCTTTTAATTTCAGCTTTAGTTAGCTTTCGTTTATCCTTGGCCAACTAAATCCCCCCATTTCCCTATTAACTTTTATCTATTATTATGGCTATAGGCTATCCTAGTCCTATAGACCAAAAATCAAGCTAAACTTAAGGGTAGGATCTTTATTAGAGCCTTAGCCACTCCGGCTTCTTCTGCTCTTTCAGTTACAATATCGCAGGCTGCCTTTATACTGTCATCAGCATTTCCCATGGCTACACTTATGCCTGCATTTTTTAGCATATCTAAATCGTTAACGCTATCGCCTATGGCAATAGACCTGGCCTTTGGTATCTGTAGGTGGTCTAGTACCAGCTGCATCCCCTTGGTTTTGCTGCAACCCTTCATACCAAACTCAGCATAGTGCTTGTGCTGGTATACAGTAAAGTATCTACTAAGGTAGTCTATCTCTTTTTCATTTAGGGGCTCGTAAACCGTCCCCTTTAGGATGCCTATATCCTTGTACTTGGTCCTAAAATCATTGCTGCTCTCTATTGGTCTTGGCCCCTTTACTTTATCATCACCAAAGGAAAAGAGCCTAGCTCCATTATCATTTATGTAGAAAAGGTCCTTTTCTCCACCAATGACTGTGGTCTTGCCAGTTTCAAAAAGAAAGTCAATTAGCTTAACCATTAAATCGTTAGGGATTGACTCAAACTTTAGCTGGTCCTCCCCTACCCTCACATAGGCCCCAAGGCCTGCTACTACCCCATCATATTCGGTTGCACTTAGTACAAAATTGGGTATACTGGCATAGGACCTGCCGGTATTTAAAAAGACCTTGTGGCCAAGGCCTCTTACTCTTTCAATTGTAGTAATGTTCTCCTTTGCTATCTCGTTTTTAGCCATTAGGGTATCATCAATATCTATAAATATAGCATAAGGCATGCTAGTCATCTATTCAGCTCCATCTAGTTAGTTTTTCTTTTGTATTTAATCTCCTATGATTATACAACATCTCTAAATAATTTGCAGGTCTTTAGCTTTACTTTCCATTAAAAGCCCCCGTTTTTAGCTTTATGCTCTCTTCGGGGGCTTTTAGAATTAATCTTTAAATTTTTAGTTTACTTTTAGCTTTAAAACCTCATAGCCCATCTTGGTGATTGCATCTTCAAGGTCCTTGCCACTTAGCTTGCTGTCATCGAAATTAAGCTTTACCTTGCTTGAGTTAAACAATACCTTTATACTGTCCTTGTCTACGCCATCTAGTGCCTTTAGTGCTCCCTCTATCTTTTGCGAGCATGAAGGGCAAACCAGGGGCTCTAATTGAATATTGGCCTTTTTCATAGATTATCTCTCCCTTGTCATAATATTTATATACTTAAGTCTACATATATCTTACACTAAACAAACACAATTTAAATTGATTTGGGTCAAACTTTCCCTATCTACTTTTTCTTAGCCTAAACCTTAGTAGTCTCATCCCATTTAAAATCACAAGCAGGATACTGGCTTCATGTACTAGCATACCGATTGACATGTTCATCCATTCGGAGAAAAACACTGCTGCTAGTAGTACAAGTACTACCCCTACTGCGATAACAATATTTTGTCTCATATTCCTAGCTGTTGCTTTGGTTAGGCCTAGGGCATGGGGTAGGCGGCTAAAGTCTGAATTCATAAGCACAACATCTGAGGTCTCAATGGCTACATCCGTTCCACTGCCCATTGCTATACCGATATCAGCTAGGGCTAGGGATGGGCTATCATTTACTCCGTCACCTACAAAGGCAACTATTTTACCCTGGGCCTGTAGCCTTTCAATATAGGCTGATTTGTCCTCAGGTAGCATGTTACCATGAGCCTTTGTTAACCCTAGTTCACTGGCCACTAGGTCAACTGTACCCCTGTCTCTTATACACATCT
>DGFG01000138.1:0-612 GCA_002391555.1 Firmicutes bacterium UBA3906
CCTATACCTTAATTCAGATCAAAGTGACAGGTTATACATAGTAACTAGTGAACTTGATATCTCTGACCAACCCCGCCTTGATATTGCTAGCTTTCAAATAGAAGGCCCTGGAGAATACAGGATAACTATAAAGCTAAGGGCAGCTAAAGAAGGTCCCTTTGTTGATAATTATATGCTAGAGCTAGCAGATTCACCAAGTGCCATGTGGTCCAATACTGGCAAGCGGAGTGTTAAGGTCAATATTGGAAGTGATAGCCAAACCTATGATATAGCAGATGACCTCTTTAGGTTTACAAAGGAAATGCCCAGATAAAGTAAATAAGAGTAATGCTCTTTTGTTTCACTTGCTAGCTATTAAAGGATAAATAGAATTTAAATCGAAATAGTAATTATAGATTTAAACAAGGGAGCGTTGACAATAGTGAAAACAGGACAAGAAAAAATCGTACTATTTCAAGGAGACAGTATTACCGATGTAGGTAGAGACAGAAAGGACGGTTCCCACCTAGGATATGGCTATGCAATGATGGCAGCAGCTCAGTTTTTTGCAAACTACCCAGCAAAGGATGTAATGTTCTTAAATAGGGGTATTGGTGGCGATAGGGTAAGAGA
>DGFG01000138.1:881-9436 GCA_002391555.1 Firmicutes bacterium UBA3906
GAGGACTATAGATATATTTTGCAGCAAGTAAGGGAGAAGACTGAGGCTGAGATTATCCTTTGTGAGCCCTTTGTCCTACCAGTCCCAGAGGATAGGAAAAGGTGGAGGGAGGACCTTGATCCTAAAATAAATGTAGTCCGTGAGCTAGCAAGGGAGTTTAATGCTCATCTATTGCCCTTAGATGGGATATTTAGTCATGTGTCAGTATACAAAAAGCCTGATTTTTGGGCTCAAGACGGAGTACATCCTACTAATGCAGGCCATGCCCTGATCGCCAAAGAATGGCTAAAGCTTGCAAAAGATATTATCTAGGCCTATCTAGTAGTGTATATCTCCTTATATGCAAGTTAGAAAAGTAAGCCCCTCAATTACAAGAGGGGCTTTAAATTTTACAAAAAGAAAGCCCCACAGCCTGTTTTTGCAGGTTATGAGGCTCAAAGATGTTTACTTAGCTAAAGACATTTACAAGCTCTTTGAATAGGTCCTTTTCAGCCTTTATCTTTCCTTCGCTACCTAGTACACAGATATGGTCATTTTTCATAACATCGCCAATCATCTGGCTAAGGGCCCTTATATCCTCTACACCTGTTGAGAGCACCTCTTCCCTTTCCCTTTGCCTATCTTCTTGGCTAATACCTGTAAAGTAATGAATCTCAGACCTTTCACCCTTCATTTTAGGTGTTAAGGGGTAGTCAAGGTTGCTGATTGTTCCAATAATATATCTGGTCATTTCTTGTTCATCAGCATCAAAGTTAGCCAGGTACTCGGCAAAGCCATCGTAGGTATTTAGGGTCTCCTTTAGGTTTGGATCCCTATAGGATAATAGGATGGCAGCACCGCTCATTGAAAATCGTGCAAAGGCTCCATAGGCCCCACCCTGGACCCTAATTCGGTTCCACAAATAGTCTAGGCCAGCGATGGTATTTAGGACTGTCATGGCACCCTTGTATTTGTAGCCTAATTTTATATAGTTATAGCCCTTGGCCACATACTGTACCTTGCCAGGGGTCATAAGGCCTTCATTGCCCTTATGGGGCTTAAAGTTAAAGGGCACAATAGGATGGTCCTTGTCGCTAAGCTTTGTTACTAGGCCTTCAAATTCGCTGGCGAATTTGGGATAGTCTTTTTCTGTAATGGTAATACCTGCGACCAGGTTATTTTTAGTAAAGATATAGGAGGCTGCCCTGGCTAAGTTCTCGGCTATTTCATCCTTTTTGGACTCAAAGTTCTTTTCAAGCCCGTTTAGGAAATGATAAAAGGATAAGCCACTTGTTATATCATCATACTTACCTGACGGTAGTATATATGAACTTAGCCTGTAGTAGGCGATTATATGACCAGACTGGGTGATACCCATCTCCATACGGGACCTGGCCTCTTGGATAATTTCCTTTAGTCTCTTGCTATCGGTATATACAGTCTCATTTATTATTTCATTCAATAGCCTGATAAGGTCTGGTAACTTTTCCACTAGGGCCTTGGACTTTATAGCTAACTTGCCTGCAAACTCGGTATCACTATTTATTAGGGCTAGGGCCTGATTACTATAGGCAATACCACCTGTTTGGATGTTTATTTCATTGGATAGGTCCTCATAGCCATAGTTTTTGGTAGCAATCTTGCCAAGGACATTGGTCAGTAGGGCAGAGTAGGGTAAAAGTTCCTCAGGTACACAGCCTGTATCAAACCATAGGTTTAGGTAGGCTATACCATTTGTGTTTATTGGGTGATTAAGAACCTTGATGCCACTTGCCATAGTTTCCTCAAGGGGCAATACTTCAGCCTTTTTATCAATATCGGAAAGGGCTACCATGGGTATCTTAGCCTTGTCTTCAGGAGAGTCGGGCATTGCCTGCTTTAGCTTTAATTCCTTTGTATTTTTAATAATCTCTTCTAGCTCTTCATCTGAAAGCTGGTCCTTGTAGCTTTGTAGTTCTGCCTGGATCTCCCTTTCTCTTTCCTCTGCTAGGCCAACCTTAGGCCTTGCAATGAGTATGCTAGAGTGGCTATTATTTAGTAAATATTTTTCAATTAGGTTTTCAAAAAGGGGCTCGTCTAGTCCTTTCTTAATCTGGGCCAAGGTATCCTCAAAATAAAGGTGCATGGTTGGATCCTGGTCATAGAGCCAGCTATCAAGACACTTGATACCATAGATTAAACCTTTAGGCCTGCCACCAAAGTCGGCCTCTCTGAGTCTAAATTCCCTGTTGTTTATGCCTGCCTCGACCAGGCGTTTGTCTATGCCCTTGTCAACTAGGTCTTTTAGGGTATTTTTTATTACTTCTATAAAGGCCGGCTCGTCCTCTTCATTGGCATCCTTTGCTACAATGCTAAAGGAAGGCTGCTTTATATAGCTTGAATGGTGACCGAATATATCCTTTCCGATGTTAGCATCTAAAAGGGCCTTTTTAAGGGGTGCAGCGGGGCTCTCTAGCAGTATATATGATAGGATATCCATTGCCAAATACATAAAGGGGTCTGTTGACTTACCAACTGAAAAGTTTAGACTCAGGTATGTCTTGTCCATTGTACCCTCATGTTCTGAAACAGGATATTCAACCTCTAGCCGCCTCATTTGGTCAAAGGGCTTTTGATCCGGGATTAAAGAATCTATGTCTAGTCTATCAAAATCCTTTAGGTAGTCGTTTATAAAGCTGAGGTGAGCGTCTATGTCACCGTTTCCATAAAGGAAGATATAGGAGTTAGAAGGATGATAGTATTTTTTATGAAAGTCTAAAAACTGCTCCTGGGTCAGGTCTGGTATAAAGTCTGGATCGCCGCCTGACTCATTAGCATAGGGGGTATCAGGATAGAGGGACTCCTGCATTTTTCTCAGTAGTACCTGCTCTGGCGATGAAAAGGCCCCCTTCATCTCATTGTAGACAACTCCCTTGTAGGTCAGAGGTTCTGACTTGTCCTCAAGCTCATAGTGCCAACCCTCCTGCATTAGGATTTGTGGCTCTTCATAAATCCTAGGATATAGGACAGCGTCAAGATAGACATCCATAAGATTTACAAAGTCCTTATCATTTCGGCTAGCAATAGGATATATGGTCTTGTCAGGATAGGTCATTGCATTTAAAAATGTATTTAGCGAACCCTTGGCAAGGTCAACAAAGGGCTCCTTTGTAGGAAACTTTCTAGAGCCGCAAAGGACCGAGTGCTCCAGGATATGGGGAAGACCCGTATCATCCTCTGGTGGTGTCCTAAAGCCTATGTAAAATACCTTGTTATCATCCTCACAATCCAAGTAAAATAGTCTAGCGCCACTTTTTTCATGTTCAAAAAGCTTTGCAGTAGCTTTTATCTCCGGTATATCTTTTTCTTCATTCAATCGAAAGCCATGATAAAGCTCTCCAGTTTTAAATGACATTAAAATTGCTCCTTTCCTTCTTACAGAGTATGTTAGCTAGTTTTAGTATAACCATCTTTAAACATTCTACATTGTATTGATAAATCCTGCCATCTAGGGACTAGGCAATGCTTATAAGCTATAAATGGCCAAAGGAAAGTAGGCTCTATATTAAATAGTAGACTTGTTTAACAGTTTATCCAGTATAAATATTGAACACTAAAATATAGGTGCTATAATTATTGTAGATTAATAACAATTAAACAGCTTTAGGAAAATTATTAGCTCATAGAGACCTGCATAGCGAGGGTTTGGTAAAATGTTTAAGCAGGAAATTGTTAACTAGCCAGGGGGATAAAGATGGGAGACATTAAATTCTTAATTAAGACCACTATGACAAAGGAAGACTACAAGAGATTTTTATACCTTGCGACATTTAAGAAAAACAAGGCCATATTTCCAGTCATAGGCCTAATAGCATTGGCTGGCAGCTTGATAATCAGCCTAGATAGTCAGCCCTTTAACTGGGTAAAATTTATTATAGGCTGGGCCCTATTTTTTCTACTGGCAATTGTCATTATCGTATTAAAGGTCGAGATGAAAAAGGCAAAGCGAATAAAGACAGATCAAACAGGCACCTTTGATAGTATTAACAGCTTAAAATTTTATGATGATAGACTTGTAATGGAGAATGAGGAATTAAAGTCTAAAGGTGAGCTAAGCTATAGTCAATTCTTTTGCCTGATGGAGAGTAAGGACTATTTTATCTTTTATTATTCAGCAAATCAGGCATCCCTTATTAGGAAAAAGGATATAGAGGATCTTAATAAATTTAAGGAATTTATCCTTGAAAAATTTGCAGGTAGCTACAAAAGCATTTAAGAAATGACTGCTAGAAGGGTATATTACTTTAAACTTTTATAAATCAAATATCGGAATATTTCAGTTTTCATTTCACATTAACACCCCTATATATAAAGACATATACTGATAAAAGGTATATGAAAAGTATATGGGGGTATTAGACTTGGACTACTATTATAGGACTAGTGGTAACTATAACAGCTACCATAACTATTACAGACCAAATGATAATCAAAGAGCAGTAGCATATCTAAAGGGTGGGCCACTTAGGCCTGAGATTAGGGGCCTTGTCCATTTTGAAGATGCCTTAGGAGGCACCTGGGTTAGGGTGCAGGTGTCTGGTTTACCTGATTACAGACCAGGGTCCGAGGGCCAAAATCCAATAGGGCCTCATGGCTTTCATATCCATGAGTATGGGTCATGTGATATTGGGGATAGGGACCAGCCCTTTATGTCAGCTGGAGGCCACTTTAACCCCTATATGCAGCCCCATGGAAACCATGCAGGGGATTTCCCTGTCTTGTTTTCCAATAATGGTAGGGCCTCTATGACCTTTTTCACCGATAAATTCAAAGTAAATGATATTATCGGCAAGGCTGTGATCATACATGAGAGCCCAGATGACTACCGGACCCAGCCTGCTGGTGATGCAGGGAAAAGGCTTGCCTGCGGAATAATAGAAAGGGTAGGGCCAGCCTATAGTTAGGTAAAATAGAGCATATGAAAGGGGGAGGACTTTGTCCTATTTAGTTGCATTAGACGACGGCCATGGCTTGGACACTCCAGGAAATAGGACCCCTTTTATTCCCGAGTTAGGGAGGCAGATACAGGAGAATGAGTTTAACCATGCTGTTAAGGAAAAACTGAAAACTGCACTTAAAAGATGTGGTATTAACTATATTGACGTATCACCTGAAAGAGATGATACGCCCCTAGCGACTAGGGTAAAAAGGGCCAATGATGCCAAGGCAGATATTTTTGTATCAATACACTACAATGCCTATGATGGCAAGTTTGATACCCACAAGGGCGGTCTGTCTGTTTTTCACCATCCAAACAAGGACGGAAAGCTAGCAAAACTGATTCACAAGTATCTAAAAAGGGGTACTGAGCAGTATGATAGGGGTGTTTTGACTGGCAATTTCTACGTGCTAAGAGAGACCAAGATGCCCTCTGCACTAAGTGAGAGCGGATTTATGGATGATAGAAAAGAGGCATTGCTTATGATTGATGAAAACTTCCAAAGGGAGGTAGCAGAGGAGCATGCCCAGGGAATATGTGAATACTTTGGTGTAAGCTATGTTGCAGCAAATGGAAAGGAGGGTGATGACCAGGTGCCTTATAAAAGAGGTGATAAAGGTCCAGAAATAGCAGAGATTCAAACTGCCCTTATAGCATTAGGCTATGGCAGTATTATGGAGCCTCATGGTGCAGATGGCAGCTTTGGTCCATTAACCGAAAAGGCAGTAACAGCCTTTCAAAAGGATAATGGTATACCCCAAACTGGCTCTGTTGACTATCGTACTTTAGCAAAGCTTGAACAGCTCTATAGAAAATCAATAGAATCAAAGGTAAGCAAGTATATCCAGTATTTCAAACTACAAAAGGAGCTTGCTGCTAAATAATAGAGTTTATTTATCCGTAAAGTAAGGCTATAAAGGTAAGGTCTTTTAATATAGGCCTTACTTTTTTACTTAGTAATTGACTACTTCCCACTATAGTTCCTAATAGATAAAAATATAGAAAAACTGTGGCCTGGCAGGCTGACTTTGTTGAACCTGTTAGCTGAGCTTTGTGGAAAGTGACATATTGTAATGGCCTAGAAAGGGTGATAGAATGATTTAGTCAGCTTAATTGCAATATCATATTTAGTCGTTATTAATAAGGAGGAATACAATGTCAGTTGAATTAAAACAGGTATACAAGGCAGCAGTTGTTGGTTTCGGAGGTATGGGTAGCTTTCACCTACAGCTGGCAAAAGACATCGATAGACTCGAGTATGTGGGGTCCTATGATATAAAGGAGGATAGGCAGGAGGCAGCCAGACAGGCAGGTCTTAAAACCTATGATAGCCTTGACGAACTATTAAAGGATGACTCCATTGATATAATTCTTATAGCAACACCCAATGATGTTCACAAGGACATAGCTGTAAGGGGCATGGAGGCAGGCAAACACATAATATGTGAAAAACCAGTAACAATGAACTCTGCAGAGCTTCAGGAGATGATCGATGCCTCTGAGAGGACCGGCAAGCATTTATTTGTCCATCAAAATAGACGTTGGGATGAGGACTTCCTCACCATGAAAAAGATATATGACCAGGACATGTTAGGCGAGATATTTGCCATTGAGTCCAGGGTACACGGTTCAAGGGGTATTCCCGGTGACTGGAGGCAGGAAAAACAATATGGCGGTGGCATGGTACTAGACTGGGGAGTACATATCCTAGACCAGGCCCTCTTGATGGTAAAGGAAAAGGTAAAAAAGGTATATGCGGTCCTAACCTTTGTAACAAACCAGCTAGTTGATGATGGCTTTAAGGCAGAGCTAACCTTTGAAAGCGGCAAAAAGTTTTGGCTAGAGGTAGGGACTAGCAACTTTATTTCACTACCCCGTTGGTATATGTTAGGCAGCAACGGTACAGCCATGATTGAAAACTGGGGTATGGACGCCAAGGTTGTTGTAGCAAAGGGTAAGAGCGAAAAGGATATCGTTCCTGTAGTTACTGCAGCAGGCCTTACAAAAACAATGGCTCCTAGAAGAGAAGACACCATACACGAGACTGTTGTTCCAATAGAGAAAAGCAATATAAAGGAATTTTATCAAAACGTAGTAGCAACCGTAGATGGCACAGAAGAAAAGGTTGTAAAGCTAGATGAGGTTATGCGTGTTATGAAGCTTATGGAAGCTATATTTGAGTCTGCTGAAAAGGGCCAGGTTGTAGACTTTGAGTAATCGAACAATAGAAAAACTATCTTAATATAGGCTTAAAGTTTAAGGGGAGCTAAAAGGCTCCCTTTTTCGTTCGCCTTATTTTCTAAAGTAGCCCTAGGACATACCTAGCATGTTATGGTGGCAAGAGTAAACGAAAATACTTGCACATCAAAATGTATATGGTATAATATGCATATACAGTGTACAAATATCGGATGTGATCAATTATGGTAGAGGTTAAAATTACTCAATCATACAAACTGTCACTGTCTTTTAAATATGACAAAAGGACCATTGATAAAATAAGGTCTATAGAGGGCAGGAAATGGGATACCCTTAATAAATATTGGACTGTTCCAAATAACATTAATTCTATTAACGCTATCAGAGGATTGTTTAAAAAATCTGAGATAATTGATCAAACGAGTCTAGTTTATAACGATAATAAAGTTAAGGATATAACCTCCAAACAACCATTGTTAAAGAAAGTTGAAGATGAGCTGAAAATCAGAGGATATAGTTCTAAAACTATCAAAAGCTACAAAGGTCAGATAAGAAGATTCATAGAGTACCATGAAAAGTAACCTTATGCTCTAGATAAGCAGGACATAGATAACTACCTACTGCATCTGCTGGGTTCAAAAGATATTTCACATTCTTATGTAAATCAGATAGTTAGCGCCATCAAGTTTCTTTATAAGAATGTATATAATATGCAAAATATTTGTATAGACTTGGAAAGACCTAAAAAAGAGAAAAAGCTACCTGAAATATTGAGTAAAAACGAGATTTCTAAGTTATTAAAGGCTGTGAAGAATTTAAAACATAAAGCGATTTTATATTTAGTTTATTCAGCAGGACTTAGAGTAGGCGAGGTAGTAAAATTAAAACCAACTGATATTGATAGTGATAGGATGCTTATACACATAATTCAGGGGAAGGGCAAAAAAGACAGATACACTATACTTTCAGAGACTGCACTAAGTATACTTAGACAATATGTGAAAGTATACAAGCCTGAGCATTGGTTGTTCCCGGGACAACATCCTGATAAGCATCTTACGGAAAGGTCAGTACAAAAGGTGTTTGATAATGCACGAATTGACGCTAAAATCCGAAAGGATGTATCTGTACATAATCTTAGACACTCATTTGCCACCCATTTACTCGAAGGTGGTGTAAACCTAAGATATATCCAGGAGCTACTTGGACATTCTAGTTCAAAAACCACTGAGATTTATACCCATGTAACACAGAAAAATCTAAGCAATATCATAAGCCCACTAGATACTATAATGATGAATAAAGAAGAGGGTTAGCCATAGTGGGGATATACGAAATACTTCGCTAATCCCACCATTTTTAAGGGTATTCACGAACCATAAGTTCGGGAATGCAATAG
>DGFG01000166.1:0-6986 GCA_002391555.1 Firmicutes bacterium UBA3906
TGAAAGCGAATTCCGCCCTTGGCTGGTCCCCTAGCATCGTTGTGTCTGACACGGAAGGCTTTGAATGTTTTAGTTGATCCATCATCCATCTTAACAGGAATAGTAAAATGGGTTTCATACATAGGTTGACGTAAAAAGCTACAAGTACCACTATCTAAGCCTAATACTGCTGCAACCTTGTCAAATTGCTCCTGGGCGTTCTTATATGGGTTATAAGCTACGGTTGACATAATCTACCTCCTGGTTATCTACTTTTCTATGAATTTAAGTCTATAATCGTAAGCTAGTATCTTAAAAAAACCACTAGCCAGTAAATCATTTTTAATAATTATATAGGTGGGCTCTTAATAAGTCAAACTATTCCTTTTTATTATTTTCTATATCTTAGACTATTATTTAAGCTTTACCTAGAGTGGTTTTTTTATATCTAGACAAGCTTAAGACCTATCCTTTTACTCATAATTTCCCTTACTGCAAGTACTAAAAACATAAAATTCGATGAGGCTCCTCCTAAAACATATTCCGCTTGCTGCCATAAATAGGGAAACTCAAGTAGCTCGGGAAAGTCTGGTCTTATTAATGCAGTACCAGAAATCACTCCACCGGGAATAAAAGACCAATCAGCACGGTTGATTCCATAAGCTGTAGTTGCTGATTTAGTACCTACACCTGATACAAAAGACATAGTATTAGAGCCTGGATGGCAGCCTAAAACAAAATTAAGTGCACTAGCTATCATCTCAGGTTGAAAAATATCAGGATAAGCCTTGTGTAGAAAATAATACTCCACCCCTAACCTTTGAATGTTCCAACCTGCTCCCCAGATGCTTGGACTATAGGGTACACCATAGGGAGTAGCTGAGCATAGCTTTGTATACTGTTCATTTAGACCAGTCAAGGCTTGCCGTATACTGTTACTAAAGCCCTTATTATTGATCTTTTTTTCAGCACGTCCTAAAATCCAACCTAGCCTTTCAATGTTATTGACTATAAAATCAACTTCTGACTGCAAAAAGTCACTGTAAACTATTTGTCCGGTAGTTAGAAATAGTTCTGTAGCTGCATGAATTTTTGATACTTTAGCATCTTCTAAAGCCCTTGTAGTTTCAAAAAGCTCACTAGCGGCCTCCAAGGCTTGCTGGCTTAGGCTATCATTAAATCCCTTTAAGGCACGGGAGGCAGCCGCTAAATGAGCAGCAGTTGTGAGCTGACGCTGAGGATTGTCCTCAGTAAAGACCCAACGGTCATCATCGTTCCCCTTAATACCATCTGTTATGGTAGAGCTATCTCCAAGATGTACATATTGGCGTAGGTCATTTTCGATAATGCCACGATATAGTCTGCCTAGTACACGATAAGCAGCAACTACTGATAATACCCCATGCTCAATTTGCTGAAGTATATCGTTTTTACCATCGGGCTGATGTATTTCAGTAACCCGTCTTTCTTGATCAATGGTTGTAGCATCATAGTAGATCTTAAAGGCTTCATAGGCCAGGGCTAATGTGTAAAACTCCCCCGACTGAGACTCTACTCTAATATCAAAATCACCAGCATCGTGCCAACCACCTACATTTAGGCCTGGAACAACTTGACCTGGTTCATACTCTGTTAGGGTAGATGGTCCTTGCTTGTAACCATCAAAATGATTATAGTCTACAGGGGCCATCCGGGCATCATCATCATGGCAAAGACCATGCCAGACCCGGTATTTCTCATTTACCCGCATATGGCACATCTGGACTGGAAGGAAATACTCTAATACCGGCTGCCATACACCTCGGTCGTAAACATCTTTGGCTATTCGAAATATCGAGGACTCAGATTGGCCATAACGAACCTTGTATAGGCCCGGCTCCCTTATATGGGTAAAGTCGAATTTCAAATAATTGTACCTGAGGAAGTGTCCCCACTCTAGACCATCTGCTGAGTAAAGTGGTCTTTCGCCACCCTCTTCTATTTTAAGCAGGCTTACTTTTTCCCTTACCCTATCACGATTATCTAACTCAATAATGGCTACCTTACTTTGATTAGGATGGTAGCCTACTTGAGATATTTGGACTACTGGAGGATAAAGCCAGTCTTTAACTACACTGGGTGTTATAATCCATTCTATAGCATTGTTAGTCTTTTGGGCTGGTATCTCACTACTTATAACAAACCAGCCATTATTATGGTTCATTCGTCCATCATAGAGCTTTAGGTCTGCTCCCCTACTCTCAATAGTAAGGCGGCTATAAGGATCCTCTGGCTGTATTGTTAATCTTTTTCCTACAGCATAAGGCTCAGCAATCAGGTCATCTGCAATAATTGGGTTATATTCACCAGCCTCACCTAACAGCTTTTTTAGGTCTGCCTTTGCCTGATCCTTGTTAAAATCACCTACCTCTAAATAGCTAGACGGTTGTGACATTACTGGTCCATTAGCTTGTCTTGGAAAGATCCCATGTTGCTCGTCCATAATCCATGCCTTTCCAAACAAGCTTGCAGGATAAAGTTCAAGGTTAAAGCTTAATTTTCCTAGCAATTTTTCTGGTATTGGCCTATCTAAGTCCACAGTGACTTTTATGGAGTCAGCTAAGCCTGTAACAAGCAGTTTGTAGCTAAAGTCAAAGTCTGGATATACCATGGGGTTAAAGCCACTAAGATGTCTGCCTGTATCAGGAAAAGCTAGTTTTGTTCTTATTGTACTAGATGTGACATCTAGTTCGCGTTCTACTAGCCTTGGCACAGGCTGCCATTGTCCTGGTGTCTGTTCAAAACGGATATCTCCATTAGTAGCTACTCTATTGCCATGCATGATGATAACTAGACCCGATTGATGTCCCTCGGGATATGCGTCACTAAAGGCCATCACATTTACGCCATGGTTTATAAAATACCCTTTTTTATCATCTAGTTTAAATCCCTGTCTTTGTCCATCTTTAGAATTATGTTAATTTTTCATCCTGTATCTAAGCTCCTATCAAATCAAGTGATTTGTTCATCATTTTGCTCTACATATGAATTTTAATTTGTATAAATCTATTAGTAGGCTCCTTTCCTAAGTTTTTCAAGGCTGTTTGTAGCATTATTATACACTAATAGCTTAGACTTATCAGCCGATTTTCCCAATCCAATTAGTTGTTTCATATATGAGCTAGGCCTCTAATTATCCATTTTTTCAGGACATTTGGCAGGATATAGTTGAATAGGGTCGAATTATTAAGTATCACTCTTAATAATAGTATTTTCCTAGTAAGTAGGGGTAAACCCCTGAGCATGAAATCTGAGGGCAAAAGTAAGAGTGCTCTGTCTACTTTACTAGTTAAAATACCAGGAAGTAAAAGTACTATAATATGAAAGTCTCCAACCAAAAAAGTAGCTTTTGTTCTGCTATTTTAATGCCATAGATTGGTCTTACTTATCTAGTCTAGATTAAAGGGTTACGCTTTAAGGAAGGAGCAAAGATGAAAAACAGGTGTGTTTATGAGCCTTTTGCTAAAAAAATTAGCAAATCATATAAAGAATGCGGTCTGTTAAAAGCCTTTCAATATAAACTATGCCTTTTTTTATCATTTGCATTACTATTAATACTTTTTGCAATAACTACTAGCCCCTGCCTTGCAAATGAGGACATGCTTATTTGGACAGAGCAAGAGCTTTCCTTTATGAAAAATCATCCTGTAATCAGACTAGGAGTTGACCCTAATTTTGTTCCCTTTGAATTTATAGATGAACATGGTAGCTACAAGGGTATAGCTGCAGACTACCTTGCTTTAGTCAGTAAAAAAACCGGCTTAGAGTTTGAAATAATAGACTTACCTTGGCCAGAGGCATATGATATGGCACTAGCTGGAGAAGTTGATGCCTTGCCTGCTATTGGCAAGACAAGTGAAAGACAAGAGCACTTCCTTTTCTCAGAACCCTACTACTATTATAAAAGGGTAATCGTAACCCGAGATATAGATACAAACATAAACAGTATTGATGATCTTGAGGGCTATACAGTCGCTGTACAGAGAAATAGCTCTCATCATAGTTATCTTTTAGATTACCCAAAAATAAATCTTAGCCTTTATGACTCTGTCGAAGCTGCTCTAACAGATGTGGCCACAGGTACTGAAAAAGCCTTTATAGGAAACTTGGCAACTACAAATTACCTGATTCGTTCCACTGGTTTGAATAATCTTAGGTTTATCTCCTTTGAAGCTGAAAAGCAACAAGCTCTACATTTTGCTGTTAGAAAAGACTTTCCAGAATTGATAAGCATTTTTAACAAGGCCCTAAGTAGTGTCACAGATAGCGAGAGGCTGGCTATAAATAATAAGTGGATAGAGCTAGACACTAGTCCTGATTATGGGCCGATATATCGTCTTTTATCTATTGCAGGGGCAATAATAACCATCATATTTTTAGTATCGGTTTTTTGGATCACTAGACTTAGAAAGGAAATCAAGCAAAGGAAGCTCATTCAAGTAGACCTAGAGCAATCCAAGCTAGAGGCAGATTTAGCAAACGAGTATAAGTCAAGGTTTATGGCCAGGATGTCCCATGAAATAAGAACTCCGCTCAATGCCATTATGGGCATATCATACCTGCTAAAAAATACTGATCTAACACTAACACAATCCATGTATACCGACCGAATCACGCAAGCATCAAATAGTATGCTAAGCATTATCAATGATATCTTAGATTACTCCAAAATAGAGGCTGGTAAAGTTGAGCTTGAGATGACCTCTTTTAATATGGATCAGGTAATCCAAGACGTGGTCAACATAGTTTCATACAAAATAGAAGAGCAAAATATAGGCTTTAGATTGTCCAAGGATCCCCACCTTCCTAGCTGGTTTATAGGGGACTCAAAGCGTATTGAACAGATCCTACTAAATATCTTAAACAATGCAGCCAAGTTCACCCATTCAGGTCAGGTATCCTTGTACCTGAGACTAATAGCAATAGAAAATGATATATGTCATATGTCATTTTCTATACAAGATACCGGTATAGGTATGTCTAAAGACCAGGTGGACAAGCTGTTTAAGCCCTTTGAACAGGCAGATAGCAGTATCAACCGCCGTTTTGGTGGGTCTGGCTTAGGACTATCTATCGTAAAAAGCTTATTAGATATGATGGGTGGAAAAATAGAGGTCTTTAGTACACTAGGACAAGGGTCAACCTTTATAGTAACCCTACCCCTTACTATAGATAAGGATAAGGAGGCTATACACAAGGAGTCCTTGTCTCTTATACAGTTTAAAAACGTAAAAACCCTGGTTCTCGAAAAATCAGGTGCCAATATAAACCTTATAGAAAACTACTTAAATAGCTTTGGTATTCACTGTGAGCTGACCAGCTCCGAAGTTAGTGCCCTCAATATGCTTGAGGCTGCAAATGGTAAATTCGCCAAGCCCTTTGACCTATTTATAATAGACTATTCTACCCCCTCAGAGGGTGGCTTTAATTACGTTAAGGAATTGCGAAATAATCAAAAGATTATTAAACAACCGAAAATAATAATGCTATTGCCTATGAAGAGAGAAGATTTATTCGATAGGCTAAGTGACTATTGTATTGATTTTGGAGTTGGAAAACCTATCATTCCCTCTATACTTCTTGATAGTATTCTCGATATTTTTAACCTAAATGCAGTATCTACTTCCTATAGCAAAGAAGAAAATGATTTAGAAGCAAAAATCATGATTAAGACCTATCAGATTTTGCTTGCCGAGGATAATAAGACAAACCAGCTTATCGTAAAATCACTACTAGACAAAATAGGAGTAAAAACGATTATTGCTAATAATGGTAGAGAAGCCGTAGATATGTTTATTAAATATAAAGAGAATATTGATTTGATTTTGATGGACTTGCATATGCCAGTTATGAATGGCTTTGAAGCGATCGAGAATATTCGTAATATGTCAAGTCAGATACCTATAGTAGTCATGACGGCTGATATTACCTTAAGTGCTCAGCGTAAATTTGAGCAATTTAACATAAGCCATAGTATAAGTAAACCCTTTAACCCAGATCACTTAATAGCGACCATAAAGGATATACTACTAAAGGCTGAGTTGACCGGTAAAGTGGAAAACAACGTTTTAGACCGTCAGCTAGGACTAAAAAATTTAGCTGGGGACTCTGAGCTTTACAAAAAAGTATTAGAAAAATACTTGGAGGAAAACCTAAACACCTTAGATAGATTAAAAGAAAAATTAGATGATAAAAAATATTTAGACGCAGCACAAATAATTCACAAGGTAAAAAGTAGTTCTGGAAGTATAGGTGCTAAGCCAGTACAAGAACTTGCTAGTAGCTTTCAAAAGGCCTTGGATGAAGAAAATGAAGTCCAAATAGGACCCTTGTACGGAGAATTTACTTGTCTCTTTAGAGAGCTACTTGAGGAAATAAAAAACTTGTTAATTAACCAATAAAGGCTTATTGCTATAAGGGGGTAAAGCAATGACAATCAAAATTCTAGTTGTAGATGATTCAGCATCCGATAGGTTTATTATTGAAAACATGTTAAGCGATTATGGCATAGTAACTGCTTGTGATGGTGTTGAGGCTATGCAGATGCTCAAAGAGCATAGGGATATTAATTTAATCATTCTAGACCTAAATATGCCTAATATGAATGGCTTTCAAGTACTTGAGGCCCTATATGAGGATGATGAATTTAGGGGTATTCGCACTATAATACTGACAAACTATGATGAACTAGACAATGAGATAAGAGGCCTTAAGCTTGGAGCTGTAGACTATATTCGAAAGCCTATTCATATGGCTTCACTAAGGGCTAGGATAGAGGTACACGCTTCATTGCTACGTGCTGAAAAAGCACTAGAGCAAAGGCTTGATGACCAGACAATGACCTTTGAAATGATCTTTGAGCAGGCCCCCATTGGTATAGCAATCTCCCACAACCGTGATCCAGAATGTCCTGATGAGATAACAATGCAGGTAAACCCAGTATATGAGCGAATCACAGGCAGGACAAA
>DGFG01000166.1:7272-8029 GCA_002391555.1 Firmicutes bacterium UBA3906
AAGAGCTAAAATACTATAGAAAACTACAAGCTGGCGAGATAGACAAATATTCAATGGAAAAACGATATATAAAGCCGGATGGATCAGTCGCTTGGGTATATATGGTAGTTGCTTCCCTTAATTCTAATGATGAAAGTAAGTACAATCATATTTGTATACTCAAGGACATTACAGAAAGAAAGCAAATTGAACTAGAGCGCAAATACATAAGTGAACACAATAGTCAAACTGGCCTCTACAACCGCTATTCTTTAGAGATGAGGTTAGCCGAAGATTATAAGCAAAAGCTAACAACTAAAAGAGCTCTTTTAGGTATAGACCTGAGCAATACTCAGTTACTTACAACTAACTATGGCTTTATGTATACACAAAAGGCTATTAAGGAAATAGCAGACACCCTTAACCAGTATAGTACTAAAAACCGTGTTCTATACCAGACCCATGAAAGCCGATTTGTATTTTATATGCTGGACTACAATGATAAAAAAGACCTGATTTATTTTGGCAACCTTATCTCAGATGTACTAGAAACTAAATTTGTTATGGACAGAATAAATGGAGGAATTGGGATCGTTGAGATAGAGCAAGATCAATACGATGTTGATATCCTACTAAGAAGACTTTTAATTGCATCAGAAAGGTCCAAAAGCCTATATGGAAAGACCTTTGAGATCTGTATATATGACGACAAGCTTGAAGCCCTAGTTAGTAGAGAAAGAGATATAATGCAGGCTCTTTCTGCAATAGCAAATGATAA
>DGFG01000064.1:0-13615 GCA_002391555.1 Firmicutes bacterium UBA3906
GGGAGATGTGTATAAGAGACAGGCCTTTGCTTTTTTAAGTAAGCTTATTGATCTGTCATAAAGGGCCATGGGCCTTACAGCCGGATAAAGGCGGGGAACTGTCTCTACGTTATGGTTTATAATATGGGGGCCTGCTTCAACTATAGTTAAAAGGGCCGACTCCTCTCCCTTAAAATCTGGTATCAGGACCTCTATTACCGTGTCTGGACAGGTCCTTTGCACTGCCCTAATAACAGATGCAAAGTGGCCGGCACCCCCATCTGCTAGGTCATCCCTAGTCACAGAAGTAATAACTACATGCTTAAGGCCTAGCTCTTTTGTGGCCCTTGCAACCTTTTCTGGCTCCTGCTGGTCTAGGGGCTCAGGCTCAGACTTAGTTACATTGCAAAAGCTACAATTTCTTGTGCAGTTTGACCCTAGTATCATAAAGGTAGCAGTCCTTCTACCAAAGCATTCTACAAGGTTAGGACAAGCTGCCTCCTGGCATACTGTATGAAGGGACAGCCTTCTTAGCATGGCCCTAACCTGCATTACCTGGTCCGTATTTCTTGCTTTTATTCTTAGCCATTCTGGTTTTGCCAAGGCTTAAGCCTCCTTTATCCCCTTTAGGAATATATCTTTATCCTCTTTAACAATATCAAATGAATATACTTTAGCAAAATGCTTGGCCACCTGCCCCTTTACCTTTTCTATATCAGGGGCCTGCTTTAGCTGGGCCTCTAGGGAGGTAACCCCCTTGTCCCTGATGCCGCAGGGAACTATCCAATCAAAATGGCCAAGGTCAGTGGTCACATTAAAGGCAAAGCCATGCATGGTCACCCACCGCTTTACCGCCAGGCCAATAGCAGTTATTTTTTCATCGCCTACCCAAACCCCAGTATGGCCTTTGTCCCGGCCAGATAATATACCATACTCCTCCTCTAGCAGATTTATAAAGACCTGCTCTAGATTAAATACAAAGGTCCTGATATCTCGGCCAAGGGAGTCAAGCTTTATTATGGGATAGCCAACTATCTGACCTGGCCCATGGTAGGTGATGTCACCGCCCCTATTGACCCTATAAAGATTAGCCCCCCTTGCCTTTAGGTCTTTTTCGGATATGACCAAGTTGTCCATGCTAGCGGACCTGCCCAGGGTCAAAACCGGTGGATGCTCTAAAAGCAGTAGTAGATCCTTAATCCTGTCTTCCTGCCTAAGAGCTAGTAGGGTCTTTTGCAGGTCATAGGCCTCCATATAGTCCATAGTACCAAGGTTTACTAGGCTAAGTTCCATGCTTTTCTCTACTCCTAAAGAAATAATCAAAGTTTTATAAAAAATAATCTATATCTTGATAAAGAAATAATCTAAGTCTTGAAAAAAGAAGTAATCAAAGCTTTAAAAATTAATTGAAATATCAATAAAAAATAGTCTAATTCCTGATAATAAATAATTTTAATCTCCGAAAAATAATAGCTAGCTATGGATAGCTAGCAAATTTAGGTCTTTAAAGATAACTAGTCTCCTGACTCATTAGTAGGGCTAGTCTCAACCAGCTTTTTTACCCTTTTTAAAAAGGTTTGCCTGTCTAGCATTACTATCCTTGAGCATTTTTCACACTTTATCTTAAAATCTGCCCCAACCCTGATGACCTTCCATAGGTCGTTACCGCAGGGGTGCTTTTTTCGGGTCTGAACTATGTCTCCTAGCTTGTACAAAACACTCATTTTCCTCATCCTTAGGCTAAATTTTCTTTATAACTTATTTAAGGCTCTTAGGCCTTTTTAAAATTTTATAAAGGATCTACTTTAAGCTGGCCTCTTTATCTGAAAAAATGCTTGTGCTGCACCTTTATAAAGTTTTATATAGGTCCTTTTTTAAGACCTATTAAGGCCAGCCCTCTCAACAAGGGCTTTAAATAGGCAAAGCATCCTACTGTCTCTTTCCAGCATTTTTTCGGGATGCCACTGGACACCCAAGAAAAAAGAAAGACTAGTAGACTCTATTGCCTCAATTATTAAATCGCTGGCCCTAGCCGATACCTCCAAGGATTTGCCAGGGTCTTTGACAGCCTGGTGGTGAAAAGAATTAACCCGCAGCTTGTCTGCCTTTAATATGTCCCTTAATAAGCTATTAGGCTTTAGGTCAATCTCATGTATCCCATAGCAGCCAGGTGCTTTTTGATTATGACAGATTGTAGGTCTACCGTAGCCAGTCCCTATGTCCTGGTAGAGGCTAGCTCCACTTGCTATGGCCATAATCTGTAGCCCCTTGCATATGCCAAGCACCGGCATATTCCTATCTATGGCCTCCCTGCATAAGCCAAGCTCTAGCTCGTCTCTAATTGGGTTTACTGAAGCAATATTAGGATCCGGGTCTTGACCAAATAGGTAGGGGTCTATATCCTGACCCCCTGTTAAGAGGAGTCCATCTATATGGCCCATAAGGTCCTTGGCCCTTACCATATCCGAACAGGCTATTAAAAAGGGTAGGCCTCCCGCCCTTAGGACAGCCTCATAGTAACCCCTATAAAGCATGGTGTTTTCACTTTTAAAATCATAATTACAACTAATACCGATAACAGGTTTCAAGGGGGATAACCTCCCTTGCTTTCTTTTGGCAATAGGCTGGGCCTGCCTATCTAATACTTAATTATATAGGTTTTGGCTTGGGATTAGAATTTGTTTAGGTATTTTTCCAGCTCCCAGTCTGTGACCTGTAGCCTATACTCATCCCATTCTATAAGCTTGGCCTGGATATACTTTTCACAGAAACGCTCACCGAGGGCAGACCTAATCAGGTCATCATTTTTAAGCTCCTTTAGAGCATTATAGAGGCTAGAGGGTAGGGAGGGTACACATTCCCTATCCCTATCTTCCTTGGTCATATCGTATATATTACGGTTAATTGGTGCTGGTGGCTCAATCTTATTTTTTATACCCTCAAGACCTGCCTTTAGTAAGACTGTCAGGGCAAGGTAGGGATTGCATGAGGGATCAGGGCTCCTGTACTCGACCCTTGTAGCTGATCCACGCTTTGTTGGCACCCTAACTAGGGGAGATCTGTTGCGGTGGGCCCAGGCAATATGAACTGGAGCCTCATGGCCTGCAACTAGCCTCTTGTAGGAATTGACCAGGGGATTGGTTATAGCTGTTATGGCAGGAGCATGCTTTAGCAGGCCCCCTATATAGTAATAGGCCTCCTTGCTAAGCTCTAAGTCTCCATTAGGGTCATAAAAGGCATTCTCCCCATTCCTTAAAAGGGACTGGTTTATATGCATACCAGAGCCGGCAACCCCGTATATGGGCTTTGGCATAAAGGTGGCATGCAGGCCATGCTTTTGAGCTATTATCCTAACCACCATCTTAAAGGTCATGATCTTGTCTGCAGTGGTTAGGGCATCATCGTATTTAAAGTCTATTTCATGCTGGCCAGGAGCCAGTTCATGGTGGGAGGCCTCTATTTCAAAGCCCATGTTTTCTAGGGTAATGCACATATCACGCCTGGCATTTTCCCCTAAATCAACAGGTCCTAAATCAAAATATCCAGCATTGTCATGGGTTATGGTAGTGGGCTTGCCCTCCTTGTCTCTTAGGAATAGGAAAAACTCCGCTTCAGGTCCAACTGACATGGAGTAGCCCATATCTCTTGCTTCCTTTAGGACACGCTTGAAGGTGTTTCTTGGACAATCCTCAAAGGGCTGGTCGTTTGAATCGTAAACATCGCAGATAAGCCTTGCCACTCTGGCCTCTGCTATCTCTGGAGGAAAGACAACAAAGGTATTAGGATCAGGGTGTAGGTACATATCTGATTCTTCTATACGGACAAAGCCCTCTATGGAGGATCCATCAAACATAATTTGATTGTCTAGGGCCTTTTCTAGCTGCCGGTAGGTAATGGCGACATTTTTCATCGTGCCAAACATATCAGTAAACTGTAGCCTGATAAACTCAACCTTTTCCTCGCGGCAGATCTTTAGTATATCCTCGCTATTGTACTTATTCATATTTACACCCCTCATATCTATAGGACCATCATTAGGACCATATTTTTGTCCCTTGTTTATGACTCTCCCCTTGTATTTTGACCATAGTTATAATTTAGGATAATTATATCATCGTATACTAAAAAAGCAATTGTAAATCCGCCTAGCTTGAGCTATTGTTAGAGCTACTGTTATGGAGTACCTGGTCTATCACTATAACTAGGGTAAGTATAAAGGGGTCATCCTCCCCTTCCACTATATCTACCCCATAGCTGTCCCCCCAGGAAATCCACTTTTTTGATACCTGGGCCACATGCTTGCCTTCCCTATATATAGAAAAATCTAGACCCCAGAAATCTCCCTGGACACTATAGCCCCCCATATGACTTACAACATTAAATCTTGGTCTAAAAAAGGAAAACTCTTTTTTGACCGTAGCATAGAGTAGGTCTTTAAAGTATATATTATATTCTGGCAGGAAGCGGAATATCTTTTGCTCTATATAAACTAGCTCCTGTCCCTTCATATCGTACATCCTAAGCTTGTTACCAAAGGAGAAAACCTTTCCCTTAACTATGTAGCGATCATTACCCTTGTCATCTTTGATGGTAAAGCTGTCACCAAAGGAAAAAACCTTTTGCTTAATCTGATATCTCATCTACTAGCCTCCTAATAATCAATCCTTTATGGTTTTTACCTTTCCCTTATTAAAGTCACCTATAATTTTTTAATTTTTGGGGTCAAAACTGGCCCTTTGGACCAAGGTCTGGACCTCAAGATCCTGAATCTCTGAGTCACTGTACCTAGCCCTGCCATATAGGCCCACTAGCCCATCGACAAGGTCCTCTCCTATTAGCTCCTGCTTTAGCAGGTACTGGCCTACTTCACTAGGTGTCTTGGCCGGCCCTATATCGTGCCCCTTATCAATGGCCCCCTTGACGATGTAATAGTATATATACCTAACCCTTTGCCTGTTATTTGTCATATCCCTCCACCTTGGCATAGGAGGCCTGTCCTTTTTAAATAGGTCTCTTATGCTGGCAAAAGAGTTTTTAACTAATGACTGTAGGTCAATAAGACTTTCCTTTTCATCCCTATAGGCCCCCCTATAGGAGATGCTGGATTGGCCCCTTAGGAGTATTTTTATCCCCCTTAGCAGGAGGGGTAGGTATTTTTTTAGTAATTTTACTATAAACCATATTAGCACAGCAAGGGCAAACAATAGGCCTAGCCAAAATAGGATCTCAAAGACAAGGTCCCAAAAGGGGGAGGCCTTTGCCTCGGGAATTAAGGGTATTTTATCAGGCAATGTGTCTTGGGGCTCTGGCTGGACAGGGGTCTTATAAAAGAACCTAGAGAAAAACCACCTCAGCCCTTTTATAAGGCCCGATAGACCTTTAGCTAAAATAGTCTTTACTAGGCCGTAGCCTGTAATAATAAAAACAAGGACAAGTATTACTGCAAAGAGTATCCTATTGTTGCGCTTTACGCTTTTTAAGAACCTATAGTTTTCTACATTTGAGCCAGAGGCCCTAATAAGTACATCCCTATTGACCAATCCTAGGCTTAAGATGGCTGAAATTATACCAACATAGCTAATCAAGGACTGGTAGTCCTTTAAGGGAGCTGCAAACCTATAGGCTATAAATGCAAAAAGGTAGATAATAACCCCTGCCAAATAATATGCAGTTGAATCGTTTCTTTCAATATAGTCCCTTTCTGCCACAGCTATTCCCCTAAGGGAGGATAATAGGTTATAAACTACAAATACAGGAACCAGACCATCTATATGCCCGTTAAAGCTATAGGCCAATACGACTGCAAACAAGAGGCAGCCAAAAATGCTAGGGTACCTCGGCCACCGCCTAGTTAAAAACCTAATTACAAGGCCTAGGATATATGAAAGGCCCAGCATAGCTAAAAGAAGGCCTATGGGCTTGTCATCATGGATTATTAGGCCAAGGGCCATAACTATGGGAAAGGAGAGCCAAAAGTCCATCCATATCCTTGCCAGATAATCCGCAAAGTACATCTTGTTTGTCATGCCGGCTCTTCACCACCCTTGTCTAAGAGGCTAAGGTCGAATATCTCTACAGAATGTCCCTTTTCAACTAGCCTTTCTATCTGATTTTCTAGCCTGTCACTGACAAAGGCAGTCATGATTAATATATCCATGGGGTCTGTATCCCTTTTTATCTCACTTTCTAAAAAGGTATAAAAGGTAAAGACCCTCTCTATAACCATCATGGCCATATTGCCTAATATAAAGGTTAGCTGGCTGGCTCCTGACTGGGGCAAAATTATAACCGGCTCATCCTTGTCATCTATTAGGTGGCCGTTAGAGGCAAAGCCTACAGCTATCCCTTCATCAGTTAGCTTTGCAAGCATGGAGGCAGCAATAGATAGGGCCCTTTCAATCAGTTCCTTGTCGGTAACATGCCTCCACATGCCTTCCTCTATGTCCAGGTTTAGATAAATCATTGCCTTGGGGTCAGAAGTGTGGTCATAGCTATTTACAAGCAGGTCTCCTAGCCTAGCACTAGCCTTCCAGCTTATCCTATTTAGGCTATCACCGGGCTGGTAGGCCCTGATACCTGCCACATAAAAGGGGTCACTTATTATCCACCTTTTGACCATAATATCCCCCATCCAGGACCTGCACACAAAGGGGATCTGGTCAAACTCTAATATTTTAGGATATACCAGTAGCTGGGCCTCTAGCCTCAGCTGCTTGGATTTTTCCCTGACACCAAAGGGATCACCAAAGGTCAAGGATACAGAATTTAGCCTATAGCAGCCCCTTTTTTTGCAAAAGACCCTGTGGCGCCTAGTAATTCCTGTATAGGGCATGAGGCTAAAAAGACTAGTGTGAAATTCATCATGCCTAATGCTAAGGTTTGCTGACTGCTGAAACTGAAGGTCTGAGTCTATCTTGGACTCTATCCGCAGCCAAGGCATTAAAAGCAGCTTTTTGTTTCTAATCTGCTCTACCATTTGGACCTCTTCACCCTCAAAGACTGCATCAGTGTTAAAGGTCCTCTTATAGCTAAGGCCCCTAGGACCCCATCTGTCAAATATTCGGCTCTGTATATCTAGGACTATAATGAGTACTATTAAAAACCAAGCCAGGGACATATCAGATCAACCCTTTTTCCTTGGTCCTTTGGTCCGTGGGCATAAGTGTCTCCTCAGCAGGTACCCTGATTTGTTCTAATATTTGGCCTATGATCTTGTCCGCCTGCCCCTCCTTTGCCCTAATTGTGGACCTTAGCATAACCCTATGGGCCAAGACAGGCTTTGCTAACCTTTTAATATCATCTGGTGACACATAGGACCTACCCTCTATAACAGCATAGGCCTGGGCAGCCTTTAAAAGGGCCTGGCTACCCCTGGGACTGACTCCCAAGGCCAGGTCTGGATGGTCTCTAGTGGCATCCACTATATCCATAATATAGGCTAGGATATCATCACAAACATATACACTGGAGTAGGACCTACGGGCCCATATAATTTCATCCCTTGTTACTTGCTTTTCGATACTTTCAAGGGGCTGCTGATCCTTAAATCTTTTTAGTATTAAAAGGCCCTCAGCCTTGTCGGGATAACCCATAGATACTTTTACCAAGAACCTGTCAAGCTGGGCCTCGGGCAAGGGAAAGGTACCCCTGGTCTCAACCGGGTTTTGCGTAGCTATGACAGTAAAGGGTTCTTCTAGCCTAAAGGTCTTGCCATCGATGGTTACCTGCCTCTCCTCCATGGCCTCTAGCAGGCTAGACTGGGTCCTGGGTGTGGCCCTATTTATCTCATCCCCTAAAAGGATATTGGTAAAGATGGGTCCCTTCCTAAAGCTAAAGTCCCCCTCTTTTTGGTTAAAATAATGTAGGCCAGTAATATCTGCAGGCAACAGGTCAGGGGTGAACTGTACCCTCTTAAAGTCTAGGTCTAAACTTTTTGCTAAACTTTTTGCTAGCAGGGTCTTGCCCATTCCAGGTACATCCTCAAGCAGGATATGACCAGATGATATTAGGGCTATTAAAACCAGGTCTATTACCTGGCTTTTTCCGACGATTACCTTGCCTACATTTTCCTTTACCCTATCGGCTAGATCCTTTATCTTTGTAAAATCCATTGTTTGTCCTCCTTAAAGGCCTAATAGGATTAAGGCCCGCCCTTATACATTCGCTCTTATATGGCTATATCCTGCCTTAGTATGGTAAATGGCCTTATCCTTGGGCTAAAAATAAAAAAACAGACTGTATATTCTACAGCCTGCTAATAGCAAAGAATAGTTTTAGCTTTGTTAAGTTAAAAGCTAGCGGATACTTAGGTAGACAGATAGGTGCCGCCTTAACTGTGTGGCCAGGTCTACATCCTGAGTCTTGATTGTGATTGTCTCATCATCATGGTCAATATCCAGGTCATTAAAGCCCCTAGACTTTAGAAAATCATCCACAGCATAGGCATCCCCATCTCCCTGAGCAATGCTTAGCTTGTCTCCCACATATGTATCATTAACATAAACATGGTAGCGTTTGTGGCCCAGGTCATTTGTAAAAAGGCCCCCTTTATCTTCAGTCCCATCAAGGGGCCTTAGTAAACTGATTTGATTTCTCCTGCCAAAGTCCATAAAGCTCACTCCTTTTTCTTTTTAGTATTCTACTTTTCCTTCTTTTAATGCAGTGGCCTTTAGGACTCTTAATATAAGGATGGGAAAAGCTCTCTTAAAAGGAGAGTGACTCGCTTTATAGAGGGCTAGACATAAAATAAGCCTGTCATAAGATTTACCCCCTATAGTAAGGCCTTATTCTTTAAGATCATGTATGACCATATAGGACCATGCTAGTTTATCCTTGTATAGTAAAACTATATCTTGATAGTGCCATACCAGTTAATCTTGTATAGGCCATAAGGCTATAGGTTGTGGGATACTATTCTTTTATCTAAAATTCCCTTTACTGCCTTGCCTGAATCTAGTTGATTGATTTTTACACTTGTATCCCGCTTATAGGAAATAGACTCTAGGTACTCAAGGTTACGCAGGTAGCTACTGACCATATTTGTAATAACAGTGATTAAGATAGCCTCCCTACTAGTCATAGGCTTGCTTTTTAGATTGTATAGGCAAATGACCCCATCTAACTTTGCAGCAGAAATGATTGGGACCATCATAGAGTCCCTTCTAGCCTCTAGTAGGGTTGCAGGCTCATAGCCCTTTATATCCTCCCTTTTTCCTGCCCTTTTCCCTTCATCCTTTTTGCTTATTTCATCTATAAGCTTGTATATCTCGGCCTTTTCCTCTCGGCTTGTATCTCCATAGGAATAATGTTTGCCGGCCACTATCAGGTATATACAGGCCCTTTGGCAGTCAAATACCTCCTTGGCAACTAGGTGGATCTTGTCCATGTTTTGGTTAAGACCAGCCTCATAGCTTAGTTTACCCATCATTTCAAATAAGACTAGGAGCCTGGTATTTAGGCTATCTACCCCTTGTAGCCTGTCCTTTAGGCTCCCATTTGTATAGCTTAGGTAATAATATCTTTTTACAAGGATAGATGGAATAATATATACAATAACAATAGTTAAAAGTGTGGTTGGTATATAAAGTAGCTTCCAATCAAGCCATATAGGTCCATCTATTAGGCCTCCTGAAAAAAATATGGCCACCTGTCCTAGGGCAAGGGTAGCTATAGCACCTATTAGGCCCCTTAGGCCATATAAAAAATGCAGGGAAAAAACCGATATAAAAAGGCAGGCTAGTAGTGGGCTTGAAAGACCCCCTGTATAGGCTACTAACAAGCAGCCTATGAGAATATCGGCAAAGGCGAACAAGTAAAAGGCCCTGGCCTTGATTGCAGCTATAAAAAATAGGGGTACCAATACTTGAAAGGCTCCATAGCATAGAATGACTAACCAATCCTGGTCTAACAAGGCCCCCCTTATCTGCCCTTGTAGAGTCATTATTATTGAAAAAAGAAGTACCCCTAACCTGTATAGAAAAAGTAATTTTATATCCGTATTTTCCCTTGTACTTGCTAGACTATTAATCATCTATAATCCCCACTTTTTTTAAAATATATCCCTTGGCTGCCTAGGGATAGTTATGCTCCTTTTTTAATATACTAGCCTTATCCTATGCAAACTTTACTATAAAAATAGATTAGGCTTTTATCTATTCTTTTAGCTACTTGCTACTACCTTTATTTCCCGATATATTACCCATTTATTCCTATACCCACCATTATATATATTTCTTCTCCTTTCGACCCTCCCCTATAAAAGGGGGCTGAAAACTTTAGATTTTCTTGTTCTTTTAAAGTACATATGGTAAACTTATATATACTGTAAATACTTATTTTAGTTGGGAGATTGAACAATGCTAAAGAGGGGTTTGGGGATACTTATTTTAATACTTATCATGGTCCTACCGACAGGTGTGTCTGCTCTTACCCTGCCGGTATCTAGGGTGTCAGGACAAAATGCGGTCATTCTACTAGATGATACAGAAGCAAGACTCATATCTACAGAAATAGACCTCTTTATGGAAGAAGATCAAACCCTGGTAAAGCAGTCTTTACTTTTAGAAAACACCAACAAGGAAGAGGAGACCAGGCTACTAGTTGCTATCCCAGCTAAGGTAGACAATAACTCAATTGACATAGATCAGGTCACAGCCTTGGTAGAGGGCAAGCAGGAAAGGATAAGAAACCGTAGGAACAATACAAAGGCAGAGGACTCATCCATAATTGACCTACCCTCTAACTGGCACGTTTTGACCCTGGACCTAAAGCCAGGCCAGTACAAGCTTGTCGATTTTTCCTATACCATAAAAAATCCCATGGACCAGGCTGGTGTTCAAACACTATACCTGCCTCTAGGCTATCTAAAAAACTGGCCTGGTGATATACAACTGATAAAGCTAAATCTTTACAAGCCTGATATGGAGCCCTATGGCTTTGAGCCGAACCCTAATGTAACACCTAGCCAATACGGGACTAGCAGTATAGGCTGGACCTACAATAGCAAGTTAGAAATACCCGATTATATTAGGCTCTATTATAGGTATATAGACAGGCTGGCAACAGACTATCTGGTCAGCCAAGCACCTGGAGATAAAAATATAAAGGCCATAGTCAATGCCTTTGAGATCAAGGCCTACGACCAATGTATAGACCTTATTGATTCTCTTTTAGAGGCACAAAGTGGTATGAGCCTGGAAAAGGACCTGCTCTTTTTAAAGGCTCTAGCAAAGCAAGGGCTTTATCAAACAGAGGCAGCCATAGATATATTTAAATCCCTTGAAAATGAACCCATTTATGGCGACCTAAGATCAAGTATAAATAGCAAGATGATTTATGATAACTATTTATATCTAAAGGCAAGTAATGCCCCAGAAGCAGATCTTTATAATTACCTAAATGGTTCAAAGCAAGCTATAGTCAATAACACCATATTTACAGATTGGATTGAGGGTGAGCTTAGCCAATTGTCTCCTCCTCCTAGTCCAGAGCCCACTCCAGTCGAGACCAGTGAGCCCTCAGACAAAGACAAGGACCAGAAAGAGGATGACCAGGACCTGGTAAAGCATATTACTCTTTTCGGCAAGCAGATACCGGTTGAGATCCTCTTTATCGTAGGAATAGGCCTATTGGTATTGATACCCTACCTGCTTGGTAGAAGAAAACGCAATAAAAACAAATACCTCTTTAGATAGGCTGGAGACTCAATATGAATCTACTTTTTATACTAAACCCTATAGCAGGCAAAAAAAAGACTAGGCAATCCTTACCCATCATCGAAGATTTTTGCAAGCAAAGGGACATTAGCTACAAAGTAATTGAAACCAAGGGTCCAGGTGACGCAACCGAGATCGCCAGAGAAAATGCCAGCTCTTACGATGGAATTGTCGCTATTGGGGGAGACGGTACTGTCCTAGAAACTGCAAGTGGTATTATGGGCACAGGCACCCCCCTTGGCATCCTACCTTTAGGTAGTGGCAATGACCTTGCAAGGGCCCTTAACATACCCCTAGGCTTTAATAATATAGACAAGGCCCTATCAATAATTACAAAAGAGCCTGCTAGAATCATAGACACTGGTAGGCTAGATGGCAAGGTTTTCTTAAATATAGCTAGCATCGGCTTTGATGCTGAGATTATCCGTGACCTACACAAGGTAAAGCGCTATATCAAGGGTGGTACTGCCTATGCTGTTTCAGTTTTCCTAAAGTTTATAAGCTACCAGCCAAAACCCTTGAAAATCACTATAGATGGCAAAGAATCAAACAAGACCCTATTCCTAGCTGCCATATGCAATGGCATAAGCTATGGTGGTGGCATGAAGGTAAACCCAAAGGGCTGTATGACAGATGGCTACCTAGACCTAGTCCTTATAGAGCCAGTACCTAGGTATAAAATACCCTTTTTACTAATAAAGTTTATGAAAGGCAAGTATTTTGACCTACCCTATGTCAGCTACCACAGGTGCAAAAAGGTTTTTATAGAGTCTAAAGAAAGGCTTGCAGTTAATATTGATGGAGAGAGCACTGAGGCAGCTACTATATCATTTGAGTCTTCACCATTATCCTTAGAGGTATTTGGTGCTAGTGAACAGGAGGATACATGAAAGAGATATTAGAACTTTTAAAGGATTATAGCCTAGAGCTTTTGTTGGCTAGTATATTTATAGGCCTAATATGCCTAATTCTACTAATCGTAAACTACTCCAAGACCAACAAACTAATAAAAAAGTACAACCGGCTAATGAAGGGCGCAGACAATAAAAACCTAGAGGCTATGCTGATAAGCCACCTTGACACTATAAAGGATGGCCTAAGCAGGCTAGATGATATCGAGGCTGACCTTAAAAACCAAAATGCCAGGCTCAAAAAATGTACTCAAAATATTGGCTTGGTCAGATACAATGCATTTGACCAGATGGGGGGAGATCAAAGCTTTTCTGTTGCCCTACTAGATGATAGGGGAGATGGCTTTGTTCTTACAAATCTCTATGGCAGGAATAGCTCGAGTACCTTTGCCAAGCCTGTAAAGCTCAGACAATCGACCTATCCGCTTACCAACGAAGAAATGGAGGCAATTGAGAGGGCCTATTACCCAAAGGGAGAATAGTAAAAAATCTTAGAATAAATAATAAAAACACCTTTGCAGCATAATAGAGCAGGAGGTGTTTTTTTAATGAAAAGAATTGCAGTGGACAAGGGTCTTGACAATATAAAGGCTGAGCTTGAGAAAAAGGGTTATCTAGTTGAGTTCGCAGATGATATCACTGGCGATATTGCTGCCTATATCTATAAGGATAGTTTTTACCCAATACCAAGGCAAGAGGGGGATACTAGGAAAACAGATAAAAACAAGCCGGCATCACAATCAAATGTCTTACTTGTTAGGGCGCAGGACAAGGATCCTGACCAGATAGCGGACATACTAGAGCGTAGACTCTACAGCCCCCTATTTTAGGCCCTTATAGGTCGGCAGAAATTTTGTCTGGGTCCTCCCTGGCTAGGTATTTCCATATATTAAAGTGGATACCGCTGCTTATGGTGTCCGCCATCCTCATTACTAGGCTCAGTCTAGTATTTTGCAAAATTATATACTCCATAAAACCACTGATATTTACAATACCTACAATATGCATATG
>DGFG01000064.1:13811-19738 GCA_002391555.1 Firmicutes bacterium UBA3906
ATCCTTCCAACCCGGTCTAGCCTTCCTAGGCAGGCATCTATGGCTATAATAAAGGGCCTATCATGCTTTCTTTTTATCTTTGCTAATACTTCAGTTAGGTTTTTAGCATGTACTGGCTCATCTAAGGTGCCATAAACATGTACATTCTTATATAATATTAATTTCAGCTTGTGGCCTACCAAGGGGCCAAGGCAATCCCCTGTTGACCTATCTGTCCCTATGCAAAATATCACAATATCATTAAAGGAATTATCATAATACTTTCTGAATATAGACTCAAAGGCCCTACTAAAGTGGCTTATTGCATGATCATTATTTACATCTATAGACTTTCTATCAAAGCCCTCCATACATACCTCCTACAAGCCTAATAGCTTTAATATTTAGTATTGCCAAAAGCGGGAATTAGATGTAAGGAATTAGTAGCTTTTACTATTATCCTATGAGCCTATTTCGTCCAATAATGCCTGTCACAGGGCAAATAGACCAAGCGGGCTTAGGAGGGCTTTGGGCCCTGGCCTTGAAAAAAAGGATTTGCCATATAGATATCGAATTATATAGGGATAATGCTTTAGTAGGGAGAATAACCTATGAAGTTTCTTAAATTTGTCATAGTTTTATTGCTAATAGGGGCTATTGCAACTGCCTCCTATTATTTACTTGACCATTACCAGGTCTTTGCCAAAAAAGAGCTGACCCATATAAACCAAGGTCAAGCTATACCCTTTGAAAAGGATGAAGATATATACTTTTTTAAAGATGGTTTTATAATCACAGGTAGCAATCCCCGGTATTTCGATAGTAGGGGTAGGAAAATAAACAACCCCTTTTCCCAGGATGACCTGCTAGATGAAGAAGGTGCCCTTAGGATAAAGCTAACAGCCGGTAATTATATATGCACTGAACTCAATAATATATACGATACGACTACAAGACCCTTTAAACGGGTGTTTGATAATAGTGATAATTTGAATATATGGGATATGAAGGATGCCGAGACCTCTATACTTATTATAGTTGAGCAAGGCGAAAAGGTCCTCGAGCCCTATGCCCTGCTTAAAAACTCTGGCCTCCTCCTCTCCTATGATGGTAGGGGAGATGCCAAGTATCTTGAGGCCTCAATAGACAAAAGCTCAAAGGGTGTCTCCCTTCTTTCCCTTAGCCTAGATAGCCTTATACCTATTAGTCGTGTCTTTAATTATGTTAATATTAATGAGGCCTATGGGGCCATCAGCATAGAAGACCAGATCTTCTTTGATATATATAGGCTGGACCCCTATATAATTTTAATAGGAACTGATAGGATTGTGTGCTACAATATAAGTGGTCAGCAAATGTGGACTGTAGAAAACCCTAGCAAGTCCTCTTATCAGGCTGTATACAAGGATAATAGCCTCCTACTGTACTTTAACGAAAGCCTAAGCTTTGAAGGCCAATCTGCTAACGGGATAAAGATAGACAGGACCGGTTCCATCAGCCTACTGAATATGCCTGTACATCTTACCAGCATAAGTAGCTATAAAAAGGGCTATGTGGCTCTTGAATTTGGCAACACTCTAATCCTTTTAGACGATAAGGGTGGGGTAAAGAAACGACACAAGATAGATGGACTAGCCAAGGGCCTCTATATATCTGAATACCAGGAGGAAACCTTCTACATAAGGGGAAGGGATAATACTTTAGAAATATATGTGAACCAAAGAAAGGATGAACAGGATTGAATATAATAGACCTTTTTGTACTCTTAGTACTAGGGATATATACGACAATAGGAGCTTATAATGGCTCTATAGTATCGGCCATTAATGCAGCTTCCTTTGTCCTATCATGGCTTGTTAGCCTGATCTTTTATCCACTGATTAGCAAGCTGATTATAAGCAAAATACCCAGCCTATTTACACTAGTAAAATTCTACGCTGATGGATCATCAAAAATACCCAACGTAGAAAACAGGGCTATGCAAGTTACACGCTTTACAAAGGAAAGTGTAGGGCAGATCGTTACAGACTCCCAAATCCCCAATCCTTTTGGCCGGATACTGGTATCTGCCTTTAGCAAGAGCGATACTAGCCTTACCCTAGCCGAATACTTTGACACTACTATTGCTACAGTAATCATAAACATATTTAGCCTTCTTCTACTATTTGTACTTATAAGGATCCTAGTAATGATTGCTGCCTCTATTTATAAGACTGTAAAAGAAATTCCTGTTCTAAAAAAGTTTGATAGCCTAACAGGTGCAGGTATAGGCCTATTAAGGGGAATGCTAGTCGCCAACTTTATCTTTGCCCTTGTACCCATACTAACCACCATAGCACCTATTGAATTTGTTAATAACCTAATAGAGGAATCCCTACTGGGCAATCTCTTCTACAAGATAAATATCTTTACGGTTTTCATAAGGGGATAGATACAAAAAGAATACTAGAATAAAAAAGGAGCCTAAGGGCTCCTTTTCTTGCGCTTATTTATATAATAAAAAAATGTTTCACGTGAAACATTTTGTCCTTTGTTTCACGTGAAACATTTTTATCTGTTACTGTAGTCTTTCTATTATTCTTTCTAGATCATCGTCATTATAATATTCTATTTCGATAATACTCTTTTTCTTTCCTGGCTTTATTTGTACTCTGGTTCCCAGGGCTTCTTCTAGGTTAAGCTCTATTTCAGCCAGGTGTAGTGGTATTTCCTTGGTCTTTCTTTGGGTCTGCTTGGCTGGTGTACTAAGCTTTTTAATTAGTCTCTCAGTATCTCTAACATTTAGGTCTTTTTCTATAATAGTCTTGGCGACCTTTTGCCTTGCCTTTTCATCACTTATTGCAAGTAGGGCCCTACCATGGCCTGGTGTAAGTTTGCCATCTATAAGGTAGGCTTGAAGCTTTTTATCTAGCCTTAGGAGTCTAAGGGAATTTGCAATTGCAGGCCTGCTCCTACCTAGTCTACTTGCTACCTCATCCTGGGTCAGCTTGTATTGGTCTATTAGGCTCCTTATCCCTTCTGCTTCTTCGATGGGGTTTAGGTCTTCTCTTTGTAGATTCTCTACTAGGGCTATTTCTAATACTTCTTTTTCAGTTAGGTCCATAACAAGAGCTGGTACTGTCTTTAGGCCTGCTTTCCTAGCAGCTCTCCACCGTCTTTCACCAGCAACAATGGTGTACCTGTCTCCCTTTCTTACTAGGGCTATTGGTTGAACTAGGCCATGGTCCTTTATGGACCTTGCTAGGTCATCTATCTTTTCTTGGTCAAAGGTCTTTCTTGGTTGATTCGGGTTAGGGTCTATATCCATTATATCTACTTGACTAATGTCTTTATCCTTTAGCTCTTGGTCTGGAACTGTATCTGTATAGCCTCCAAAGAGTGCATCTAAGCCTTTACCTAAGCCCTTTTTCATAGCATATCTTCCTCCAGTTCATTTTCTATCATTTCTTCTGCTAGGTCTGTATAGGCTTCAGCGCCTGTACTCTTGGGATCATACATAATTATAGGTAGACCATGGCTTGGTGCCTCTCCTAGCCTAACATTCCTAGGAATAATTGTAGTATAGACCTTGTCTCTGAAATACTTCTTTACCTCCTGGACAACCTCTATAGCCAGGTTTGTCCTAGCATCAAACATGGTCAACACTACTCCCTCTATTTTTAGGTCCGGATTTAGATGCTTTTGCACTAGATTAACTGTATTCATAAGCTGGGCCAGGCCCTCTAGGGCATAATATTCACACTGGATTGGTACTAGGAGCCTGTCAGCTGCTGTCAAGGCATTAATTGTTATAAGACCGAGGGAGGGGGGACAGTCTATTAGGATATAATCATAGGAGTCTCTAATTTCGCTTAGGGCTTTTTTAAGTATCGTTTCCCTTGATATCATAGAAACTAGTTCTATCTCTGCCCCTGCCAGTTGTATATTTGATACTATAATGTCCAGATTGTCTATCTCAGTATGTATTATTGCCTCTTTGGCATCAGCTCCGTTTATAAGTACATCATAGATAGACTTTTCTATCTTGTTTTTATCTATACCTAGACCGCTTGTGGTATTTCCCTGGGGATCTATATCTATGGTCAATACTCTTTTTCCGGCCACGGCTAGACAAGCGCTTAAGTTAACATTGGTAGTTGTTTTGCCAACACCACCCTTTTGATTAGCAATTGCTATGATTCTGGACATTAAATTGCACTCCTTTGATATATATTATCTTTATTATAGATGAAATCTAACTTACATGGAAGGGGCCTGTCATAATTTATAGTTATTTATAGTATATTTGATTATAAGATGTATAAGGAGTTGTCCTATGAAGCTATTAATTACAACCTTTTTATTAGTATTTCTAGCAGAGCTAGGCGACAAAACTCAACTCGCCACCATGCTTATGGCAACTAAAACTGATTCCATATGGCTGGTCTTTATCGGGTCTTCCTTAGCCCTTATAGCCGCTTCCCTCCTTGGGGTTTTAGCGGGTTCTATCCTAAGTAAGCATGTGCCTAGTTCCTATATACAGACTGCCTCTGGCCTGGGCTTTCTTTTGATTGGTATCCTACTTCTAACAGGTAGGCTCTAGTTAAGGACAGTCTGTTTTTAGAAGTTAGCTTGATATATGAAATAGATGTGTAAAAAAAAGGCCTTTCAGCCTTTTGGTATGGTTACTGTTATTTCTATTCTATCTCCCTTGTCAACCTGGGAATAGCCTGCTGTGACTCCATAGTCCTTCATCATCTTTACTGCATTATGTATGGTATTTATAAATACCCGTACATCCTTTGACCTTTTAAATAGGATCTTTTGCTTGCTCTTTGGCAGCTTTCCGGCCTTTCTCTCCTGTATCTTATCTATATACCTCTCAATTAAGGCCTCTGTTTCTCTGACATTTAGCTTTTTCTCTATTATCCTAGCGGCAACCTTGGTCTGCAGGTCTTCATCTGCTAGCTTGAGCAGGGCCCTAGCATGCCTTTCGGTAAGATTTTCCTTGATAACCATGTCCTTTACCCGGTCGGGTAACCTTAGTATCCTTAGCTTGTTAGCTATAGTAGATTGGCTCTTGCCTAGCTTTGTTGCTAATTGCTCTTGGGTCATATTGTGGTCATTGATCAGGCTGGCATAGCCCTTGGCCTCTTCTATATAGTGGAGATCCTCTCGCTGTAGGTTTTCAATAAGGGCTATCATGGCTGAATCCTGCTCAAGGCTGTCTATTATGATAGCAGGTATAAATTCCATTTTATTAAGCTTGCAGGCCCTAAGTCTCCTTTCTCCGGCTACCAGCTCATATCCCTTGTCTGATAGCTGCCTTACAGTTATGGGCTGGATAACACCATACTCCTTTATGGATCTGGCCAGCTCATCTAAGGCCTGCAAGGAAAAGGTCTTGCGTGGCTGATAGGGATTTGGCCTAACCAAGTTAACTGGTATATTCTCTACCTTTAGGTCAGCTTGTTCAAGGGTTTGTCCTTGACTTGGAGCCTCATTTAGCTTTAACATAGAACCACCTCCACTAGAATCTATTCCACATTCAAAGGCAAATACCTGCATTTTTGACCGTATTATCGTACTACCTTATTCTACATTAGATTACTTTAATCTAGCTCCTGTTTGCTTGTTTTTCCGCCATATTACGCCCTTTTGCGCTATTTATTATAAGCTTTTTACTTTTTCTGCCCTTATAGTGGGTCTTTTTTGGGTATACCGGCCCTTCTTGGATACTTATTAGCTGTGTTTTTTATCTTTTTTGCTGTTACTAGCCAGTGGCTTCTATCTGAAAAGGGTACTAGTACCTGCCTGGCCACTGGTCTATCTGAGCCTAGGATGCTAGCAGCTCTTTGTGCAGCTTTTAGTTCTGACTCTACTGTAGGTCCCTTGTTAAATATACAATAGCCACCTAGCCTTACAAAGGGTAAGCTGTATTCAAACAGGACCCTCAAGTCTGCTACAGC
>DGFG01000064.1:19929-23016 GCA_002391555.1 Firmicutes bacterium UBA3906
AAAAACTAACCTTTTTATTTACCGAATCAATTAGGACTACTTTTAAGTCCGGCAAAAGTATCTTCAAGGGCACTGAGGGAAAGCCGGCTCCTGCCCCTATATCAATCAGGCTACTATCTGGCCTAATTAGACCCGGTTCTAGTACTGTTAGTGAATCTAGAAAATGCCTGATTACTATTTCCTCTGCTTCTACAATGGCCGTAAGGTTAAACTTTTTATTCCAGCTTAAAAGTAGCTGAATATAGGAGTTAAACTGCTCTAGCTGGTCCTCTGTCAGCTTAAAGCCTAGCCTTTCACATCCCTTGTCTAATAGGCTTATATGTTTATCCAACTTAAGTATCCTCCCTCTTGTCCCTTCTAAGCTTTTCTAAATAGACCATTAAAACTGATATATCTGAAGGGGATACCCCTGATATCCTGCTAGCCTGACCTATTGAAAGAGGCTGTAGGTCCTTAAGCTTTTGCCTTGCTTCAAGGCGCAAGCCACTTATCTTTTCGTAATCAATACCCTCGGGCAAAAGCCTTCTTTCCATTTTCTTAAACTGTTCTGCCTGCTTTAACTGCTTGCTTATATAGCCCTCGTATTTTATATTTATCTCTACTTGGCTTTCTATATCCTCGCTTAGGTCCTTATCTACATGCTCATCAAGGGCTTTTAAATCTGAAAAGCTTAGCTCAGGCCGCTTTAAGAGGTCATATAGGCTAATACCTGTCTTTAAAATTGTAGTTGCCTTGCCCTTTAGATAGTCATTTACTAGGCCCGATGGAGCCAGTACCCTATCTCTTAATAGCCTTATCTGCCTGTCGACTGCTTCTTTTCTTCGCATCATCTGACCATAGCGCTTATCATCAGCCAGGCCTAGCCTATGGCCTATTTCCGTTAACCTAAAATCCGCATTGTCCTGTCTTAATAGTAGCCTGTATTCAGCCCTTGAGGTCATCATCCTATAGGGTTCTTTTGTGCCCTTTGTAACAAGGTCATCTATTAAGACCCCTATATAGGCCTGTGACCTATCAAGTACTAGGGGTTCTTCCATTTCTAAATACCTAGCTGCATTTATACCTGCTACAAGGCCCTGGCCTGCAGCTTCTTCATAACCTGAGCTACCATTTATCTGGCCAGCAAAAAAGAGACCCTCTATATGCCTTGCTTCAAGCGTTAGCTTTAGCTGTTCTGGATAAATGCAATCATACTCTATAGCATAGGCAGGCCGGACTATATGGACCCTTTCAAGTCCAGGAATTGTCCTATACATAGATACTTGCACATCCATAGGCATACTAGAGGACATGCCCTGTACATACATTTCATTGGTCTTTAGCCCCTCTGGCTCTATAAATACCTGGTGGCTCTTTTTTTCATGGAACTTTACAATCTTGTCCTCGATTGAAGGGCAATACCTAGTGCCTGTCCCCTCTATGTCCCCAGAATACATAGGGGACCTATGGAGGTTTTCTCTTATTATATCATGGGTTTTTTCGTTGGTATGGGTTAGGTAGCAGGAAACCTGGTCCCTTTCTATTTGCTTGCTCATAAAGGAGAAGGGTATTATCCTCTCATCTCCTGGCTGCTCTACCATTTTTGAAAAGTCTATAGACCTTTTGTCAACCCGGGCTGGTGTCCCTGTCTTAAACCTTTGCAGGGAAAAACCAAGCTCCTTTAGGTTACTTGATAATTTATTGGCTGGAAAGAGGCCATTTGGGCCACTGTCCTTTGAGTATTCACCAATGATAACCCTGCTTTTTAAGTATACACCAGAGGCAATCACAAGGGCCCGGCACTCATATTCCTCACCTGTAGTTAGGCTAACACCTGACACCCTACCGTTTTTAGTAAGTATCCTGTCAACCTCGCCCTCCCTAAGGGTCAAGCCTTGCTGATTTTCCAGGGTCTGCTTCATAGCCTGCTGGTAGCTATGCTTGTCCATTTGGGCCCTGAGGGAATGAACCGCTGGTCCCTTGCCTGTATTTAGCATACGGATCTGTATAAGGGTCTTATCTGCATTTATGCCCATCTGCCCGCCCAAAGCATCTATCTCTCTTACTAGGTGACCCTTAGAAGTACCTCCTATGGCCGGATTACAGGCCAGTAGGGCTATTGCATCAAGACTCATAGCTACAAGCAGGGTATTATGGCCCATTCTTGCCGCTGCAAGGGCTGCCTCACAGCCAGCATGCCCTCCACCTACTATAATAATGTCATATGTCCCAGACTTAAAATTCATATACTATCCTACTTTCCAAGACAAAAGTCTGCAAAAATCTTATCAATTAGATCCTCTGTTAGGCTATCTCCTGTAATTTCGCCCAGGGCAGCTAGGACCTCTCTTATATCAATGGTAACCATATCAAGGGGCATAAAGGCCGATATTGCCTCTAGGGCATCATTTAAGTATCTATCTGCCCTAAGTAATGCCTCCTTGTGCCTGGTGTTGGTAATAAAAACCTGGCTTGTTGGCCTCAGCTGGCCTGAGTATACCATATTATATAGGTAATCCTTAAGCTCATCTATGCCGCTGCCATCTATCATTGAGGTTTTTATTATATCAGCCTTTGTAAGGCTTGCAAGCTCTTTTTCATCTATTAGCAGTGGCTGGTCTGTTTTATTTAAAAGGACTAGGGCCCGCCTGTCTCCAAGCCAGTTAATAATTTTCCTATCATCCTCAGTTAGGCCTTCAGACCCATCTAATATCAAAAGGACTAGGTCCGCATCTATGATCATTTCTTTGGACCTTTCAACCCCTATTCTTTCTACTAGGTCTACAGTCTCCCTGATACCTGCTGTATCTACTATATTGACCAGTACACCCCTTATATTTATTTGCTCCTCAATTAGGTCCCTGGTTGTACCTGGTATATCCGTCACTATCGCCCTGTCTTCTTTTAATAGGGCATTTAGTAGGGAGGACTTGCCTACATTAGGCCTACCAATTATTACAGTCCTTATGCCCTCTCTTATGAGCCTTCCCTGGTCTGCTGTCTCTAAAAGGTCCTTGGCCTCAGCCCTAGCCTTTAGCAGCCTATCCTTGATTTGCTCTATAAAAGGCTCTTCTATCTCCTCTTCAGGATAATCAATAGTAACCTCTA
>DGFG01000064.1:23321-24765 GCA_002391555.1 Firmicutes bacterium UBA3906
CCTTTGCCGCCTCTTCAGTTTTAGCTGAAACCAAATCCATAACTGCCTCTGCTTGGGAAAGGTCTATCCGGCCGTTTAAAAAAGCCCTTTTAGTAAACTCTCCGGGTTCAGCTAGCCTAGCCCCCTTGGCCAGTACCAGTTCTATTATCCTTGCTACCTGGACCATACCACCGTGACAGTTTATCTCTACAACATCCTCTACCGTATAAGTCCTAGGCCCCTTCATGAGGGCAAGAAAAACCTCATCTACAATAGACCCATCATCGGCTACTATATAGCCATAGTTAAGCCTCCTATCAGTTAGCTTAGATGGCCTTTCCTTCTTTTTATTTACATAAAGGTCCCTTGCTATCCCTTCAGCCTTACTGCCGGAAATCCTTATAATTGCAATCCCACCCTCACCTGGAGGGGTAGCTAGACCAACAATTGTATCAAAGTCCACTTTTCTCACCTGCTTTAGTAAAAGTATATCCCTTTATAAGTATAATACAAGGTCTTTGTCTTTTCTTTAAATAAGCTTTAAAAAGCCTATAAATTTTTTATCAGAATATAATTTATAGGCTTCTTGCTTTAAATTATGCTAAAAGTAAACCCAGCATTTCTACTGGGTTATAGTCTTATAGTCTGCTTTATTTTAATGTTATTACTACCTTTCTGTAAGGCTCGCTACCCTCGCTGTAGGTTGTTACATTAGGATCCTTTTGCAGGGTTGAATGTATTATCCTTCTTTCAAAGGGGTTCATGGGTTCTAGGGTAAATTTTCTACCTGTCTTATAGACCTTGTTAGCCAGTCGTTTTGCTAACCTCTTTAGTGTCTCTTCCCGCTTGCTCCTGTAGTTTTCTGTGTCAAGCAATACCCTTTTATACTTATCAGAGTTTTTGTTTACAACAAGACTGGTTAAATACTGTACTGAATCCAAGGTCTCGCCCCTGTGTCCAATTAAAACGCCCATCTTTGGCCCACTAACATTTACAGTTATAACGTTGTCTTCTTCCTTTATATCAAGTACTGGCTCAAGCCCCATCTTGTCTAGGACCTTGCTTAAAAAGTCCTTTGCCTTGTCAACTGAGCTTTGCTCGACAGAGGCCTTTATCTTGGCATCCTTGCCACCAAACACACCAAAAAGTCCCTTTACTGGCTCCTCTAAGATCTCAATCTCTAACCTATCTCTTGGAACTGCTAACTGAATAGCAGCAGACAAAACTGCGTCTTCTACGGTTCTACCTGTTGTAATCACATATTTCATTGTTCATCACCTTCCTTAGGGGGTGCTTGTAGCCTATCCGTTATATATTGTTGTACCATTTGATATATGTTTGATGTAACCCAATATAATGCGAAGGATGCTGTATACATGGAACAAAACCATACTGACATAAAGGGCATAATTGCTGTAAAGCCCTTCATCTGCTGGTTGCCACCCTTTGGCTGGGACATCTTCAT
>DGFG01000018.1:0-790 GCA_002391555.1 Firmicutes bacterium UBA3906
TTATATTTCTTGCATCAGCAATTACTAGCTGACTAACCTTTATATTGCCTGCTGTTATACTCTTTAGGTCTGTGCTCTCACCTTGGCCTACAAAAAAGGCTGTTGGAAGGTCACCATCGTCAGTGTGCAGGGTATTTACCCCATGTGCTATAGCCCTTGCAAGGCCATTTAGCTGGTCCTGGTAAAGGTTTAACTCTTCTGAAATGGACTGGTAGCCTGCTAGCTCACCCTCCTTTAATTCTAAGGGAGCAAGACTTGTGTAGTCCTGGCCGTCCCAGGTTTTTTCATTATATACAATGCTGCCTTCCTTTAGGAAGGAATAATCGTCTAGGTCCTCTTGGGCAATTGTAAATGTAGTAATCCCATTTAGGGAGTCTCCTCCCCGCACTAGTGTAAATGTGACTGATCCGTCCTCATTATGTTCAAGGCCCCTTACTACGGACAATTGCTTTCCTTCGCCCTGGCTGTCTCCATTGGCTAAAAGTAGCTGGTCTCCGCTACTTATTGATATGCGACCAAACTTGTCCTCTCTGGTGGAAAGGTCTACAAGCTCGGATAGCTGGTCTAGTAGTAGGTCCCTTTTATCCATAAGGTCGTTGGGGGTTTCTCCCTTTATAACTATCTTGTATATCTGCTTGTTCAAGCTATCTATCTGATCGATAGTAGAATGGACATCTAGTACCTTTTTCTCAGTTAGGTTTATTGAGTCCTTTTTAAGGGTGTCTAGCTGTCTATACATATGGTTTAAGGTCTCAGTAAAGGACTGGGCAGCCTCAGAGACTATGGTCCT
>DGFG01000018.1:1076-11753 GCA_002391555.1 Firmicutes bacterium UBA3906
TCCTTGGTCTCTATAAAGATCATTTCAACCTGCTGTAAAAGCTCCTGCCTGGCCCTGTTCTGGCCTAGGATGGAGTTTTCTTGGCGGACCTGGGTATCAAGGTAGGCGTCCCTTATCCTATCAACAGAGGCTATATCTACACCTGTTCCTAAGATTCCTACACCTGGCTTTAAAAAGGCAGGTGTGGTCTCCATATGGACCCTTTGCCTAGAATAGCCCTCAGTGTTTGCATTGGCTATGTTATGGCTTGTTGTGTTTACTGCATTTTGCTGGGCAAACATTCCCCTTTTTGCTATATTAAATGTGTTAAATATTCCAGACATTCCTTCACTTCCTCTTGGTGGTTTTGATCTTGGCTAAATAAACTAAACTGAAGAATCTATTATAGTACTTGAACCCTTAGGGTCGTCCTTTTTTCCATCAGACCTGTAGGTTGCCTTGCTCTCACCCTGCAAAAGGGCTATCATTTTCTCTGCATATTCACGAGACCTTTGGGTTAGGACTCGGTTAAGTCGCTGAAGCCTTTGGGCTTCGTCTACTAGGTCTCTTAGCTCATTGCCTATTTGCTCAAGCTCAGGCGTCATATGACCCTCTTCTTCTAGTTGGCTAAGTGTTATGCCAGGATAATCCTTGCTGCGTTTTTCCTCTACAAGGGCTAGCTCATCTATATACTGGGCCTTGCCCTCAATTGCTGCCTTTAGCTTGTCTGCATCTTCTTCGATTATGGCTGTCTGTTCCTTTTCAAGACAGCTCACAACGTTTTCAAGTATAGCCTTTTGCTCGGATAAATAGACAACTAACTCTGTCACTTTATTTTCCACCATTTTGCTCATTTATCCTTTCCAAAATCCTATCCGCAAGCTGTTCTACTGATACTTGGTAGGAACCGTTTTCTATTGCCCTTTTAATTCGGTCTAGGCGGCCTTGATCCACATTAGTGTTTTCAATATCCCTAATATGGTTTTGTATCTCCTTGCTCAGATCCGATAGCTCTATCCTGTCCTTAAATGGGCCATCACCAGTCCTTGTTACCCTTTTTTCGGACTGGCTACTGTTTTTCTTGTAGACCTTGTTTACATAGGAAATGGAGTTTATATTATTAATCTTCATAATGAACATCACCTACCTATATACCTTTATCGGCGCTTTTTCTCTATTGTTTAGGGCAAAAAAGAAAACATCCTAAAAATAAGGATGTTTTTTAAGCCTAAAGTTTTTTTACTCTTTCGGCTGCACTGATTATATTTGTAATCCTAATACCAAAGTTTTCATTTATAACTACTACCTCACCCTGGGCGATAAGCTTTCCATTTACATAGACCTCCAAGGGTTCCTCTGTATACTTGCCAAGTTCTATGACTGAACCAGGATTTAAGGATAAAATCTCCCTTATAGACTTTGAGGTATTGCCTAAAACAACACTAAGCTCTAGGGGCACATCTAAGATAAGGTCAATGTTTTGTCTTGAAGTTGACTTTACATCCTCCCTTAGCTGGCTAAACTGAGGCTTTTGGATGGATACTTGCTTTTTCTCCCTGTCTTTAATCTCGGGCACTATCTTGCTCTCTTTTTCTTGTTCTTCTACCCTAGCCTCTGCTTCTACTGCCTCTGCTGCCTTGCTAAGGGCCTCTACAATTGCTCTGGCAGCATCAATAGAAAGAATCAGGCTTGCCCTAGAATTTCCTATAGTTTCAAGCTGTAAGTCAAAGTCAACCCTTGCTACTTCTGCACCTATTCCTTTGACAAGCTGTTCTTTGTCTGTATCAGGTCCTACATGCCAAAGGTCAGGGTCTAAGACCCCTATGTTCCTGCCAACCATACCGGCAATAGTGTCAAGTAGGGCAGTTAGCATATTATTTAGTCCTTCTTTAGTATTGGCTAGGACCCCATCTGAAATACCAAAAGCTCCGTCCCCTAACTCTGTGCTAAGGTTTGGATCCATAGCCAAGACTAATTTATCACTAGCTAGGGCCAATAGGACATAACCCTCTAGCCCTTCATCAAACTGGGCCTTGAGCACTAGCCTGTCCAGGTCTAGGTCAGCCTTGAGTTCATCAAGGCCAAGGGTGTCTATCTTCATACCCGATATAGTTGCTTCTCTGCTTAAAAAAGACGATAAGGCCATTGCAGCCGACCCCATTGAGATATTGCTAACCTCACCTAGGACATCCTTTTCGCCCTCTGTTAGGCCTGGTAAGCTACTAAGCTCTGCGTTTTTTTGTAGTAAAGAATTAATCTCCTGCTGAGATAACAAGCCTTCATTCATTTATATCCACATCCCCCTCAAGACATTCTATTACCTGTACAGAAATCTGGTCATTGTATATACCTGGCTGTACCCGGTAATGCATCTTGCCCTCAACGTACATATTAAGGGCCTGGTTTGCTTTCTTGTCAAGGCGGATAACATCCCCCTTGGAAAGGTCCATAAAATCCCTGATTGTTATATTGGTACTGCCTAATAATACGCTAAGATCAAGCTTTGAGTTAAGTAAGCGCTCTTCTATAACCTTTCTATAGTCTGCACCTTGTTCCTGGGTATAGGTCTGATACCACTGCCTAACATTTAACTTGTCTACAATTTTTTCAACTGATAAATAGGGAATACATAGGTTGGCAAAACCAGAAGTCTCCCCTATTTCTATAGAAAAGGTTACAAGGGCAACCGATTCTGTAGGAGACATGGACTGGTTGAGCTGGGGGTTGCTTTCTATATTTTCTAGAGAAGGAGAAACCTCAATAATATCAGCCCAAGCCAGGGGCATATTTTCAACAAATATACCTAGTATTCCGCTAATGATAGACTCCTCAATCTCAGAAAGAGATCTCATTTTAACTGGCGTACTCATTTCTCCGCCACATAAAAGCTCTATCATCTGGAAAGCAAGTTGTAGGTTGATATCAAACAGAATTGACCCCGTCAGGGGCTCCATGTTTAAGGTCATCAAAAGTGTTGGATTGGGGGTAGACCGGATAAATTCTTCGTAGGTAACCTGGTCTATGGCCTCTACATTAAACTGTACGTTAGCCCGCAGGTGGGCGGAAAGCTTGTTGGCCATTATCCTAGCGTAGTTGTCATATATTAGCTTTAAGGTATTTATAATGCTCTTGGAAAATTTGTCAGGCCGCCTAAAGTCGTAGCGTCTGACCCTTTGAGCCTGAACTTCTTTTTCTTCTTGTTCTGCGATAATCTCGCCCTGGGATATCGCTGACAACAAGGTGTCTATTTCCTGTTGAGACAAGATGTCATCCATTCAAAAGCCTCCTATCTGCAAATATCAAGCATTCTGTTTTGATAGGCGTTAGAACATAATATGGCTTATGCAAAAACCTTTTCCAGGACGCTTAAGACACTGTCGCCATGAAAGGGTTTCATAATTACATCCTTAGCACCAGCCCGAATAACATCATTGACAACGCTCTCCTGGCTAATTGCACTACAGATGATAATATTTGCATCCTCATCAAAGCTTTTAATCTCGATCGTCGCTTTTATACCATCCATTTCAGGCATATTAATGTCCATTATTATAGCGTCAGGATGCAGGTCCTTGTACTGCTTAACAGCAGATAGGCCGTCAGAGGCCTCCCCAACGACTTGGTAGCCGTTAGTCTCTAATATGTTTTTTACGATATTTCTCATAAAGGCTGCATCATCTGCTACGACAATCCTTTTTGTCATATGGTGATACCTCGCATATAAATATATTATGATGAGAACAAAAAATTATATAATATATAATACCATATAATATTAAATATATCCAACCCTCCAAATATCTATTGGAGTTTTTTCTATGACTAGGTTATTTATAGTATAAACCTTTTATATTTATACTACAACAGGCTGGTAAAACAATACTATTGCCAAGCATAAATAAATGGTGTAATCTAATAACACCTTTTATATGCTGTGGAGGGCAAAATGAAAAATATCTATGTAGTATTGTCTGCAACACCGACTAAAATAGGACTTGCCATAAGGACCCTCACTAGGAGTAGCTTTAACCATGCCTCCATTAGCCTTGACAAAAACCTTGGCCAAATGTATTCCTTTGCCCGCTATAGGGCCCGAAATGCTCTAGTGGGTGGCTTTATCAGAGAGTTTCCTGAACGCCTAACCCTTGGCAAGGACAAGAGCGTAAAGATCAAGGTATACAAGATACCTGTCTCAAAGGAGGGTTACAGGCAGATAGAGGACTTTGTATACAATATTATGAAATACCAGGACACCTATATATACAATTCCCTAGCAGTCCTAGGCCGACCCTTTGGCCTGGGCTATGATACCTATAGGGCCTATGTCTGTACTGATTTTGTTTTAAAGGCACTAATGGCAGGGGGCCTAGTTTTTAATAGTACTAGACTTAATCCCGGCCAAATAGAAGAGGCCCTTGAGCCCTTTCTCTATTACTTCGGTACACTTGAGGACTATCGCCCAGATAATGCATCAGACGACCTGGTTGAAGATTTTTTCCAAAGGTATAGCCTAGCAGGTGAGCTAGGTCAGGTAATCCGTCACTTTGCAAGTCTAATAGCTAGAAATTTTAAGGGGCAGGAGGCCTCATAGGCTTATCTTTTCTCCTGCCCCCTTAATAATAGTTACTAAGGCTTTACTTAACTATAAATGACTAGGACTTTTTTAGCTTTATTACATTCCAAGAAGCCTTTGATAGTTTGGCCTTTAGCAGGCCATCCTCCAATAGGGATTGTCCCTTGTCATGGGGTACTACATTGTATTGGTTGTCCTCAGTATTTACAGCCTTTAGGTCATCATGCTCTAGGACAGTATGGCTAGTAACTGTGTAGCCGTCAAAGCCTCTTAGGTCACATTCCATAAGCATATCTTCCTCTAGGTCCTTGTTTACTGCATAAATCACAATCTCACCAGTGTCTTCATTGTTAACTGCTACTGTATCTAGATAGGGGACATCTGTAAACTCCTTGGAATCATACTTTGGACTGTCCACTACAAGTCTTAGCACGTTACCGTTTCCTGAATTTGATACATCCTTAAAGGGATAAAAGATAGTCTGCCTCCATGCTCCGCCCTTACCATTTGTCATAATGGGAGCGATAACATTTACCAGCTGGGCTAGACAGGCCATTTTAACCCGGTCAGCATGCTTTAGCAGGGTGATAAGCATTCCCCCTACTAGGAGGGCATCCTCAAAGTTATATATATCCTCAAGCTGGGGTGGTGCTATAGACCAGGGCTCAATCTTTTTGTCGCTTTCATTGGAATGGTACCAAACATTCCACTCGTCAAAGGATAGGTGTATGGTCTTTTTACTTCTCTTTTTTGCCTTTATGTAGTCACATATGGATATTACCGACTTTATAAAATCATCCATATCCAGGGTCCTAGCTAGGTAGTTGGGAGTATCATTGTCCCTGTTGCCATAGTAGGTATGGAGGGATATGTAGTCGACTTCATCATAGGTATGGTCTAGGACTGTAGCCTCCCAGTCGGCAAAGGTTGGCATTCCCCTACCGGAGCTACCACAGGCCACTAGCTCAATACTTGGGTCAACCATCTTCATAGCCTTTGCTGTCTCATTGGCTAGCCTTCCATATTCATCTGCTGTTTTGTGGCCGATCTGCCAGGGTCCATCCATCTCATTGCCCAGGCACCAAACCTTGAAATTGTGGGGTTCTTTGTAGCCGTGCTTTATACGAAGGTCAGACCAATAGCTACCACCGGGATGGTTGCAGTATTCGATAAAGTCTCTAGCTGCATCTATACCCCTGGTCCCTAGGTTAACAGCCATCATTACCTCTGTGTTAGCCCTTTTAGCCCAGTCTGCAAACTCGTTAACACCAACTGTGTTTGGCTCTATGGTCCTCCAAGCTAACTCAGTCCTTCTTGGCCTTTGGCTAACAGGACCTATACCATCCTCCCACCTATAGCCTGAAACAAAATTGCCACCAGGGTAGCGCACTATTGGAACATTGAGCTCTTTGACCAGGGCTAGGGTATCCTTTCTAAAACCTGCTTCGTCGGCCTCTGGATGATCTGGCTGGTAGATTCCTTCATAGACAGCCCTGCCTAGGTGTTCTACAAAGGACCCGTAGATTCTCCGGTCAATTTTGCCAATCTTAAAATCTTTGTCAATTATCACTCGTGCTTTTTTCAAGAAACATCTCTCCCTACCTTATAATAATTGTTTAGTCTATTATACCATTTAATAGCCCCTATACTAGCTATATCTATAAGAATATCAAAATTCGTAAAGGATTTATAGGGGAATTGTCGAAAACGTTTACTTTGTAAGCATAAGTTTTAGAGCCTATTTTTAAAAGCAAGTAGCAAGACTTAAAAAAAGCAATTAGCAATACCTAAGACAAAAACAAACAATAGGAGTGATTACAATATGACAATCAAAGCAAGTGACAATGGGCTTAAAAGGGTTTATGTAGAGGGCGACAAATTTAAAGTCGATGGAAAAGACCTCTGGATAAATGGGACTAATACCCCCTGGCACAAGTGGAATGACTTTGGTGGTGACTTTGATAGTAACTGGTGGAATAGCCATTTTGCCCTCCTAAGTAGTCTTGGAATAAATGCAGTTAGGATATGGATCTCCTGCGATGGGCAGGTGGGGATAAATATAGATAACAAGGGCTATGTCTCTGGTGCAAGCGACCTTTATTGGCAGCACCTAGATGAGCTTTTTGAGCTGGCACAAAAGCATAAATTATACATAATGGCCACAGTAACATCCTTTGACCATTGCAAGAACCATCATGAAAATTACGATAGCTGGAGAAAACTACACATGTCTAGCAAAATGATGGACGCCTATATAGAAAACTTTTTACTGCCCCTGGTTAGACGATATAAGGACATTACTGCCCTTTGGTCCATAGACCTATGCAATGAACCAGACTGGATAAATGAAAATCCCGAATGCGGCAAGCTTCCCTGGTCCAAGTTAACAGAGTTTTATGCAAAGTGTACTAGCGCAATCCATAGGGAAAGTGATATCTTGGTCACTGTTGGTATAGGGGTCATAAAAAACCACCAGTATGTTACAGATCAAGCTATGATGTCTTTTGTAAATGATAAGGGGGCCTGTCTTGACTTTTTCTCTCCCCATCATTACCCCTGGATGATAGAGGCCTTTGGTATCCCCTTTTATGTAACGCCTAAGGAGTATGGAGCTGGCAATGACAAGCCTGTTATCATAGCAGAGTTTGCTCCTAAGGGGGCAGTAGATGGTTCTAGCATTGAAAAGGATTATATCAGAGCCTTTAAAAATGGCTGGCAGGGTCTGATGCCCTGGACATCAAACGGAGTAGACGTTTGCGGGGATATAGATGATATGAGGCCTGCCCTAGAGGAGATAATAAGAGATAATAGGGACCTAATCTTCCCCTGGGACTAAAAAGGGCAGCTAGAAAAATTAACTGGTAACTAAGTTACTAGCAAAAAATTAAGAACAGAAAATAAGAACAGTTAGGTTAAAAAAGCTAACTAGAGTCCAAAACTAGAGACAAAAGTAAGGTTAGGTAGAGGTAAAAAGCTACTAGTACAAACATATATTAAAATAAATTTAAAGATTTATCTTAGGCTGGCAGAGCACGATTTTTTATAGGTTGGGTATCTGCCAGTTTATTTGTCCAAGACCCCTTTCCTTTAGAAAGCTATTGGCCTTTGAAAAGTGTTTGCAGCCAAAAAAGCCTCTATGGGCCGATAGGGGGCTTGGGTGGGCGCTTGCAAGTATCAAGTGGTTTGGATTATCTACAAGGCTTGCCTTGGCCCTAGCCTTGTTGCCCCAGAGCAAAAAGACTAGTGGGCTTTCCTTTTTGTTTAGCCTTTTTATTATGCTATCGGTAAATATCTCCCAGCCCATGCCTCGGTGGGAATTGGCCTGGCCTGCTACAACGGTTAGGCTGGCATTTAGTAGTAGGACCCCCTGGTCTGCCCAGGGCACCAGGTAGCCATTATTGGGTATATAGCAGCCGCAGTCACTTTCTAGCTCCTTGTAGATATTTAATAAGGAAGGTGGGATAGCAATCCCCTTTTGCACAGAAAAGGCTAGACCATGGGCCTGCTTAGGACCGTGGTAGGGGTCCTGGCCTAGTATGACCACCCTGGTATCAGCATAGGAGGTCAGCCTAAGGGCCTCAAATATCTTGTACATATCCGGATATATGACCTTTGTACTATATTCCTTTTTCAAGAATTGCCTAAGCCTCTGGTAGTAGTCGGACTTAAACTCGCTTTCTAAAAGCTCGTCCCAGTCATTGTCTAGCCTAACCATCTATATCAGCCCCCTCTTTATATCTACCTAAACTATGTTTATTACGGCCTAAAACTAGTCTTATAGGATCTAGTCCTTAAACAGCATCTTACCATAGGTCCTTGTCCTAGTAAAAGAGACTAGGCAAAAAAGCCTAAGAGTTTTTGCCCTGAATCTTATAATAGCCGATTCCTTTAATAGCCTATTATTTAATGGCCTATTCTTTATAAAGGGTTTTTATATACCTTTATAGAATTAATCAGGTGGCTTTACTATGATGGTCCAAGGCTAAAAAAGATTAATAATAGGACAAATAAGGGAGGACTTAGACAATGCTAGATACAAGCTATAAACATCGAAAGGGATCAAAAACCCTTATTCTTTTAAACAAGGATGGGTCACCTTTAAAAAACCAAGACCTAGAAGTCAAGCAGGTAAAGCATGCCTTTCTCTTTGGCTGCTCAGAGTTTGACTGTATACCCTATATAAACGGATATATGGACCAAAGGCAAGAAGACCTTACCCGGGAAATGTTTGACAAGTTCTTTAAGCTCTTTAACTTTGTCACCCTCCCCTTTTACTGGGCACAGTTTGAAGCAAACAAAGACCAGCCCCGTACTGAGCAAATGAAAAAAGCAGCCCTTTGGTTCAAGGAAAAGGGGCTCACCTTAAAGGGTCACCCCCTGTCTTGGCATACCCTGGCCCCCAAATGGCTCCTTGATATGGACAATGACCAGATCCTTGACAGGCAGCTTGACCGAATAGAGCGAGATGTCACAGAATTTAAAGGGATAGTTGATATGTGGGATGTCATAAACGAGCCAGTAATAATGCCCATTTTTGATAAATACGATAACGGGCTCACCAGGATATGCAAGGAACTAGGCAGGATTGACCTTATCCGAAAGCTTTTCATAAAAACAAGAGAGGCTAACGAAAAGGCCACCCTACTGATAAATGACTTTGACACCTCCATAGCCTACGAAATCCTTATTGAGGGTTGCCTAGAGTCAGGCATAAAGATAGATGAGATTGGTATCCAATCCCATATGCACCAGGGCTACTGGGGAGTAGAAAAAACTCAAAGGGTTTTAGAGAGGTTCTCACGCTTTAACCTGCCCATACATTTTACTGAAAATACAATAATATCTGGCCAAATAATGCCGGCCCATATAGTTGATTTAAATGACTATCAGGTAAGCGAATGGCCCTCTACTCCACAAGATGAGGACCGACAGGCGCAGGAGTTAGTCAGCCACTACAAGACCCTCTTTGCCCATCCCCTAGTAAAGTCCATTACCTGGTGGGATTTTGTAGACGGCAAGTGGTTAGGGGCACCCTCTGGCTTACTACGCAAGGATATGACTGCCAAGCCTGCTTTTGATGAATTAGACAAACTGATTAATAAGCAGTGGTGGACAGGGCCAACAAGGCTAGCAACTGACGAAAAGGGCGCTGCCCATGTTGAGGGCTATTTAGGTAGCTATGAGCTAAGAGTTAATGATAAGACTGTTAGCTTTAACCTTGACAAGGATAGTCCAGTAGAAACCCTAGTAATCTAGGCCAGTAGCAGTAAAAGGGCAGGTCTAGTAAATAGGAGGTTTTTATCCTAGCTAGACCTGCTTGCCTGATAAGCAGTACTTTAAGGTTACAAGGAGACTCTTTTTCTAGTATAATATAGAGGGTCTTTTATCTAGCAAGGGGGGTAGGCAATGAAGGAAAGAATAAATGCAAAAAGTATAATAGTCCTGGCTATAGCACTGCTGACTGTAGTTTATTTCTGGTTAAGCGGTGATTTAGAAAGCAGGGTATTAGGTGGTGACCTGTTCCCAGAACCCACTGAGAATATTGGCCAGGGTCCCAGTGCCCAGCCAACTGAAAAACCCAGCTCTAGTGATAAAGTAACTGAAAAGCCTAGTCCTAGTGAGCAGCCTACAGAAAAGCCTAGCCCAAACCCAACAACTAGACCTAGGACCCTTGAAGTTCACTTTATTGATGTAGGTAATGGTGATTCTATATTTATTAGGACCCCCTCTAAGGATATCCTTATAGACGGGGGCGAAAGGAATAGCAAAGCCTTTGATTACTTAATCAGCCTAGGTATTGATGAGCTAGACCTTGTGATAGGAACCCATCCCCATTCAGATCATATAGGGGGCCTAGTCAAGGTCCTAGAAAATATAAGGGTAAAGCAGCTAATGGATCCGGGTGTAGTACATACCAGCAAGACCTATGAAGACTACCTCACCCTTATATATGAAAAAGATATCTTGTATACCAATGTCAAGGCCGGTGTAAAGCTAAGTCTTGATAATGAAACTAGCCTTGAGATACTACATCCAACCCATATAGAGGGAAAAGACCTAAACAACGTATCAGTAGTTACAAGGCTAGTCTATAATAAGATAAGCTTTCTGTTTACAGCAGATGC
>DGFG01000018.1:12014-12317 GCA_002391555.1 Firmicutes bacterium UBA3906
AGCACTGGTGATGACTTTTTAAAGGCTGTTAATCCTAAGGTCGTAGTTATAAGCTGTGGCCAGGACAACTCCTATGGCCATCCCCACCAGGAAACCCTTGACAAGCTAGAAGCACTTGATATAGATGTCTACCGAACAGATGAGCTAGGTAGCATTATTATAGAAACAGATGGTAAAAACTATATTGTCAAGACAGAAAGATAGGGACAAGACAAGTAGCAAGATACATAAGGAAAGGATGAGACCAGTGAGGGCAGTTGTAGATAGGATTGAAGGGGAAATAGCTGTACTCTTGCTTGGAGA
>DGFG01000018.1:12601-27409 GCA_002391555.1 Firmicutes bacterium UBA3906
GAAAATGCCTCTTTTGAGCTTGACCTAGCAGGCGAGCAAGAACAAAGAGAAAGGATGGCCAGGCTACTTGAAAAGATAAAGGGCAAAAATAAGGCTTAAAACTATTACACCTTTTAAGCTCCCATTGTTAAATATATTTTTTTCCTAGCCTAATAATATACCCTTTTCTATGGATCTTAAAAATATTCACATAATTTTAGGTCTAGGACAAGGGCCTATAAACCTATAATCAAATCAAGCAAAAAAGCAAAGCAACAAAAAAAGTTATTATAAGCAAAAGAAAGGATGGTTTTAATATGCCAAATCCATACCTACCACTTTGGGAGTATATCCCAGATGGAGAGCCTAGGGTTTTTGGAGATCGGGTTTATATTTACGGTTCCCATGACAGGCCCGGCTCAGATTCATTTTGTGATAAAAAGCTAAAGGTATGGTCTGCTCCTCTTGATGATCTTAGCAATTGGACATGCCATGGCCATTGTTTTCACACCGAGGAGGACCGTGACCATGGGTCTGATACCCCCTGGACTGAGGGCTACCTTTACGCTCCTGACGTAGTGGAAAAGGACGGTAAGTACTATCTTTATGCATACATAATGGATGCAAAGGGCTGTGTAGGCGTTAGCGATAGGCCTGAAGGGCCCTTTAAGCTATTGTCAAAATACAAGTATAATATCCCAGAAGGCAAGGATCAGGACTGCTTTGATAGGGGCTGGTTTGTCGATCCAGGTGTCCTAGTAGATGATGACGGCAAGGTATATATCTATTGCGGTTTTAAAAGGTCCTGGGCAGCCCAGATAAACCCAGACAATATGTACGAGATAATAGATGGGACATACCAGGATGATATAATCCCCATGGAAAAGCCCTATGACTTTTTTGAGGCCTGCTCACCTAGAAAGATAGGCGATACCTACTATATGATCTATTCCCCCAACAGGAGTAGCCAGCTGGTCTACGCTACCTCCAAGTCCCCTACTGGTCCCTTTGAATATAGGGGAGTTATAGTAGACAATGGGGTAGATTACCCTGGTGGAAACAACCATGGGTCAATATGTAATATTAGGGGTCAGTGGTATATCTTTTACCACAGGATGACCAACAACACCATAATGTCAAGACGGGCCTGTGTTGAAAAAATTGAAATCCTGCCCGACGGTACCATACCCCAGGTAGAGATGACCTCCCTGGGCTTTGATGAGTCCCTGTCCCCTTATAAAGTAACTCCAGCAGAGCTGGCCTGTGTCCTAAAAGGTGGCTGCTTTATAACCGAACTAGATGCCATGACAAGGCCCATCACAGGAATAACCAATGGGTCTATCATCGGATATAAGTATTTTGACTTTGGCGAGGACTATTCCAATACCACAATCAAGTTTGCTGCCAAGGTCAGGGGCAAGGGCTGTAAATCAAAGATAAAAATCATGCTAGATAGCTATGAAAAGGGAAGGCTAATCGGGACCTGTGACATTGGTGCAAATGACGGAGTCTATAGCTGCCATCTTGAAAATGTAAGAGGCAGACACGCAGTCTACTTTGTAGTCGAGGACGACTTTGGCGGCTGGTTTGTTGAAATGTTTAAGGGCAGGCAGCTCTTTGACCTAGAATCCTTTGTATTTATGAAATAAAATATTGGGGATATTAATATCAATCTATACTAATCCCCCCATCTAAAGTTTATCAAAAAAGGCTAGCCCTATTTACTAAGGGCTAGCCTTTATCTTAACTCTTTTTAACCCATCACAAGCTCAACTGTATGTTCCTTGCCGTCACTAAATATAGGAACAATATTACCCTCTATTTCCTTGCCATCTACAAGAATTGACTTTACTCCCCTGTTTACACCGGCATCATTATTGACACTAATGTTATAAATAGCCCCCCTAAATTTCCTTTTGACCTTAAAGCCTTTCCAGTCAGCTGGTATGCAGGGATTGACCTCTAGACCCTCCATTTGCGGCCTAATACCCAGGATATTTTTAGTTGCAGCCTGGTAGGTCCAAGAGGAGGTTCCAGATAGCCAGCTATTTCTAGCTAGGCCAAACTGGGGGTGTTCCTTTCCTAGTACATTTTGTGGATAGACATAGGGTTCTGACTCATATTCATCTATGATATCGTTTTTAGCAATAGGGTTGATCTGATTGTAATACTCATAGGCCCTGTCCCCATTTCCAACCAGGGTCTCAGCAATAATTGCCCATGGATTTGTGTGCATAAAGATACCGCAGTTTTCCTTGGCTCCTGGTGGATAGGTAGTAATACCACCAATCTCAGGATCAAAGCCATTGTAGCCTGGGGCACTTAGCATTATACCCTTTGAGCTGTTAAGGTGTCTGTTTACTGATTCCAGTGCCTTTAGGGCCCTTTCTTTAGTGGCAAAGCCTGACATGACGGACCAGGACTGGGCATTTACATAGATTTTCCCCTTTTCGTTTTTGCTTGAGCCTATGGGATTGCCATTATGATCAAAGTACCTGATATACCAGTCTCCGTCCCAGGCAACCTTGTTTAGGGTATCCTTCATGTCCTCATAGTAGCCCTTGTACTTGCTGGCCAGGTCATCTTTACCCATATAGGATAAAATATCAACAAGCTCTTTTAGTCCATAACCATAAAGGTTTGCATTAAATACTGATACTGCACCCGTTGGCAGGTTAACTGTATCATTCCAGTCTGCAAAGCCAAGTAAAGGTAGACCATTTGCTCCAAGATTGTTTCGGGTAAATTCTATGGCCCTGTTTAAATGCTCTAGGACGCTGCCTGCCTCAATCGGCTCTCCATTTTTATCCTTTTCATAAAAGGGTATCTGCTTGTTTAAAAAGTCGGTGTTGCCTGTTTCCTTTATATAAGCACAAACTGCTAGCACAATCCAAAGGTGGTCATCACCGTAAAAATCAGGCCTGTCCTCCATCTCAGCAGAGTCCCCACGGTTTGCTATCATGGTTACAGGATTGAACTGGTGCATGGCAGACCCATCAGTATTTTGTACCTTTAGTAGCATCTCCATTAGCTCTCTGGCCTCCTCAGGCCTACTAGCTAGGATACCCATGGAGTCTTGGGAGCTATCTCTAAAGCCTATACCCCTGGCACCGAGACCTACCTGATAAAGGGATAGGTATCTTGACCAGTTTTTAGTGATATAGCATTGTCTGGGATTGTGGATATTTATCATGGTGTCAAAGTTTTTATCTGGTGTTTCAACCTGCTGGTAGGACAGGTATTCATCCCAAAAGCTGGCTAGGTCCTCAAAGGCCTTGTCTACATTGGTCTCATCCCTATAAAAGTTAATCCTGTCCTTCTCATCTTCAAAGCTAGTAGCCTGGCCTAGCTGGGTAATTACCCGCTTTTCTTCGCCTGGAGCCAGGGTCCCTAGCTGGTGTAGGAGGGCACATATATTGTCTCCCCTTAGGGCTTGGTAGTTGCTAAGCTGGTCATTTTCTAGGCTCTTGGGTCTAGCCCATGTTCCATAGCCATTGTCTCCAAGGAACTTGCGTCTATCCGTTTCAAAGGATGCTACTTTATAGTTGGAGGTAAAATAGTTTACTGCAAAGTCCTTTCTCATAAAGGCATATTGCAGGACTGTTCTTAGGCCATTTTCCTCATCTATTGCCTTGGACTGCATGGTCTGGGGTACCCAGTCATTGTTGTTAAACTGCTTTAGGGCTTCAAAATGGGTATACTCTACCACTGGAACCAGGTCTAGCTCTACCTGACTGTCTCTTAGGTTTTTAACCCTAATATCCCTGATTACCCTATTACTATTTGCTGGAACAAAGATAGTAACCTCAGTCCTAATACCGTAAAACTCGGATACTATTTTAGAATAGCCAAGTCCTACATGGCAGTTAAAGAGGTCATAGGGGTCAAGGGTTGGTACATAAAAGGGGGAAAAGACCTTGTAGCCTTCCTTTTCCTTGAGTCTAATATATAGGGTTTCCCCCTTAAAGTCTGAGTCTGGTAGCTGGGGTATATATTTTACTATTCGATTTAGGGCAGGGTCACCCTTGCATATGAGAGAGCCACCTGTATGGTCAACAAAGCCCCCAAAATCCAATCCACCAACATAGTTTATCCACTTTGTTGGGGTCTTAGGGTTTGTTATGACATACTCCTTGTTTTCATTATCAAAATAGCCATATTTCAATGCCTATCTCCTCCTTGTATATAACTTTAAAATATCCCCTTTATATATTCTATATATAAGACCTATAACCTTTATTTTTGTCCTGTATCATAAAACTTTACCCTTGCCAACTAGGAAAAAATCCCTTATAATTAGGTTAAAGTCAAAGTTAGTCAAACAATTTAAATCTTAGCCTAGAAATAATCTAAGCTTGCCAGGTCATATTAGATAAGAGGGAGTGAAGGCAGAGTGAATATTGATAAGTTTACCGAAAAAGCCAGAGAGGCCCTAATGGACGCCCAGAGCCTTTTGATTGAAAAAAAGCAGCAGGAGCTAGACCTTGTCCACCTACACCTAGCCCTTGTCACCCAGGACCAAGGCCTTATCCCCTTGCTCTTAAACAGGTTAGGCGTAGACCTGAAGGCCTATATAAGGGCCCTTGAAAAGGAAGTTGACAGGAGGCCAAAGATAGTTGGAAATGTCCAAAGCTACCCTAGCCGCCGCCTAAATGAATGTTTAATAAGTGCGGAAAGAATTAGCCAGGATTTCAAAGATGACTATATAAGTGTTGAGCACCTCTACCTAGCTTTACTAGAGGATAGGGATATCCAGCAACGCTTTATAAAATCCTTTGCCTTTACAAAGGAAAGGCTATTAGAAAAGCTAGCAGAGGTCAGAGGCCAGCAAAGGGTAAGTTCACAAAACCCTGAAACTACATATGATGCCCTAAACCGTTTTGGTAGAGACCTGGTAGAAGAGGCCCGCAGAAATAAACTAGACCCTGTTATAGGGCGGGATGAGGAAATCAGGAGGGTCATCCGTATACTCAGCCGCCGTACTAAAAACAATCCTGTCCTAATAGGTGAGCCTGGAGTCGGTAAAACTGCAGTTGTAGAGGGCCTGGCCCAGCGAATTTTAAAGGGTGATGTACCCGATTCCCTAAAGGATAAAAGGATATTTTCACTAGATATGGGGTCCCTGATTGCAGGAGCAAAATACAGGGGCGAATTTGAAGAAAGACTAAAGTCAGTATTAAAGGAAATCGAGGATGCCAGAGGCCAGATCCTGCTTTTTATAGATGAGATCCACAATATAGTCGGAGCTGGCAAGACAGAGGGCTCTATGGATGCTAGTAATATTTTAAAGCCAAAGCTAGCCAGGGGTGAGTTATATTGTATAGGGGCAACAACCCTAGATGAGTACAGGCAGTATTTTGAAAAAGATGCAGCCCTAGAGCGTAGGTTCCAGCCGGTAATGATTGACCAGCCTGATGTTGAGGACACAATCTCAATTCTAAGGGGCCTAAAGGACCGGTATGAAATCCACCATGGGGTCAGGATTACGGACAATGCCATAATAGCTGCCGCTAGCCTATCTGACCGTTATATAACTGATAGGTTTTTGCCCGACAAGGCCATAGACCTGATAGATGAGGCTGCTGCCATGCTTAGGACTGAGATAGACTCTATGCCAGAGGAATTAGATGAAATCACAAGAAGAATAATGCAGCTAGAGATTGAAAGGGAGGCCTTGAAAAAGGAAAACAGCCAAGGAGTAGCTAAAAGGCTTGAGGATATTAAAAAGGAAATAGCTAGCCTCAGGGAGGAAAGCGACGCCATGACTGCCCAGTGGGAGGCAGAAAAAAATACAATAAAAAGTATCAATTCTATAAAGGAAAAAATCGAGGATACCAAGGCACAAATCCAACAGATGGAAAGGGTATATGACCTAAACAAGATGGCCGAGCTTAAGTACGGCCTATTGCCCTCCCTAGAAAAGGAGCTAGAAAAGTTAAGCAAGGAGGCCAAGGATAAAAAGCATTCAAAGAGGCTACTAAAAGAAGAAGTCACCGAGGAAGAGATAGGTGAAATAGTCTCAGATTGGACTGGTATACCTGTAACTAGGCTAATGGAAAGCGAAAGAGACAAGCTCCTGCGCCTTGATGATATCATGCATGAGCGGGTAATTGGCCAGGAGGATGCAGTAGCAGCAGTAGTAAACGCTGTAATTAGGGCAAGGTCTGGTATGAAGGACCCCTCAAAGCCCATTGGCTCCTTTATCTTCTTAGGCCCCACTGGTGTCGGTAAAACCGAGGTAGCCAGGACCTTGGCCAGGGTCCTATTTGACTCAGAGGACAATATAGTAAGGATAGATATGTCTGAATATATGGAAAAGTTTGCAGTATCAAGGCTCATTGGTGCCCCTCCAGGCTATGTAGGCTATGAAGAAGGGGGCCAGCTAACAGAAGCAGTCAGGAGAAAGCCCTATTCTGTAGTCCTATTTGATGAGATCGAAAAGGCTCATTCAGATGTATTTAACATCCTGCTCCAGCTACTAGATGATGGTAGGCTAACAGACAGCCAGGGCCATACGGTGGACTTTAAAAATACAGTAGTCATTATGACCTCAAATATTGGTGGAAACATACTGATGGAAAGGCTACAAGACAAGTCCCATATCGATGAGGCCAGCAGAAGGCTTGTTATGGATGAGTTAAAGGGCCACTTTAGGCCTGAATTTTTAAACCGTATAGATGATATAGTCCTCTTTAAACCCCTACAAAAAGATGAGATAAGGCAGATAGCAAAAATCCAGCTAAGGGGTCTTGAAAGCCGCCTAAGCCAGCAAAATATAAACTTAGATGTCTCTGATAGGGTCTTTGACCTTATTGTAGACCGGGCCTATGATCCCGTCTATGGAGCAAGGCCTATAAAAAGATTTATCGAAAGAAATATTGAAACTAGCCTGGCTAAGGGGATCATAAGGGGTGATATCCTCCCCCACTCTACACTAGTCCTAGATACTGACCAAGGGGAAATAGTATACAGGAGCCAGGACCAGGCTAACTAATATCTTTACCAAGCTTATGACCTATTGTGCCCTTGTTATCTCTACAAATGCTAGAGATGAAACAGCCCTAAGGGAAATGGATAAATTGCAGCTTTTGTATAATGAATTGACCGAGCCTAGTGTGAGGTTTGAAAAATGGCTAGCTGACCTTGAAGACCTAGACCTTGTTATTAGGTCCTCGCCTATCCTAAAAGACCATGCCTATTTTATAAAAAAGATAGTTGAAAACTCCAAGTACACCCTTAGCCAAGAGCTAGAGTCCCTTATAGCGAATATGACAAACACCGGCTCAAGGGCCTGGGCCAAGCTACAAAACAAGCTAGTATCAACCCTACTTGTAGATATAGAAAAGGACGGTAAAGCCTAGACCATGACTACCTCCACCCCTATATGTGGATCAACAAAAGCCACTACTATCAGGCAAACCGAAACTTTTATAACTTCCCTTATGCCTTTGGCCTACTCTTTGGCAATGGTGTTTATGCCCAGTACCTAAAGCGGGGACAAGAATTTATTCCAGACTATGATAGGCTACTGAATGCTACAGGTAGGATGGATATAGCTGACCTAACTCAAATGGTTGGTATAGATGTCCGCTCCATAGATTTTTGGAGGGATTCCTTAAAGCTTATAAAAGAAGATATAGATAGGTTTATAAAAATAGCAGATGAGGTCTATAGCTAGGCTAGCTGGCAGTCGCTAAAGCTAGCCTCCTTTGCCTTAGGATAATGGCTGAGTATGCTAGCACAATAAGCTCCGAAAGTGGCATGGCAGTCCAGACCCCAGATAGGCCAAAGAGTCTAGCTAGTATTAAGGCAGCGGGAATTATCAGGATAAAACCCCTAAGCACCGAGATCCTAAAGGCCTTTTTGGGCCTATCCATGGCTGCAAAATAGGCGGCAAGTAATATATTAGCCCCGCCAAAGATAAAGCCAATAAAATAGATCCTTATCCCATCAACAGCTATTTTAGTAAGCTGCGGGTCCTGGTCCTTGTTAAATAAGCCTGCAATAGGGCCTGCAAAAGCAAAAGAGGCAAGGTAGACTAATATGGCTATAGCAAGGGTAACTATTAGGCCATCTCTTAGGACCTGCCTGATACTATCATATTTACCCTCACCATAGTTTTTACTCACAATGGGCTGTATCCCCTGGGCTATACCTGTAAATATGGACATGATAACTATAGCAATATTTGCAATTATCCCATAGGCAGCAACCCCTAAATTACCGGCTAGACCCAAGATTAAATAATTAAAAATTATCATAACCAGGCCTGTTGAAAGCTCTGCTAATAGAGAGGATAGACCTAACATAGAAATATCCTTAAAGGCGAATATAGTCAGCTTGCTCTTTTCAAAGGCAAAGCTGTTTTTCTTTTGCCTAAAATGACTTGATAGGACAGCTAAAGAAATTATCGGTGCTATTGCTGTAGCTATCGCTGCTCCAAACATACCCATATTAAATATAAAGATAAAGACATAGTCTAAAATTATATTGGAAAAGCTGCCTAGTAACATTGCTAGCATCGTTATTCTAGGATTGTCGTCATTTCTAATAAAACATATCATGAGGTTGTTTAGCATAAAGGCTGGAGCCAGGCACAAGATAACCTTTAAGTAGACGCTGGTCATTGAGTGAGTAAGGCTGTCCCCACCTAGGAGGCTAGCCAGTTGGCCTGTAAAAAAGATCCCAATAACCATAAATACAGCTGAGAACATCAAGGTTAAGTATAGTGACTGTGTAAAAATACTGTTTGACCTAGATATGGAATAGCGGGTGGCCCCTCCCATCCCTATCATAAGGGCTATACCATGAATAAAGCTGTAAACTGGTATAGCAAGATTTAGGGCTGCCAAGCCATCTGCCCCTATGCCCCTGGCCACAAAAAAAGTGTCAGCGAGAATATAGCAAGAAATCCCTATCATGCCTAGTACATTCATACTTATGTATTTTACAAATATTTTCCTCAAGGACTTAGCTTCCAATTCTCAGTCTGCCTCCTAAAATTAAAAAACACCCGACTTTCATACCTGCATAGGCCAAAGGGCATGAAACACGAATGCTTGATTTTGTCTTTACCCGGCGGCAAAAACAAAGCATAATTATTATCTCGATATTAGCTTAAAAAATTAGCCCCAGCAAATGATTATTTACTGGGGCATTGGCGTGCCCGAAGGGATTCGAACCCCTGGCCTCTTGATTCGTAGTCAAGCACTCTATCCAGCTGAGCTACGGGCACATGCACCTTAAAAATTGACTGCCTATCTATTTTATTATTTAAAGGCCATAATGTCAACTGTAAAATGCTGCCCAAATAGGATTTTAAGCTCTAGCCACCCTGTATGCATCGACTTGTTTATTGATATTTAGCTTCATATCCTTAAACAATGAAATAGTACCAGCCAGGCCTATGACTATTCCTATAAGTAGGTTTATAATAACCCCTCTTAGTATGCCAGTTGTTGAATCTTTAAGTAGCTCTATAAAGACTCCAAAAGTCTGACCAAGGGAGGGTGATATATCAAAGACCTCCTTTAGTGCTGCACTTACTTGGAGTAGATTGGCTACTAGCTCTGCTAATACTATTAGAAATATTGTAAGGCCCCCGACAATCCATGGGGTCAGTTTACCTATCCTAGCTCCTAGTAGCTTGTAGCCCTTTAAGGAAAGGAACATAATCAAAAAGCCTATAATACCTACATACCATCCATGATAGGATAATAGGATCCAGGGTATTGTAGCTAATAGGCCACCTAATAGTGCCCCAATAAAGCCAAGGCCATATTTCTTTTCCTCGCTACTAAACTCTTGTTCAGCCTTTATGTACTCTTGCTCTAAATGGTCATAGCAGGTCCCACAAAGGGGTACTAGGATATTGTCAAATAGTGTCTCTTGTGTTCCAAAATCGCTACTGCAAATAAAGCAGTTATCAGTGGCACTGATCCCTAGCTGGCTCAAAAGGTCTGTGATCTGGTCAAAAAAGCTACCTATATCCTCCTGTGTCATGGCCTTCATTGTAGCCTCTGTAAAGGATACTCTTAAAAGATTACCACATGACTTGAAAATACCATGTTCGACGATCCTTAGCCCTTCTTTGTTTTCCTCTATTGCCCTGTAGATATCCACACTTTCTGACTCTGTCAGGCTAGGTAGGGCGGTTAAAACTAATCTTATATTACTAGTATCAAATACAGTAAAATAATAGCCCCTGTACTTTCCATAAGCCTGATTTCTTATAAGCTTCCAACTGTAGCTTTTGGCCCATTCGGTCATGCTATTGGTATTCATACTTAAACCCCTTTCCCCCTAGAAAGTATTTTTAATTATCCATCAGCCAATGACATTAACCCCTTTTTAGATATTTCTTACATTATACATTAATTTGTAACATTTCACAATTTTTTATGTCGAAATCTAAATTTGAAAAGCAAGCATAAAGGCCCCTTTAAAGGGGCCAATTCGAGCTAGGAATCTGCTTGCTCTGTCAGCTCGTCAAAGCAGGCCTGGCAATAGCCCTGATATTGGTCCCCGCAATCATCGCATACAGATTCACTACATTCAGGGCAGGTCCTAGCATAGCTAGGCCTTAAGTCAGAGCCGCAGATTGTACAGCTTGCATAAGTCATACTCTCACCTAACTTTTCTTTTTTCCTTATTTTGCCCCCAGTATCAAGAATTCTATTCAGCTCCTACTGCTTTTTTCTAGGCTCATGCTTTTACCAATTATAAATATCCACTTTTCCTGCTATAGCTAAAGCTTTATTTATTGACAAAAAAAATCATTCTGTTACTATTAAATATGTATATTATAAGAGGATATTTTAGCTAATACCCCTCTACCTATAAAGGTAATAATATATATATATACAACAATTTTAAAGACAGAAGGGATTAAAAATGGGGACATATGAACAGCTCCTTGAGGGCTTTACAGGTTTTACCTGGCAACACGCAGTAATGCTAGTAATCGGTGCAGTGCTAATCTATCTGGCTATTAAGAAAAAATATGAACCACTTCTACTTCTTCCAATAGGCTTTGGAGCCATACTAGCTAACATACCCTACTCTGCAGCCATAGGCGAGGAGGGCTTTCTAACAATACTCTACAAGGCTGGTATATCCAACGAACTTTTTCCAATCTTAATTTTTATCGCAATCGGAGCAATGATAGATTTTTCACCTCTACTAAAGCAACCAGTAACTCTTTTCTTTGGCGCAGCTGCCCAGTTTGGAATCTTTGCAGCAATGCTACTGGCCGCCTCAACAAACTTAATTGAAATACCAGAGGCCATAGCAAACTTTATGGGACTGGATCCAAGCGCCCCACTCTTTTCACTTAAAGAATCAGCTGCTATAGGTATAATCGGTGCAGCAGACGGGCCTACCTCAATTTTTGTGGGCAACAAGTTTGCCCCAAGGTATATAGGGGCAATAACAGTTGCTGCCTATTCCTATATGGCCCTAGTACCTATGATACAGCCACCTGTTATAAAGGCTTTGACAACAAAGGCAGAGCGAAAGATCCGAATGGATATCGACTACGATGTAAAGGTATCAAAGACAGTTCTTATACTTTTCCCAATTATGGTCACAGTTGTAGCAGGTATAGTAGCTCCAATATCAGTACCCCTAATCGGGTCTTTGATGTTTGGTAACCTGGTCCGTGAGTGCGGTGTCCTAGAGCGCTTGTCACAGACAGCCCAAAATGAACTAGGAAATATCGTAACTCTCCTACTTGGTATCACAATTGGTTCTACCATGGTAGCCGAACAGTTCCTAAGGCCACAGACCTTAGTTATACTACTAATTGGCCTATTGGCATTTGTCTTTGACACAGCCTTTGGAGTCTTGTTTGCCAAGTTTGTAAACCTCTTTTTAAAGAAAAAGATAAATCCCATGATAGGCGGTTGTGGAATCTCAGCATTCCCAATGTCAGCCCGTGTAGTACAGCAGATGGCTCAAAAGGAAGACCCAACTAACTTTATTCTAATGCCAGCCATTGGTGCAAATGTGGCAGGACAGATAGGATCAGTAATAGCAGGATCAATAATCCTAGCATTACTCGGATAGGAGGCTTATAGCAATATGGATATATTCTTGGATGCATTAAAGGTTATGGGTATAGGTGTTGGCGGCGTATTCCTAGTCCTACTAGTTTTCTATATCCTAGTTAAATTGATGATGAGGATTTTCCCAGTAGAATAAAAAAATAATTTAATCTATACAGACAGTTTTTATAGATTGAACATATAATTATAAGAAAAACATAGGTGTTTATGGATTTTCAGTTCCTTAGGTAAGGGGTGCTAAAGCATGAGTTTACCAGCAACTAGTGTCTGTCACATAGCAGGTATTAGTTTGGTTGCTAACAAGCACAATTGGTTGGATTTTCCCCCAACTAACTGTACTTTAGTTCCCTATTCCCTTGTCTATTATCTAAGTGGCTGAAAGCATAGGTGCCTATGATTTTTTTTGCTTTAAATTTGCCTATCAAGGCAAAGTTCCTAACCCGTGTATATATATAATGCACGGCTGTAACCCGACCCGATAGGTGGATAAGTCAGCCTGTCTTTAAATAGAAAAACTAGACAAAAAGGAGAAGAAAAGAAAATGATTTGGACTTATGTTTCACTCATCGTTGCAGCCATCGCTATAGCTGTTGCAGCCTACTTCTACAAATGGGTTGAAAAGCTACCTGTAGCAGAGGGCAAAATAGCAGGCATCGGTCAACTAATCAGGCAGGGAGCCTTTACCTTCTTAAAGGTAGAATACCGAATCCTAGCTATCTTTGTTAGTGTTGTAACTGTTATTATCTTTGTTATATTCCCTTCACCCATTTGGGAAGGTAAGGTGGGGCCAAATATCATAGCTGCCCTATCCTATATCCTCGGCGCCCTCTTTTCTGGCATTGCAGGCTACGTAGGTATCAGTATTGCCACTATAGCAAATGTAAGGTCTGCATCTGCTGCCAAGTCAGGCCTCGCTCCCGCTTATATGGCAGGCTTTCGTGGCGGTGCTGTTATGGGTATGGCTGTTGTAAGTACAGCCCTAGCAGGAACAGCCCTACTACACCTTTTAACTGGATCTGCAGATATTGTTATGGCATTTAGCTTTGGTGCTAGCTCTCTGGCCCTCTTTGCAAAAGCAGGTGGCGGTATCTTTACAAAGACAGCAGATATTTCAGCAGACCTAGCTGGTAAGGTAGAACTAGGCATCCCTGAAGATGACCCAAGAAACCCCGCTGTTATTGCAGACAATGTTGGTGATAATGTTGGTGACGTAGCTGGTATGGGTGCTGACCTATTCGACTCTCAGGTTGCTGCCTTAGCAGCTGCCCTTGTTATAGCAGCTCCACTAGGCCAGATACAGGTTATCTTCTGTTTCTCAGCCCTTGGTTTACTTGCCTCTATTATCGGTGTACTCGTAGCCCGTGTTAGTGATACTGGAGACCCTGGCAAGGCCCTAAACAGTGGTACCCTCCTAACCTGTGGAGTATTTGCAGTACTTACCCTGGTTGCCACCCTTTTATCTGGTTTCGAAGTCCGGATATGGGGAGCAGCAATAATAGGACTAGTTGTTGGCGTTATTATCGGCTTTACCAGTGACTACTTTACAGGTGACGGCAAAAAGCCTGTTTACAAGGTAGCAGAAGCCTGTCAAAATGGTCCTGCCTTTACCATACTAACTGGTTTTTCCTATGGTCTTGTTAGTATCATGCCCTCTATAATTGGTATTGGTCTAGCTGCCCTTGGAGCATACAAGATACTAGAGCCCCTCGGCGGCAACTTCCCCATGTTTGGTATCTCAATATCAGCAATCGGTATGCTATCTATAATTGGTATGATAATTTCAAACGATGCCTACGGGCCAATCGTTGATAATGCCCGCGGACTTGCAGAGATGGGCGACTTAGGTGATGATGTCCTAGATATCACTGATAAACTTGACGCTGCTGGTAACACTGCCAAGGCTATCACCAAGGGCTTTGCTATCGGTGCAGCTGGCCTTACAGTCATAGCCCTTTTAGGAGCCTTCCAAGAGGTTGTAAAGGGAATTACCGGTGATGTCATTGAGTTTAGTATGATGGACCCCTTGGTCTTTTTCGGAGCACTGGTTGGAGCGGCAATCCCAGCAGTATTTTCAGCTATGCTAATGATTGGGGTTAACAGAAACTCACAAAAGATGCTAGAGGAAATTCACACACAATTTGATACAATAGAAGGCCTTAAAGAAGGAAAAGAAGGAGTAGCTCCTGACTATGACAAATGTATTGATATAGCAACAAAGGGTGCTATAAAAGAGCTAATCCCAGCAGGCCTTGTTTCAATACTATTGACCCTTATTGTAGGCTTTGTAGGTGGCGTTTTGGCTGTTGGTGGCTTCCTGATTGGTAATATTGTAACAGGCCTATTCTTGGCCCTGCTTATGAGTAATGCAGGTGGTCTTTGGGACAATGCCAAAAAGTATATCGAAGAAGGTAACTTCGGTGGCAAGGGTAGTGATGCCCACAAGGCAGCGGTTATTGGTGATACTGTAGGTGACCCCTTTAAGGACACAGCAGGTCCATCAATCAATACCCAGATTACTGTTGTCTCACTAGTTGCTTCAATTGCAGCCTCCCTATTTGTTGTCTTTTCAATATTCTAAGTAGGCTGCAAAAGGTGACTAAGATAATACTTGCCTTAACCTAGCTAGATAGACTATAACTAATGGAAAAGAAAAAAGCTGATTCCTCTTTTGTTTAGGAATCAGCTTTATTTTTATTCTAGGTTACCTATATATAATAACAATGTCTGCTATGTTTTCATCACTAGCAGAGGACAGGTGGGATAC
>DGFG01000127.1 GCA_002391555.1 Firmicutes bacterium UBA3906
CTGTCACGAAGGTATATAAAGATAAGCTTGCCAAGGTCTCTCCTGCGCTGGACCCAGCCTGTCAGGCTCACCCTTGAGCCTACCAAGTCCTTGTTTACCATGCCACACATATGAGTTCTTTTTATTGTTTGTATATTACTAGTCATTACTGCTTCCTCCTAGCTGCTTTATAAGATAGTCTAGCAAGGATTCTATCCTTATGCTGTCCTCTTTTCCTTCCTTCATGTTCTTGATCCTCAAGTCACCTGTGGTCAGCTCATTTTCTCCGATTGTACAGACAAATTTATAGCCTTGCTTGCCCGCATATTTAAATTGGGCCTTTATGCTCCTACCTACATGGTCCATATCAGCAGAAATACCCTTTTTCCTTAGAACACTGATTAGGTCAGATGCCTTTAGTCTGGCCATATCACCTATGGTAGCAATATAGATATCCATTGGCTCCTCTACGATATCTATGGCCTTTTGGGCCTCTAGGATCATCATCAAGCGTTCAAGGCCAATGGCAAAGCCAATTCCTGGTGTTTTAGGCCCACCACATTCCTCAACTAGGCCATCATAACGGCCTCCGCCACATACAGTACTCTGGGCCCCTAGTGAATCTGAAATGATCTCAAAGACTGTCTTTGTATAATAATCTAGTCCTCTCACTATCAGGGGATTTATCTGATAATCTATGCCTTTGGCGTCGAGGAAAGCCTTTACCTGGTCAAAGTGGTCTTTGCACTCGTCACACAGGTTGTCTAGTATTAGGGGAATACCTGCTATCAAGGCCTTGCATCCTTCTTCCTTGCAGTCTAAAATCCTAAGGGGATTTTTCTCATATCGGTCGCTACAGGATTTGCACAAGGAGTTTATATTGTCCCCTAGGTATTCCTTTATCTTTTCATGATAGGGCCCCCTGCAGTCAGGACAGCCTATACTATTTAAGTTGACCTTTAGACCCTTGATTGCCAGGCTATCAAATAGCTTTACTGCTAGAGAGATTATCTCTGCATCCAGGGAAGCCTCCTTGCCCCCAAAGACCTCAACTCCAAACTGGTTAAACTGCCTTTGACGTCCAGCCTGGGGCCTCTCATGGCGAAAGCAAGGAGTGATATAGTAGACCTTTATTGGCTGGGGCTCTGCATAAAGACTATGCTCTATATAAGCCCTGACTACACCAGCTGTCCCTTCTGGCTTTAGGGTTATGCTCCTTTTCCCCTTGTCCTCAAAGGTAAACATCTCCTTTTGGACTATGTCTGTAGTGTCTCCTACACTCCTAACAAATAGGTCTGTATGCTCAAAAATTGGTGTCCGAATCTCTCTGTAGCCATATAATCTTGCTATCTGGCGTATTTTTTCCTCTACGTATTGCCAGCTATAGGACTCACTAGGCAATATATCCTTTGTGCCTTTCGGCGCTCTGGTTAACATAAAATCCTCCTTTATAAAGCTTTCTAGCTAAACTAGCCAATATTAAAAAAATCTCTTCATCCCAAAAGGGACGAGAGATTACACTCGCGGTACCACCCTAGTTGGAGACATGTCTCCCACCTCATCATTTAACGCATAGTATCTATGCGGACCAAACTACTATCAGTGGCAACTAGCTAAAAGCTCAATTAGTGCCACCCTTCATAAGGTCTACTCATGAGTGTCCTTCCCCGTATCTGTAGCAAAAGATGCTTGCAGCCTAGGGCATCTCCTCTCTGTTGCCTCAATACTAGGTACTCTCTCAATCATCGCAGTATTATATGGATTTATTGTATTATAATCCTCATACAGGTTCGTGTCAATAGCAAGGCTTGCTTTTATGCTAAAGCAATACCCTTGTCTTTCTTTCTATCATTTCATCTATCCTGTCTAGGTAATCATCTAGGTTCTTAACATTTGCTACCCTCTCTAGCCTGTCTTGGTCCTTGTAGTAGACCTTGCTGATAGCTCCTGCTCCAAAGGCCCAAATCGACCTTTTCTCCTCCATGATTTGGATGTTATATAGGCATTCCTTGCCCGGTAGGCTATAGCCTACATTTTCAAGATGGTCTAGCATGTACTTTTGCCTATATAGATAGTAGGGTACCATCCCTAGCCTGTCTACCCAGTCAGTACAAATCTCAGCCATCCTCTCTGCAATCCCACCCCTATCAGGATCGTATTGCTCAAAGTCTTCTTTGTAAGAAGAACCCCTCTTTACTGCTAGTGTGTGCATGGTAATATTGTCTGGCATAAGCGGACCTATCTGGTCCATTGTATGGGCAAAATCATTAGCATCCTCGCCTGGAAGACCAAGAATTAAGTCCATGTTTATGCTTTCAAAGCCTACTTGTCTAGCCTCATGGTAGATATTAATTATATCCTCAACTGTATGGTTTCTGCCTATCAGGTCAAGGGTTTTTTGGTTCATAGTCTGGGGGTTAATACTAATCCTATTTACCCCATAGTTTTTTAGTAACAAAAGTTTAGCCCTATCTAGGCTGTCAGGCCTTCCAGCCTCTACTGTATATTCGAGCAGGTGCTTTTTCCCAAGCTTTTCTAAGGCTAAGTCTATTATCCCTAATAGTCGCTCAAGAGCCTGCTGGTCTAGGACTGTAGGTGTTCCACCACCTATATAGACGGTGTCGATGATAATGCCCCTTGCTTTAAATAGGTCAATAGTCCTGGAAAGTTCTAGGTCTAAGCAGTCAAGGTAGGCATCCATCTTGTCTGATACCCTAGATATTAAGCCTGAGGGGAAGGAGCAATAGTGGCATCGGCTCGAGCAAAAGGGTATGTGTATATAAAGGCTAGCCCTTGACCCATCTTCCCTTTCAAGATAGGGCCCTTGTACATCTGCTGTCTCTTATACACATCT
>DGFG01000158.1:0-196 GCA_002391555.1 Firmicutes bacterium UBA3906
CCTCTCTCTCCGCCAGTTTTAAGCACCTACATCATAGTAGGTGCTTATTAATTAAAAGAGAGGGATTCGAACCCTGAGAGGGCACGAGCCGTTAATAAAAGATGCTGTTAGCATGTTTTTAGGCGAGTGTAAGGAGCGGGTCCTGCGACGAAGGAAGCGGGAAGCGACGTATCAGGATGCGAGCATAGCGAAGCAG
>DGFG01000158.1:447-4761 GCA_002391555.1 Firmicutes bacterium UBA3906
CTCTTTTTGAAGATATCCCGTTTGTGACACAAATCTGACACAGTAACAAAACTGGTCATACATTTATAGATCGATTTTCTTGTTAGCTTTTAGCCTAAAGCTATATCCAGTATTATATAAGGAATTAAGTTGGCTACTCCATCCTAATAGTTACGTTTTTGTGGACCACCTGGATCCAGGTGTTACCTGGTAGCAGGATAATCGGGTCTCCCTTGCTATCAAAATACTCTGTTTTATCTTGATAGGAGGCCTTTTTCCAGGTCCCTTGCTCATACTTACCGTTAACAAAATACTCAGCCTTTCCTTCACCTAAAAAATCCACCAGTACATAATGGGCCTTTTCAACCATTGTGTGCGGTGCGTGTAGGAGGACTATATTGGTTACCCTTATCTGATCATCTATGTAGGCATCCATCATGGGTTCATCGTTTATATAGCGCAGGTAGCTTTTGCTTTCAGATTCAAATTTATAGTCTACCTTGTTTCCTTTAGAATACCTGAGTGATAGCCTATTTATATCCTGGTCATCAATATTTGTGGTCTCATCAAAGTCAAACAGTTTTTTATACTCTAGCTCTGGGATTTTTGCTGCAGCAGCCTCTGCATTAAAGTAGGCATTGTGGGGAGCCTTTCTGGACTTGTCCCTAGAGTAGAACTGATCGTTTATCCCTAGATGTCCATCAAACCGCATAGGTAGGCCGATAGACTCAATTAGACTTTTTGCATCTCCTTGTCCGGTTGAAGCTGACCCAAAATGGGCGTAGGGTAAGCCCCATTCCTGGGCTATTCGTACAAAGGGGATCCGAGAGGACCTAACTGGTCCTACCTTGCTTGGCTTTTCACTGGCAAATATGGCTAGAAAACGCGTAATTGTATAGGTTTCTACTGCGTTTTCGTAGACTATATCTGCTAGACCTAGGGCTGAATGGGGTCTGGCAGGCCCGGTATTTTCGATAATTATGGCAAATGCCTGGTAGCTATCTTGGTCCTTATCTATTTCTTTGCCATTAAAGATAGACCGATTGGCAACTGGCTGCTTGGTCTCTTCTATGACAGTTGGACTAGGCTCTGGTGTCGGTGCACTGACTACTGGTGGTTCTGTGGCCTTTGTTGTTTCATCGTCAGAGGGCTTGCAGGCAGTAGTTAATAATAGGGCGAAGACCATTAAAATTAATATTATCCTTTTCAAAGGCTCATCCTCCTTTTACTAGGCTTATTATACCAAATGAAAAGGAAATAAGATATACAAATGTACTTTAGCTGATAAGGCTAGAGTCAATTGTGAACTTAATTGCTATAGGAAAGGCAGGACTTGGATAATTGCCATAATATAATCTATTAGTCTTGGTGATTATAGTAGAAAGATTATGTTTATAGATATTTAGTAGCTTATTTACTTATGCTATTGTAGTCAATACTTTAGTCTTTTTAAAGTCATAAAAAAATTATATAATTAGTAAAAGCAGGGAGGACGAGACGATATGAATATTGATATTACAACACCGGCCCTATTGTTTCCAGCCATAACCTTACTTATGCTGGCCCATACAAATAGGTTTTTAGCTTTGGCAAATTTAGTTAGGCAGTTTAGGGCCCTATACGATGAAAAGCCCGATGATAGGGTTTTTAAGCAGATTGAAAATTTTCAAAAGAGATTAAACATCCTAAAGTACACACAATTTGTCAGTGTCCTAAGCTTTTTGTTCTGCGTCATTTGTATGTTTATATTTTTCCTAAACAAGATGCTGCTAGCAGATATCACCTTTGCTATAAGCTTACTACTTATGATGGCTTCTCTTATCCTATCCCTTTGGGAGATTTACCTATCGGTTGACGCCTTAAAGGTGGAGCTAGGGGATATAGATAGGGAGAGAAAGTTATCTAAATAATTAAGTAGGCTAAGGGAAGAACAAAGGGTCAGTAAATACTTTACTGACCTTTTTTAGTCCTATTAATTAATAACTTTCTATTCTATCAACAAGACTGTCGATCTTCTCCTCTTGGTCAATACTAGCTGTTGCTATTATGCTGATTATGTAGCCGTCATGGATACAGCTATAGTATTTTTGGATCATTTCATAGCCAGGAACCAGGTCTATAGTAGAGGTCATCAAGATAAATTCCTTGCCAGCTATGTTTTTTGTCTGTCCAACTTCTATATTATAGCCTAAGTTTGTGTTATCTAGCTGCTTTTTGACCGCAAGAAGAAACTCCTTGGCATCCTTTATAGTTACATTTTCTATAGCCTTTAGTTTTTGAAAGCAGAGCAGCATATTGGTATTTAAGCCGTCATAACCTAGGGGATACTCGGTTATATACATTGGGTAGATCACATCTGCCTTTTCCATATCCTTGACCTTTACGCCGGTAACACCTGATACTAGCTCAGTGCTAAGGGATGTTAACTGTCTTATTTGCTCGTTGGTGGCTATCTGCCAGCCCTCAGGCAGTGGGATCCTAATACCTGCCCATTCACTGGTAAAGACACTTCCCTCCCAGCTGGCCATAGACTTTTTGCTTTTGCCAAGCAGGCTACAGCTATTAAGGATAATAACTAGGAAAATAATTGCTATTATTAGTAGAAACCTTAGCTTTTTAGCTTTTGACATATGACAATCCTCCCTTATTCTAGGATTGGGTTTATTTTAGCATAAAGCAAAATAAAAGAAAAGATTAGTATATAATAGTATATTTTTAAAAACAGCATCTTTTCAGGCTGAATTTATAGGGTTAGGAGGATATAGGAAAGGGAGTGGAGAAGACCATCTATAAAGATCATATCAGCTTTAAGGGACTAGATAGTCTAGGGGTATGAGGGGGCGTAAACTATGAAAAGGCCTATTGTATTTCTTCTTTTAGCTAGCCTTATTATGGCTTTTATTCTAACTTCATGTATAGGAAGTCCAGAGAGTAATAATTTAGGGCAAAATGATAGAGGGGAGAATAAAGCAAGCGATCCACCGAATTTGTCTGAAATTGAGACAGATAAGGTCCGCATTTGGTTCTATCAGGCACTAGAGGGTACAGTGCCAGAAATGATAGAAAAGTACAAAAAGCTAAAGCCATTCCTCGATACTGAATTCGACCTATATTCATTTGAGGGCAATTCAGATTCATACTCATCATATGTTGATACAGCATTACAAGCAGGTGGTTCAGTAGCGCCTGACATATATTTTGTGGAATACAATCAAATATACAAATATACAAAGGGCGATGCCACTGGCTATGCTGCAAGCTACAAGGAACTAGGTATCGATGTAGACAGGCTTATCGATGAGGCCAAGATTTCCAAGTATATTGTTGACATTGGCACAAGACCGACTGACAACCAGGTAGTTGCCCTGTCTTATGAGGGAACAGCGGGTATTTTTATCTATCGCAGGTCCATAGCAAAAGATGTATGGGGTACAGATGACCCTGTTGTTGTTCAAGACAAAATAGGCCCCGGCTGGGATAGGTTTTTTGATGCTGCAGAGGACCTAAAGTCCAAGGGCTATGCCATTGTGTCTAGCCATTTTGACCTATGGCGTCAGATTGATGCTAGCGCTGATAGTGGCTGGTTTAAAGACGGCGACCTTTATATAGATCCTAAACGTGAGGCATTTTTAGACATATCCAAAAAGCTCGAAGATAATGGTTACCACAATGATACAATATTATTTTCAGAAGAATGGACCGGTGATATGTGGGACAACAACGAGAGGCAGGTCTTAGGTTTTTTTGGGCCTGCCTGGCTACTGTCCTATGTAATATTTTCTCACAGCGGATACAAGCCAGATGCCAACCAAATGGGCAGCTTTGGTGACTGGGCTGTATGTCAGCCAACAGAAAACTTTTTTTGGGATGGAAATTGGGTCCTGGCTAGAAAGGATCCTAAATACAAAAAAACAGTGGCGGACTTGCTTGAGTGGATGACACTAGATATCTCCGATACAGGCCTCCAGTACGAGTTGGCAAATGGTACCTTTAGCAAAGATAGGCCCATGGAGGGGGTTGCATCTATTGCTGTTATGGAAAGGTCAGATGGATCCCTAGACATACTTGGTGGCCAGAATATTTTTGATGTTTTAGTCCCTGCAAGTGAGGCCACAAGGGGAAAAGAAATTAGTAAATATGACGATATAATCAGCGATATTTGGATAGGCCAGGTAGACAAATATACCCAAGGGAAGAAAACAAAAAGCCAGGCTATAAAGGACTTTAAAGCACTAGTAAAAGAACAGCTAGATGCTTTAGAATAATTTATTTTATAAATTTCATATGGTCTTTCGGCAGGACGCTGTCTCTTATCCACCTCTGCCGCTGCCGCCA
>DGFG01000150.1:0-731 GCA_002391555.1 Firmicutes bacterium UBA3906
TAATAGACTTTATCATGTCTAGTATGGTAAATTCAGGCATTAGCAATGTGGCAGTTATTTTAAAAAACAATTATTCCTCCCTTATGGACCACCTAGGCTCAGGCAAGGAATGGGATTTAAATAGAAAGCATGGAGGCCTTTACATAATACCCCCCTATATAGGCCGGGGTATGCATGGACTAGGTGAGGGGAGTATAGACCTTATAGCTGCAGCGGGAGGCTTTATAAAAAAGAGCAAGCAAAGCATGTGCCTCTTATCGGATGCCAATATAGTCTTTAATATAGACTTTGATGAGGTTTCAAACTTTCACAATGAGAAAAACGCCGATATTACCCTTATCTATAATGAAGACCCAAATGCAGACCTAAGAGACCTTTCAAACCTTACCATACTAGAAGTTGATGATGATGACAGGGTCACCGGTATAGAGGTCTGGCCCCGCAGGCCAAAGACCAACAAGACCTATATGAAAATAATGCTCCTTGACAAGGGCCTCTTTAAGTACCTAATAGACGAAGCCCTAGCCAGGGGCGAGCATGATATTGTAAAGGATATTTTGATGAAAAAGATATCCCGCCTAAATGTTTGCGCCTACAAATTTACTGGCTATGTAGGCCGAACCAACAGCATCTGGTCCTATTATGCAAACAATATGGCCATGCTAAACAAGGATATAAGAAATGAGATATTTAATCCTGGAAGGCCCATATACACAAAGATTAAGGACCAG
>DGFG01000150.1:1020-3348 GCA_002391555.1 Firmicutes bacterium UBA3906
TATAGAGGGTGAGGTCAGAAATAGTATAATTTTTAGGGGAGCCTATATAGGCAAGGGTGCCAGGGTAAACAACTGTATAGTCATGCAGGATGCTGTGATCCAGGATGATTGTGAACTTGACCATGTGGTACTCGACAAGGAGGTTATAGTCAGGGATTCAAGAAGGCTTATTGGGGATTCTAACTACCCCTTGATAGTCTCAAAGGGAGAGGTAGTCTAAGATAAAACTTAGGCTAGGCCTAAATTAACAAAACTTTGTTTATTTAGCGCCTATGCTGTATAATATTAATGATAGTAAGCAAGGAAGGGAAGCGAATATGTATGGCAAAGCTGAGTAAGGGGGTAAAATCCATATTAGAATGGGTAGAGGTTATAGTAATATCAGTAGTACTAGCACTGGTGATAAACCTATTTGTTATCCAGCCTATAAAGGTGGATGGTAGATCCATGGATCCTACCCTAGAAAATAATGACTTTGTTATAATCTCAAGGCTAGGCCGTACCTTCAAGGTAGATGTTGATTATGGTGATATAGTAGTAGTTGACAACAGGGTAGACAGGAAAAGGACCCTAGTTGATGACTTAAGGGATATCAATATCTTCAATAGAAATAGGGAAAAAAACCTTTGGATAAAAAGGGTTGTGGGCTTGCCAGGCGATGTTTTAAAGATTGATGAAGGCAGACTCTATAGAAATGGTGAACCTTGTGATGAACCCTACTTAAAAGATCCTTTTATAAATGGACCCTTAATGAAAGATGATTTTATCGCTAGACACGGTTTAGATGAGTCTGCATACTATAGCTACGAGGTGCCAGAGGGCCATATATTTGTGATGGGGGACAATAGAAATGACTCCTTTGACTGTAGGTTTACAGGTGCCATCCCCATGGGTAATGTAAAGGGTGTTATGGCCTTTGATATAAGCAAGCTGTTTAGAAAGACTGGAGATTAACTTAAAAAATTAATAAAGACAGTTCGCAACCATCCTGTCTATAAACAAAACTATTGGATTTAAAGTGAATTTTTTAGTTTGATAAATGGGGGCAGAGTATGCCCCTTTTGTATTTACATAAGGAAGACAGGCATGCCTTATGAGTTAAATACTCACAAAGGCATAAAGCAATTAATATAAAAAGAAGACTTAGCTGGAGGACAAATTTTGAAAAAGACTCGATTTTTAGTACAAGCTGCTGCAATAGCCGCTATATATGTAGTTTTGACCCTAGTTTTTGCACCTATAAGTTATGGGGAGACCCTGGTAGAGTTTAGGATAGCAGAGGCCTTGACTGTCCTGCCCTTTTTTACCTTTTCAGCCGTACCAGGCCTATTTGTTGGTTGCCTTATTGCAAACCTCTTTAGCCCGGTTGGGACCATTGATATAGTCCTAGGTAGCCTAGCCTCCCTAATAGCAGCCTACCTTACATATAAAATGCCTAATAAATATCTAGCACCCCTGCCCCCCATACTAGTAAACGCTCTAGTCATAGGTGGTATGCTCCACTATGTTTACAAGTTTCCAATTCATATAGCAATTCTCTCAATAGGTCTTGGCCAGCTGGTAACCTGCTATGGCCTTGGTATAATCCTACTATTAACCCTGGACAAATATAAAAAGCAACTCTTTGCTATAGATAGCTAGCAGATGGTCTTCATATTAGATGATTTTGGCTATGCAAAAACATTTGTCAATTTTTATAGATTAAACTTAAAGACAAGCTGTTGAATCTTAAGAGGATATGGTACAATATACATAAAATGTGTAGCCTACAATTGCAAGGTGAAATGAGTATAATATAACCACCTGATAGGCCTGCTAAAGGACAGGGCACTATTTACCTATTTCCTCGCTAGAGCTTGGCTAACTAGCCAAGGCTAGTGCCCTAAGATATGACCCTTTATTAATATCCTGTAAGGATTATCTATACACAATAGGCTTATAGTATAATCAATTAGAATAGGCAGCTAGGCTTTAAAAAGTTAAGTCCTAGCTTGGCCTAGGATAAGATTTAGTATAATAAGATAATTAGCATAAAAATATATGTCTTTAGGAATAGGGGAGGGGTATTATGGCCTTATGGTATATAACAGGCAGGTCTGGCACAGGAAAGACTAGCAAGGTTTATAGTCAAATAAAGGAGGCCCTAAATAGGGGTGAGGAGGGCCTTATCCTTATGGTACCTGAGCAGTTTACCCTGCAGGCTGAGAGGGACTTAATTGACCACTTAGGGCTAGCAGGCCTATTAAATGTTGAAGTCCTTAGCCTGTCAAGACTGTCCTACAAGGTCTTTAACGAGGTGGGCGGTCTTACCCGGACCCATATCAATGA
>DGFG01000134.1:0-3377 GCA_002391555.1 Firmicutes bacterium UBA3906
CCTATAACCCTGATGGCTAGACCAGGGCCGGGAAAGGGTTGCCGCCAAACAAGATCTCTTGGTATACCTAATATTTCTCCAACCTGCCTAACCTCATCCTTGAAAAGGTCACTAAGTGGTTCAATAATCTCTTTAAAGTCCACGTGGTCAGGCAAACCTCCCACATTGTGATGACTTTTTATCATTGATCCCCCTACTCCACTTTCGATTATGTCTGGGTATATAGTCCCCTGCACCAAAAAGTCAACACTGCCGATTTTCTTTGCTTCCTCCTCGAAAACCCGGATGAACTCTTCTCCTATTATTTTTCTTTTCCTTTCGGGATCTTCTATTCCCTTAAGCTTGTTTAAAAACCTATCCTGGGCATTTACCCTGATAAGGTTTAAATCAAATTTATTACCAAAGACCTCCTCTACCTGATCTGGCTCACCCTTTCTCATCAGGCCATGGTCTACAAATATACAAACTAATTGTTTGCCAACAGCCTTGTGTATCAAAAGGGCTGCAACAGAGCTATCAACGCCTCCAGATAGTGCACAAAGTACCTTTCTGTCTCCTATTTGCTCTCTTAAACTTTTGATTGTGGTCTCTGCATAGTCTTGCATTTTCCAGTCACCTGAGCAGTTACATATATGGTAGAGGAAATTTTTAAGTATTGTCATACCCCACTGTGTAAAAAAGGCCTGATGGTCTAGCATAAATCCGTACAGCTGCTCTTCTTCATTTTCAATAGCTAGTATGTCATTGTTTGAACTAACCTTGGCAATTGACCTAAATCCACTAGCTAGCTGGCTTATTACTCTTAGCTGGCCATCTAGCCTTATATCCTTTGTGGAAAGTCCATGATACAAGGGACTATTAGAAACAAAGCCTATATCTAGACTGGCAGTCATATCCTGATCTACACTTTTAACCTGCCCCTTAAAATGCTCAAGCAAGACCTGTGTACCATAGTCTATTGCTAGTATTGGCAAGCCTAGCCTATAAATCTCCTCATCTAGCTTGGGCCTTGTAGCAATACTCTCATCTAAAGTGGTCCCTGAAATTATTATACCCTTGGGATTTTTGTCCCTTATAAGATTGGGACTAGTAGTATATGGTAGGACCTCACAATATACATTGGCTGACCGAACCCTGCGGGCTAGAGCCTGGCTTTGCCCACCACCTAAATCCAGTATTATAACTGCTTCATGCTTCATACTAAAAAGCCTCCTAAATTGTTTTAAAAATACCGGGTTGCCCCGGTATTTACTAAAAGCTAGTTACTATATCAAGCCTATAAACCTTTTTATATACTAGTAAAATAGTTTGGGGCCTCTTTTGTAATGCTGATATCATGAGGATGGCTCTCAATTAGGCCTGCTCCTGTTATCCTTATAAATTTGGAGTCCTTTCTAAGTTCCTCAATGTTAGCAGTACCGCAATAACCCATGCCAGCCCTTAGACCACCTGTGAGCTGAAACATTGTGTCGGCTAGCTTGCCCTTGTATGGAACCCTTCCCTCTACTCCCTCGGGGACAAGCTTCTTTTGTCCATCTTGGAAGTACCTATCCTTGCTACCAGAGTCCATGGCTGCAAGTGAGCCCATGCCCCTGTATACCTTGAACCTTCTACCCTGGTATAGCTCTGTTTCTCCAGGACTTTCAGCAGTACCGGCCAATAGGCTACCTATCATTACAACACTAGCACCTGCCCCTATTGCCTTTACTATATCACCTGAGTACTTGATTCCCCCGTCTGCTATTACAGGGATACCATACTTGTCTGCCTCCTGTGCACAGTCTAGTATAGCTGTAATCTGCGGTACTCCTATACCTGCTACAACCCTAGTTGTACAGATAGAGCCAGGTCCTATACCAACCTTTATCGAGTCTGCACCAGCCTCTATAAGGTCTCTTGTGGCCTCTGCAGTGGCAACATTACCAGCTATCAATTGTAGGTCGGGGAACCTCTCCTTTATCTGTCTAACCTTTTCAATAACACCTACAGAATGTCCATGTGCTGTATCTAGGGCTATTACGTCTACCTGAGCTGCCACAAGCGCCTCAACCCTGTCTAGGGTATCTGCTGTAACACCAACTGCTGCCCCGACTAAGAGTCTACCGCCCTCATCCTTAGCAGAATTTGGATATTGTATGGCCTTTTCAATGTCTTTTATAGTTATAAGGCCCTTTAGCATTCCTTTATCGTCTACTATTGGTAGCTTCTCTATCTTGTATTTTCTAAGTATCTCCTGTGCCTCGTCAAGTGTAGTACCCTCAGGCCCAGTGACTAGATTTTCTGATGTCATTACATCCTTTATATATTTGCTTAGGTCTGTTTCAAACCTGATGTCCCTGTTTGTAATTATTCCTATTAGCTTGCCATTTTCGGTTATCGGGACACCTGAAATACGGTATTTTTCCATAAGATTAGTAGCGTCAGATAGTCTATGATTTGCAGATAAATAGAAGGGATCTACTATAACTCCGTGCTCTGATCTTTTTACCTTGTCAACATGGTCAGCCTGTTCCTCAATGCTCATATTCTTGTGTATAATCCCTATGCCTCCCTCACGGGCGATGGCTATTGCTAGACGGGATTCGGTAACTGTATCCATAGCTGCACTTATCAAGGGTATATTGAGTCTTATTTTCTTGGTTAGTCTGGTGGATAAATCAATATCTTTTGGAAGGACCTTTGATTTCTGTGGGACAAGCAACACATCATCGAAGGTTAGTCCTTCCTTTGTAAACTTTTCGCTTATTGTAAACACTCCCTTTCGATATTTGTCCTTTATAATCAACTTGTATTGTTATATCTGAATATTAAAATGAGTTTAACAAATGGCAACCCATGTGTCAAGAAAACTTTAAATATTTGCAAAAATCCATGAAAGTTTGGCCTTTTCCTATAGCTTGCTTCTTATTTTATTATGCAACTGGCCAGTTCAGCTAGGGGATAATATATAGCTGGAATTGCAATTGCAGGTAGTAGGTTGCCAACGTTGAGTTTTTTAATACCAATCATCGTAATACCTATACCCATAATGAGTATACCACCAACAGCTGTCATATCATTTATCATCATTTCTGTTAAAAAGGGTTGCAGCAGGTTAGACATCAGGGTAATTGACCCCTGGTAGATTAAAACGGCAAAGGCTGAAAAGGCAACACCTACACCTAGGGTGGAGCTTAGAATAATAGAGGTTATACCATCTAAAAGGGATTTGGCATAGAGGGTTAGGTAGTCGCCCTTTATACCTGCATCAAGGGACCCTACAATAGCCATAGATCCAACACAAAATATTAGGCTAGCGGTTACAAAACCCTGGGACATGCTGGTATTTTCCTTGTTCCTTGAAAATTTATTCTCTATTATCTCTCCTAGCCTATCTA
>DGFG01000134.1:3712-10483 GCA_002391555.1 Firmicutes bacterium UBA3906
AGAGCATTACTAATGCCTATTATTACAACTGCCATACCCATCCCCTGCATTATTAGGTCAGAGCAGCCTCCTAAAAAACTGGTCCTTGTAAACCATCTTTTAATAATTAAGCCTAGACCAGTGCCTAGTAAAATGGCTATTACATTTACAAATGTACCCTGCATTATATCTCCCCTATTTACCTATCTTTTTTTCTCTAGCATAAAAGAACAAATACTGCTGTGCTAGGCCAGCATAGGGACCAAATTTTTCTTCAGCCACCGCCCTTATTTCCTTTTTGGGCATTTCTTTTTTTAGGTATAGGTCTTCCATTATTCTTTTTATCCAAACATCTACAGGAAAGGCCTGGAGCTTGTCTAGAGAGAATAATGCTATACAGTCTGCAACCTTTTCCCCTACTCCCTTGCACCTTTGTAGCTCTTTACGAGCTTCCTCATAGGGTAAATCCCTTAATCCTAGTGGATCTATCTCTCCAGCTACAACCATACGGGCGGTTTCCTTGATATAGGGGCCCCTATAACCACAGCCACAAAGCCTATAAGACTCATCATCAAGACTAGCAAGGTCCTCTGGTCCTGGAAAGGTATAATAGTCCCTGCCTTCAAAGCTAATGGGCCTGCCTAGCCTTTTTGAAAGCCTTTCTATTATGCCTTTTATTCTGCTTATATTGTTGTTGGCAGATATGATAAAGGATATTAGGGTCTCCCAAGGATCTTGCCTTAATATCCGGATACCCCAACCATAATCCATCGCATCTGTTAAGACTTTATCGCAAGATAAATGCTTTTTTATACTGTCATAGTCCCTATCTAGGTCAAAATAATCTCTCCACAGACCTTGGAAATCCTCAATAGTACAATTCTCTATTAGCAGGCTATCAGACTCTGTGCTAAGCCTAACCACCCTTTTCCCCACAATACCTATATAGCCCTTTTCATCCTTGTTCCACCTAAAGGCCTGGCCACACTCGAAGATATGGCCTAGATTAAAGCTAGTTAGGCCTGATACTAATACCCCGTTTTTCTTGGCCTCTACTTTCACAAATATCCCCCTGAATCTATCTATTCTATAAGCTATCTATTTTGCTTCTTGCAAATAAGTCAGAGAAGGACTCCTCTCTGACTCTTATATTGTCTAAGTTCTATTTAGTCTATTATAAGCTATAAGCAAATGCTAGACCATAAAGGTCTTATTCCTTGGAAAGCCTCTTATCGATAGCCTGGGCTGCCCTTTTACCTGCACCCATAGCCATAATTACAGTAGCAGAACCTGTTACAGCATCTCCTCCTGCATAGACCCTGTCCATACTTGTTGCATAGGTTTCTTGGTCAACTAAAATGCCACCCCTATCATTTGTCTCAAGCTCTGGTGTGCTAGCTTTTATAAGGGGGTTGGGGCTGGTTCCTATAGCCATAATAACAAGGTCAAAATCCATTATAAATTCAGACCCCTCTATCTCTCTAGGCCTCTTGCGGCCACTAGCATCCATCTCTCCTAGCTCCATTTTTACGCATTTTAAGCCCTTAACCCATCCGTCCTCGCCAATTATCTCCTTTGGGTTGGTCAGTACATCAAATATTACTCCCTCTTCCCTTGCGTGGTGGACCTCCTCACTCCTAGCTGGCAGCTCCTCCATGGATCGCCTATAGATTATATGGACCTCTCTTGCACCTAAGCGAAGAGCACTCCTAGCTGCATCCATAGCTACGTTACCGCCGCCTACAACAGCTATCTTTTCTCCTAGTTTGACAGGCGTATGACTATTTGGAAAATCATAAGCCTTCATAAGGTTCACTCGAGTTAGGTATTCGTTGGCTGAATATACACCATTTAAGTTTTCACCATCTATACCCATAAAACGGGGTAATCCAGCGCCACTACCGATAAAAACAGCCTTAAAACCATCCTGGAATAGATCATCTATGGTCAGAGTTTTACCTATTATTGTATTCATCTGAAATTTGACGCCTAGCCTTTTTAGTTTGTCTATCTCCTTTTTCACCAAATCCTTTGGCAGTCTAAACTCGGGTATACCATATACTAATACCCCACCTGGTTCGTGAAAGGCTTCGAATATAGTAACATCATAGCCTAGCTTGGCTAAGTCTCCTGCCGCGGTAAGGCCAGCAGGTCCACTTCCAACAACAGCTACTCTTTTCCCTTTTGCTTTTACCTCTTGGTCTGCCTTAATATCACTATCTAAAAATGAATCTGCTACAAATCTCTCTAGTCGTCCTATAGCAACGCTTTCACCCCTAGTAGTAAGGATACATTGCTTTTCACATTGTTGCTCCTGGGGGCAAACCCTGCCACAGATTGCAGGCAAATTGTTGCTAGTAGTTATTATATTGTAGGCCTTTTCAAGGTCACCCTTTACTATGGCATCTATAAAGTCAGGTATAGGAACATTAACTGGACAACCCTTTACGCATTTTGGTTTTTTACATTGCAGGCACCTTTTAGCCTCATGCAAGGCTTCTTCTAGGCTGTAGCCTAGATTGACCTCTTTAAAGTTGTTTCGCCTTTTTAGTGGATCCTGCTCTCTCATAGGTGTCTTTGTAAGTACTAGCTTCATTTGCTACCACCACCTTGGTCAGTAAGCCTGCAGAAATGGTCGACCCTTTCCTCTTGCTTGTACATCCCTTGCCTCCTCATGGCCTCATCAAAATCAACCAAGTGACCATCAAACTCAGGCCCATCAACACAGGCATATTTGGTCTGGCCCCCTACAGTCACACGGCAGCCACCACACATACCAGTACCATCTACCATAATTGGATTTAAGCTAACTCTAGTTGGTATAGCAAAAGCTCTTGTAAAGTCTGCTACTGCCTTCATCATAACCAAGGGACCAATAGCAATAACCAAATCATATTTGCTAGCTTGCTTGGTAATTAGGTCCTTTAGGATATCTGTTACAAAGCCCTTTTGTCCATAGGACCCATCATCTGTAGCTATATATAGGCTGTCGCTTAAGCCTTTGATCTCTTCTTCTAAAATAATATAGTCCTTGCTGCGAGCTCCTATGATAACACTTACTGAGGCTCCAGCCTGACTTAATTGCTTTATCTGAGGATAAAGGGGTGCAATCCCAACACCGCCACCAATACACAAAACTTTTTTAAAACCATCAAGGACAGATGGCTGGCCAAGGGGTCCTGCAAAATCCAGTATATGATCTCCTTGCTCTAGGCGACCTAACTGCTTGGTTGAGAAACCAACCTCTTGGAATATTATGGTAACCCAGCCCTCCTGGCGGTCAAAATCTGCTATTGTAAGGGGGACTCTTTCTCCCTCCTCAGAAATCCTAAACATAATAAATTGGCCTGGCATGGCCCTTCGTGCTACAAGCGGAGCCTGTATCCTCATATACCACATACCTGGCCCTAGTGCCTTTTTTTCTAGTATTTTATACATGAAATGTTCTCCCCTATATATAAATAAAAGCTTGTTTACTACTATACTATTCTTTTCTTTTGTCTATTCTTATTGGTCCTTATTTTTTAGGACAAGGCGTTTAGCAGTTACATTTACCGCCAATACATTAAGACCTGTCATATATGAAGTATCTTCCTTGACAAAATCTTGAACCATCTCTAAAGCTTCATCAATTATATGGCCATAATATATAGAAAGGTCAATATCAATCACTATACCGCCCTCCTCACTGGATATAGCGGTCCTCATGATTTTATGAACTGCATCGCTCTTTTTAGAGGCATGGATAACTATTGCCTCAATAGCCGAATCGGCTATGTAAAACCTACCTAGGTAACTAAAGGTTGGCCTTACAACGGTTTTTTCCAAGGTAAGAGGCCTGCCACTGGCCCTAGTTTTAAATATCCTTAGGCTGTCTAAGAAGAAACCTGAAAAATCCTTGCTAAGCTCAAAGGTAGGCACAGGAATAACATGCTTGCCCTCTTCACGCCTTTGCCTTTTTGCTAGGATTATCTCCCTCTCTGTGGCTATATCCTCTATCCTAATAATCCTTTCTATCCTTGGTAGACCCAATCTTTGAACGATCCGTTCAATCATTGATACAGATGTGCCTAGTATTAGGATGGATTCGGGCTTGTAATTTTCTATAGCTGACCTAACCTCGGCAGCATGGTCTGGGTCCATAAAAAGAGCTCTTTTGATAGAGGAAATTTTAGTTGCTTCCTTTTTAGCAGATACGCCTGCTAAAACCTTTGTGCCTCTAATTAACAGGCCATCATCTATAATGCATGATATATCCATCTCACTAGAAAGATTTTGTGCATTAAAGCTTTTGCCTGTACCACTGGCACCTGCCAAACCATAGATTTTCAAAAATTACTCTCCTTTGAATAATCATCTGGAAAACAGATAATTAGATTTAACCTATATTGTAACATAGATGCGAGGAATTGAATAGTTAGCTTGGATTTTCGATAATAACCTCTGCTTGTCTAGTGCAGTTCTTGCCTGCCCTTTTAGCCTGGTAGAGGGCATTATCAGCGGCCCTTAATACATCTGTTGCGTAAAGTCCATTGGCCGGATATGTGGCTACACCAAAGCTAACAGTAACCTTGGCAGAGTGATTTTTGTCCTTTATTGGGTCATTTGAGATAGACTCTCTGAGCCTATCTACAACCTTATATGCAATTTGGGCACTACACTTAGGTAGGAGTATTACGAACTCTTCGCCTCCATACCTGGCTATTATATCATTTGTCCTAATTCGTGCTTTTAGTCTATCTGCAATGCTCTTTAGAACATAGTCGCCAAATATATGACCATATTTATCATTGATTTTCTTAAAATCATCTGCATCACATATAGCAACTGATATAGGATAGTTATTCTTTGCCTTTTCAAATTCATCCTCTAGGGCGGTCTTAAAATACATCCTATTATATACCATGGTCAGGCCATCCATAGTGGCCATTTTCTCCATCTTTTCGTAGAGCCCTGTGTTCTCTAGTGCCACTGATAGATCAGCTGCTACAAACCTAATGATTCTAAGGTGCTCATAATTAAGGCCTGATTGTAGGTACTGTGTAACCACAATCATCCCTATGGGCTCATGCTTTACCATAAGGGGGACTATCATAAATGAGGCTATCTTTTCATCACTAAAGCGAATTTTATCATTTACATTATCTACGAGTCCTTCTTCATTCATAATGGACCATAGTATTGGGCAGTCATGCTCTATAAAGTCCTCCTGGTCAGCCTCTTTTATATTAGTTGCGCCTAGCTCAAATACTCCTTCTTCTTTGTTGTCATTATCTTTTTTATATAGGACAATACTTGAATAGGTTGGGCCTACTATCCCTATTATGGTGTCATTTACTGTATTTAAAAGTTCATCAGTATTGTGGATGGACTTTATAGCTGTTTGTACATGCTGGAGGTTGAAAAACTCAGCAACCTTGCGGTTTAGCTTTTCATTGGCGATTGAAAGTTCCTGCAGGTTTTCCCTTTGCTTGTCAAGCATCTTTGTATTTAGCCTTGAGCTAAAATATAGGGATGGGATCACTATAACAATTTGAATAATGCCAAATAAAGAGATGGAATCTAAGGCGGTCCTTAGTACAAGATTAGCAAGTAATATAAGAATACTTAGCTTGGTATATATATCATTTCTCTTGTGGCTCGCATCCTGCTGGCTAAATATTAGGGCAAAGGGCACTAATATTACCAAAGCTGTGTTAAAGGAATATACTCCTATATATACTAGAAGGATAGCCAAGTCTAATATTCTAAAATTATCCCAGTTCTTTTGGTCATCTCTTGAATTTTTAATAAAATAAAACTTTAAAGCACAGCAAATTATGCCTGTGATAAAGGCAAACAGGTAATGGGTTGAATCTATTTCAGTAAGATCTGCAATGTCTGTCACTGTAGGTATAAGATGTGACAGTAATATTAGTATTATAGCTATTACCTGTAGTAATAATAAGGCTTTCTCTATCTTTTTCACAAGACTTCCTACCCCTCAGATTTTGTTATATGTTGTTCCGCCCCATAATTGCAATAGAGCAGTAAGAAGCATTTTTCGCATTGCGGATTTCTAGCCTTGCACACCTGCCTGCCATGATAAATAAGCCAATGGTGAGCTTTAGACCACTTATCCTTTGGTATCCTTTCCATCAACTGTTTTTCTGTTTCAAAAACATCGTCAGCATTTGCAATGCCAATCCGGTTGGACACACGAAAAACATGGGTATCAACCGCTATAGCAGGTTTGCCAAAGGCGCTACTTAGTACAACATTTGCTGTCTTCCTACCTACTCCAGGTAGGCTCATAAGGGACTCTAAGTCACCTGGTACCTTGCTATTGTATTTATCTACTAAAATATCACAGGTAGCTATAATGTTTTTACTTTTAGTCTTGTAAAAGCCACAGCTTTTCACATGCTGGCCTAGTTCCTCTACGGATAGGGCAGCAAAATCCTCAGGTCTGGGAAATTTCTTGAATAAGGCTGGAGTTACCTTGTTTACCTGATTGTCTGTACACTGGGCAGATAGTATTGTAGCTATAAGTAATTCGAAGGGATTGTTGTGAACTAGTGCTGTTTTTGCTTCTTTATAATTTTCTTCTAGTAACTTTAGTATAGTTGCCAGTCTCTCTTTGTCCATCTTTATATCCCTCAAATATACAATACTATCTATCAATATTATACCATTAAAGTGCAAGTTGCAATAGATTTACATTTACTTTTTACTTATTTTATATGATTTGAAGGTAGCTTGGCATTAATTTGTGATAAATAGGTCCTAACCTAATTATTTGGTATATATTAC
>DGFG01000134.1:10688-10947 GCA_002391555.1 Firmicutes bacterium UBA3906
AGAAGATAAAGTCTATCCTATTAATCCTTGTAATGACGCTTGCACTAGTAATTGCACCAAGTCTTAGTGCATCTGCAGCAAGCAGTAATTTGTCATATAAACTAATCTACTGTCTACCCCAGGACCAGGTTAACAGTGATTATATTAGCCAAATACTAAATAGGCTCTATACTGCCCTAGGCAAGGGCCAGGGCTGGTTTGAGATACCAGTGGAGAATATGCCCCAACCTACCCAAAATCCAGGTCCTGAGCCAACACC
>DGFG01000134.1:11275-36390 GCA_002391555.1 Firmicutes bacterium UBA3906
CTCCTAGCCCCAAGCCAAGCCAGCTTCCTAGTCCTCAGCCTACTGGTAACCCCTCAACTGCCTATCAGTTAAGTAGCGATGAGCAAAGGATGGTAAACCTAGTTAACAGTGAAAGGCAAAAGGCAGGTCTAGCCCCCCTTAAAGTTGACCTAGATCTATCAAGGGTTGCCAGGATAAAGTCACAGGATATGAGAGATAATAATTACTTCTCCCATACATCCCCAACCTATGGCTCACCCTTTGATATGATGAGAAGCTTTGGTATTTCATATAGGACAGCAGGTGAAAATATAGCCTTGCACAGTAGTGTGGAAAGCGCTCATAATGGATTGATGAACTCAGACGGGCACAGGGCCAATATCCTAAGTCCTAACTTCACCCATATAGGAATTGGTATAGTTGATGGTAGATATTATACTCAAATGTTTATAGGTAAATAAAGCAAACCATATGTAAAAAGCCAGCGTAAAAGCTGGCTTTTTTTATACAGGGATTCTTGTTATACGCATGGTAGAGCCTGATTTTTCAATATGAAAAAAACCTATAATATCAACCATAGATTTTTTATAAAGACTTATCACCCTCTGAGTGACAAAGGGGGAAAACCTAATAGATATACCACAGCCTAAGCTTAGTTCTCTTGGGGTCGAAATAAGTTGGGTACTTATGCCTTCATTCCTAATTAACTGATTTAAGTGAAAGGCATGCTGCCTTGATCTGAGTGCAACTATATCAAAAATCTCTGAATAGGGCATTTCATTCTCTCCTTTTGTTCTATCACTTCTATTAATTTAATATATATATTTATCAGCCAACTTGCTACACAAAGGAGAGTATATATACATGATTTACCTTGATAATGCAGCAACCACATGGCCCAAGCCATGGCAGATTAGCCAGGCTATGGTCGAATGTATCGAAAAGTATGGAGCAAACCCAGGAAGGTCTGGTCATAAATTATCCCTGCAGGCAGGCTCAATCCTCCTATATACCCGGGAGCTACTCTGCTCTCTCTTTAATGTTCAGGATCCCTTTGAGTTTATTCACACCCAAAACTGTACAGACTCCCTCAATATTGCTATAAAGGGCCTTTTAAGAGCCAATGACCATGTAATCACTAGCTCCATGGAGCATAATTCCGTTGTTCGCCCCCTAATGGAGCTAAAAAAGCAGGGGCTAGAAATAAGCTTTGTTAAATGTAGCAATGAGGGCATCCTAGACCCTGACGATATAAGAAAAGAAATCAAAAGTAATACCAGACTTATTGTTACTAGCCATGCTTCAAATGTAACAGGGACCCTCCTACCCATATCCGATATTGCAAGCATTGCCAAAGACCATGGGATAAGCTATCTAGTTGATGCTGCCCAAACTGCTGGTTCTATACCGATTGACCTATCAAGTCTATCAGTTGATCTTATGGCTATGCCTGGTCACAAGGGGCTACTAGGTCCCCAGGGTACCGGTATCCTATTTATTAGGAAGGGTACCAGCCTAAAGCAACTTAGAGAAGGTGGGACAGGCAGCGAATCTGAAAGCCTAGACCATCCTCAGACAAGACCGGATAAATACGAGGCCGGGACCCTAAATACGCCAGGAATTGCAGGCTTAGGTGCAGGTATAAAGTATATATTAGATAATGGGCAAGATTGTCTACACTCCAAGGTTAAAGGCCTTGAAAAACTCCTTATCTGTGCCTTGTCACAACTAAGGAATGTAAAAATATATGGACCTAGAGATATGGCTTGTAGGTCTGGCATTGTCTCTATAAACATAGGCCAAATGCCATCTACAGAGCTAGCAGATATCCTAGACCAAAAGTATGATATAGCAGTCAGAGGAGGCCTTCATTGTGCTCCTATGGCCCACAGGACAATCGGCTCCCTACAACAGGGTACAGTTAGGTTAAGCCTAGGTCCTTTTAACACCATAGACCAGATCAAATACACTGTTAGGGCTATAGAGGAAATCAGTAGAATGTAAATCCTTAGCTTATATGATAGTGTCTAGCCACTTTGTAGGCTTTATCTAGGCTAGTATCAATAGTCAAATTTTGAGTGTATGCTAAAGTCAGGGCTGTGACTAAAAGTTCATCTGCACCGATAAAAGCATGGTCAGTAACTGACAAGCCTATCTCTACAAGGCTTTTGTCCCTCTTGCAAAGATATGCCTTTTTTGTGTCCCAAACCAGCAGGCACTCATTTGATCCTGTTTTTTTTAATATGTCTAGGCTTGTAGCCTCTATGTCCTCTGTTTTTGCAAAAGTATTACTATCTAGTAGCTTTAGCAAAGCCTTATCAATTACTATTGTCTTTAGGCCTTTATACTTTTCTATACTATTATCAGTTTCCATGTTTTTAACTAGACCAATTGTATTTATATCCTTGTGCCTACAGCATTCATTTATAGTGACAATTAGCTCATCACTGATAAGCCCCCTCCCATAATCGCATATGATTATGGTGGATAATTCCTCTGACAAGAGGGTTATTAACTGAATTATAGACTGGAAAACACCAGCTTTTATATGTGGCCCCCTGGATCCCTCTAGTCCCAAAATGGGTTTATCGCATATGCTTATAGTTTTTCTCACACTAGTTGGCCTACTATACAAACCTAAAACTAGCGGTATGCCCTCCGCTCTTAGCATCCTCTTTATTGTTGCACCCTCTTCATCCTTGCCAACCATTCCAGCTAGCAGGATACTGACTCCTAACTTCTTTATCATAAGAGCTATCCTGGCGCTAGCTGCTAATTTGTTTATGTTATCATAGCTAGCTATTACAGGATATGGGCTATCAGTTTGCTCAAGCTTCTCCTTGGCAATTATATGTTGGTTAAGCATTATATCACCAATCACAAGTACCGTTTTCCTTGGTATTTCTCCCAAACATATAGTGTCCTTGTCTTGCTTCATAGATTAAGGCCCCCTATTTCAAAGGTATCTAGGCAAAAAAAGATCTACGCCTTTATATAGGCTGTAGCTTTTGTATAAGGCATAGTAAGCTTTGGGAAAAGGCTGGACAAGAGCCCAGCCTTATTTAACTAAATTGCTAATATCTAATATACCGCTTCCTTGTGCATATTCACTGACCTTCATTTTATAAGTGTTTTTCATAAATTTTTTCTTTATCTCGTCTGGTGTAAGCTTATCATTCATAGACAGCATTAGAGCTGCTGCACCAGATACAATAGGTGTTGATACAGAGGTCCCTGACATGTTCCTATAAGGCTCACTCATTTCCTCTAGCCTAGTCCCCCTGTATTCCTTGTTAGTAGCAAGTGACCTAATATTAACCCCAGGCGCTACAAGATCTGGTTTTATTAGTCGCCTGTTAACAGGTCCTCTACTTGAGAAATCCGCCATCTTGTCATCCTCATATTCTATAGTTCTTTTATCATCTACTGCACCTACTGTAATTACTTTCGAGCTTATACCAGGTGTTGTAATTGTATTTTGCCTAGGCCCTGAATTACCAGCGGCTACTACAACAACAATGCCCTTATCCCAAACCGCATCTACCGCCACCGCAAGAGGATCAAATTTTGTAACACTTCCTGGTTTTGCACCTAAAGATACAGACAAAACCCTTATATTATACTTATCCTTATTATTGACGACCCACTGCATTCCAGCAATAATGTCAGATGAGTCTCCCGACCCATTCTCATCCATAACCTTTACGCCTATCAAGCTAGCATCAGGGGCTATTCCCCTATACTTTCCACCTGATAAGTAGCCATTGCCAGCAGCTACACCAGCTACAAAGGTTCCATGGCCGTTGTCGTCATAGGGTGTTTGTCTATTATTAATAAAATCCTTAAATGCTACTATCCTATTTTTTGGTCTCACTAGGTCCTGGTGTGGGTATATTCCTGTGTCTAGTATTGCTATACCTACACCTTTACCGGTATACCCCGTATCATTTGCTATTCTGGCACCTACCTCCTGGGCGGCTATGTTTAAAAGCGAGGTCATCCTAGCGTCGTCTGATATATACTCGACTAGGTCAGATCTGGCCATTTCCTCAAGTTCGCCACTTTCGACCTCTACTGCGTAGGCATTTATCAGGGGTAGCTCGTGTTTTATCTCAATGCCCTTCTTTTCTAAATAGAGCTTGCATACCTCTACATCATTTTTTTTAGAAAATACTATGGCTTTAATCTTGGAATCCTTAAGCGTTCTAGTCTTTTGCAGTAATCTGCTGTCAATCTTTCCATCGCCCCTATTTCGACCAAACAAAAAGGGCAAAAACAGCATCCCAGCAGGAATTATCAAATATATCCCCCCTAACACCTTACTTGCTATATACTATGTATATAGTGGTATACTTGTTAAAGGATATATCTGAATGCTTTTTCCTTTACTGCTATTAATTGATATATTTTTTTATTATAATTCTTGAATTATCTTATCTAGCTTGCTTTTTTGTGACTTTGTCAGCATAGGTTCTATCGTTTTTGCTAATTGCTTAAACCTTTCAGGTGTCATTCCGCCTTGACCAGACCTTATCATCTCTACTATATCCTCAATAGCCTCATCCTCAGTCTTGCCTCTCATGCTGTCTGCTAGCTCTGACATCTTCTTTAAATCCTGCCTGTCAATATCCAATAGCCTCACTCCTTCAATCTTTAGATCTTATTTTATATACTATTCACCCTAGCTTGCTATTGACACACTAGCTAAGCTCATAAGTTAGCACATAGTAAAGCATTTTGCGTATTATAAATACTGACCACCATATCTATAGGGCTTAGATATTAATATTTAAAGGAGGTCTAAGTTAGTGAAAAGAAAGATATATATGCCTAATAATAGGCCCCATACCTTTATTCCTAGAAGAGACTTGTTCCCAGAAGATAATCTAGATCTTGAAAGAAAAGGCCCCAGCTACCCCAATAGGATATATGACAAGGATTTGCAGGACATAGAGATAGTGAATAAAAAACCTTCAGCCAAGACAAATGCTGATCTTGGCCTTGCTAAAAAAGCTAGTAGTGACCATAAATCAGCTCCTGACTCTACAATACTTATTTTGTTTCTTTTCGGCGGCCTTTATTTATGGCCCCTAGTATACTCTGATAAAAAGGATAAACCCTCTGCTATACAGGCCTCTATATACGATATGGTTGACAATCCAAAGGCTATAAAGTTACTTGAATCCATTTGTCCCTATTTAGAGCCAGACCAGCAGGATACTGTATATACAATTATCGGGATTCAAGATGTCCTAGCTCGCATTCGCGACCTAATGAACCGTAGCTATCAGAAAAAAGCCCATAGTAAAAGCATAGTCGTCCCAAGAAACCCTATAGAAAAAAGAATAGAAATGATGAAGGTACTTAGGCCCTATGTTCCAGATGTAAGCCGAGAAAGTATTTCAAATATAGTATATGTCTATGATACCTATAACAAGCTCAATAAGAATGTGCAATCCTACGCAGCCAAGAGAAAAAAGAGTAAAAAATATAATATATATAGCATAGAAGCCCTTGTTGATTTTGTAGACCTAATAAGCCCCGTACTACCTATGGACTTAAAAGATAAGGCAACAAAAATAATCACTATAGCTAAATTAGCTGAACAAATGGAGGGTGCAGACAGTTTAACTAAAAGGGGTCATCTAGAGCAAAAAAGATTAGCAAAGCCTCTTGACCAGGCAGCAAATGTAGATAAAGATGAAAAAACAAGGGCTGTATCGGCAGAAGAAGACAAAGACCTAAATGATAGAATAGCCCAAGCAGATAGGGTCAAAGAGTCCCTTGCCCCTATGTTAGATGAGGGCCAAAAGGAATCACTAGACCTGATTATGAAAATGGCCCAGCTGTTAGCTAGGCCAGATGAAAAGGATAGGTAGCCCACATACTAGGCGAGTTATATGATAAAAAAGCAGTTACCCTGCTTTTTTATATAATATGGAGGGGCCAAGTCCATGACCCCTTATCCTTTTAAATTTCTTATATGATAATTAGTGCTTTTCATTCTTAGTCTTTGATTGCCTTCTTTACTAGGGGTATAACTACAAGGGCTAGTAGGCCACCGATAGCAGCAGTGACAAGCTGGGGCCAGCTAAAGCTAAGTGATATGGCTGCCTTCATTTTATCAGGCTTGTCAGCTAGGAAAAGGGGTACAGTGATTTTTACAACTGCTAGATATAGGACTACAAACTTTAAGATTGCACCTGAGGCAAGGGCTAATATCTTGTTTTTGTTATACAAGAGGGCAACCACAACAACAATTGCTATATTTCCTAGAGCAATCATTGGAACCATAACTAGGTTTTGTTGAAAACCCTGAAAAAAAGCTATAAAGGGGGCAGCTATTGAGATTATTAGGCCACCTTTTACTCCTACTATAACTGCAGCTACTATAAGAGAGAGGTTTACCAAGGAACCAACTACATACTGACTGACATTAGCTGGCATGGGTATAATGCTACGCAGTGATTGAAATAGTACTGTTAGCGCTAGCAGGACAGCAGTTCTAGTTAGAAAGTTATTTGTCTTGTTCATCATATTACCTCCATAATTTTATTTTGTAAGGGCACTTTTTACTGTAACTCCCTCTAAAAGACCCAACTGGCCAGTAAGGCCACCTATCTGATCTGTTGTACCCTCCACTATTAAGGCTATTACTGATACATCCTCCTGACGGTGGGGTATGCCCATCCTACCTACAACAATATCTGAATGCTTGCTTATGATATTGTGAAGCTTTTCTCCCACCCTGCTAGGTGAATCTACTACTATTCCTACTACTCCTATTCGTTTGTCCATAATATAAACTCCTTTCAATATAATAAAGACCTAGAGCGGGTTTATCTAGCTCTAGGTCCTTTATACTAACCAGACTTAAAGTAGTAATTACCCCTCTCACTCAGACATATCCTTGTAATCAGGTACATTTATATTTATCTTTTAACTTATTATATAATGCCTATAGAAGCTTAGCAACTAATATTGTTACATCATCTAACCTTGCCCTGTCATTTAATATGGCAAAGTAAGCATCTAGTATATTACTTGCTATATCTTCTGCTCCTAAGTCCTTTGTACCCTTTATAAATTCCGCTAGACTTTGCTCGTTAAAGGTGTCAGGATTCCTTCGGTCTATCTCAGTTAATCCATCTGTATATAGGATAAGACTGTCTCCACTATCTATTTTTATTTCAGTATTTTCATAGGATACATCTACTAACCGACCTAGCTTGCAGATTGGGAGCCCCTGTAGGTCAATTACCCTTACATCCCCATCCTTTTTTAGTATAAGGGGTAGCATATTGTGGCCAGCCGATGAATAGGTCAGAGTCTTGTCCTGGGTATTTATCACTGCATAAAATAGCACTGTGTAAGCTTCCTCTGGAAAGTTCATCTTATTATATCTGTGATAAAGGTTAGTTAGGACCTGCTTAGGTGTAAGGACCCTTATGCTGCCATCCTCGTAAAGCCTTCTGACATGAATATTTTGGTCTATAAATACTGTAATCATGGCAGCTGATACACCATGGCCTGCTACATCACCAATTAGGACACCAAAGTTATTGTCATCTAACCTGTAAACATTATAAAAGTCTCCACCTATCCTATCACAGGGCAGGTACCTAGATGCAAACTCAATGGCTTCTGTATTAGGTAGCCTTTCAGGCAGGAGGGCAGTTTGTATGTTCTTTGCATAGTCTAGATCCTGCAATAGCTTGTCGTTTGCAGCCGCTATTTCCTCAGTCCGTTGCTTTACTAGCTTTTCCAAGTTGTCAGCATAACGGGTCAGCTTTCTTTCGGCTTCATATAGCTCTGAGTATGGCTTTTGAACATTGAGTACAAACAAGGCCTTGAAAAATAGAATGTGGGCCACAATCTTTAGGATATGACCTAGCATGTTATATGTATCATAAACGCTTGTATACATAGTAAAGGCACTTTCACTAAAGATACTGATGATCAAGGCTAGTACAATATAAAGGTAGCCCTTACTTTGCTGGTTTTTAAAATAGGATCTACCAAATACAACCATAGCCGCCGCAAGTACAAAGATAATAAGGTACTCTAAAGCTATTTTAAGCGGGGTAAGGCCCTTGCCCTCAATTATTAACATAGGCAGATAATCTAGGTAATAGGTTACTACATAAATGACAATTGAGGTCCATAATATGGGGAATAAAAGAAAAAGTCTTTTCCTAACACTAGTCTTTTTATTATGGCCAATAACCCCTGCAACCAGAATACCCATAGCCATAGTAAGTCTAGCAGCTATCCATAGGAGTGTTGCCTTTTCTGCAGACGATGGGGTAAATATGGCTGGCATACCTTGATAGGACAGGGTGTGATAAAAATCTAAAATACCTACAGATAAAAAGACAGATGCTAGGATAATCTCCCTTAGGGTATATTGCCTATCATGGGCGAAATAACCTATAAGGAATATGCAAAATGACATAATTATGCTAAGTAGCTCTAAAATCAGATGCCAGGATAAAAAGCCCTGCTTGCTAAAGACAGTATAGATTTTGTCTTCAAACTGTCCAGCAGCTGCAAGGATTATAATGGATGATACAAAAACTATACCTATTATTAACATGTCTGTTTTTCTTGTTTTTACATCCATTTACTTTCCTCCATAGAGCCAATTTGCTTAAACCCTCACCTACGCAAAATGTGATATTAAAACTGTAATTGTATTAAAGAAAGAGTGACACAGTATTGCGCTAGCTAGGCCCTTCTTGTGATATAGGTACCCAAAAACAATACCCAGGGGTAGGATCTGTAAAAGCTTAAAAAAATCTATTGTCAAAACGCCTACATGGGCAATAGCAAATATAAGACTGGTAATAAAGATATTAAGAATTACCGCCCATTTGTCCCTACCAAACCATCTATAAAAAAGGCCCATGGCAAAATGCCTATACATTATCTCCTCTGTTAGGGGGGCTACAATAGAGGCGCTTAGAAGATTGTACATAAGGGCATTAAAGTCATTGTGTACAGGTGTCATAGCATATACAAGCTCTGTTGGTTCAGCCGGAAATATAGTAAAGACTATATAACTCCAAACAAAGAATAGGGGCAGGGGCAGTATTACTAACTTCCAGTTGATATTGGAAAAAGCCCTCTCGCCTCTTATGTAGGAGCTGCCAGGCAAGCCCCTTAGCATAGCAAAGTGCTGTCCACAACGGATAAATAGGATGAGCAATAGGAAATTAAGTACTGCAGAAACTATGCTTATAATCATGTTAAAATTGCTACTTAAATCGTATAATTCTGATTCTGGAAACTCAATTGCATATCTGACCATCAAAGCTACTACAATGGTAGAAAGGGTGATTATGCTAGAGAGAATTAAGGTCCTCTTGTTTCCTTTTTTAGTATTGACCCTTGCCTCTAAGAAAAAGTATACAATGGCAAGAATAAAAAAGGTTACAGAAATCATTAGGTTAATAAATGTGAGTAGTAGGTTAGTAAAGTCAAATTCGAATAAAGGATTTGGTAGCTCCTCTAAGGCCACAAATAAAGAATTAATACTAGATGTTAACAATTTAAAACCCCCTAAAATATAATACCCCTTTTCCGATATAGGCAAAAAATCTCTTGCTTCTAACTATAATTAAAGGCCCTTATAAAAACTTTGACATTAATAGTTCATCTACCCATTGTCCCTTTACCTTGTATTGTTCTTTTCTAAGGCCTTCATAAACAAAGCCCAGCTTTTCATACAGTTTAATAGCCCTTGTATTTGTAGAGAAAACACTCAAGCAAACTTTGTGATAACCCTTAGTCCTTGCCCAGTCAATACCATACTTTAAGAGTCTTTTTCCTACACCCTGGCCTCTAGCCCGCTTTACTATGTGAACACCAAGATTGCAAAAGCTTGTGGATTTAGGAGAGCTGCCACCTGCAAAAATACACATACCCCCTACAATCTCACCCTCTAGCTGGGCAACCACTATAGTATTCCTATCCCAATTAAGATAGGAGATTATTTTCTCCTGCTCAACTACTGTTCTCGGTGCCCTGTCATGTAGTAGATATATTCCCTCTCGGCTAACCTCATCCCAGGTCCTAACAAAGTCATGGGCATCACAAGGCCGTGCTGGTCTAATTATTAGGTCATTGATTAAAGCATATCCCTTAACCATTTTCTTGTACAAGAAGCCTCCCCCTTAAAGCTCATACCTATATATTGTATTCGCACAGCAAACCCATTATAATTCCATTTTTCTATAAGTAAGGACACCCTTAACTGGTGTCCTTTGCTTTCTCATAATCATTGCTGCTATTAGTCTTCTTCTACAAAATTATTCTCAATGAGCCTGCTTATACGGTAAAGGGCTGAAACCTCATCAGGCCCATCTGCTTGAATTGTTATTTTGTTGCCTTTGAATATCCCAAGGGCCAACACCGATAGCAGGCTCTTTGCATTGCCAATTTTATCACCTTTTATAATCCGTATTTCGGAGTCAAAGGCATCAGCTGCTTTTATAAGCCTTGCAGCAGGTCTAGCGTGTAAACCAGCCTCGTTGTCAATGACAAATTCCTTTTCTATCATGTGTTTCCCTTCTCCTGTTCTTTATTCTAATACAAGCTATATCCAAAAGCATTCTGTCTTAAACAATAAAAATTAAGGGGATAATGACGGGCAATCTTTATATATTAAATCCAAATCACAAAGTTAAAATAAAGCAAATACTTGTCTGAAACTATAATAAAATATTGAATATATTGTACATTATTATTAGGAAAAGGGCAAGATATACTTGACATTTCTTTATTAATTAGTAATAATTATTGATAATACTTATGGTAATGATAAGAAGTAGTAGTTTAAGTCCCTGCCCCAAAGCGAGCCGGTGATGGTGAAAGACCGGCGGTAAACTTATAACGAAGGCGTCTTTGAACCAGTTTCTTTAAAGAGGATCTATTGATCAAAAAGGGTGGAACCGCGGAGGCAAAGTCTTTCGTCCCTTTAGGGGATGGAGGATTTTTTTATTGCCGAAATATATCTGCTTTTGACCAGATAGAAAAATACCTATCATTCTAAAAAAAGAAGGAGGCTTTTTATGACAGAGAATAAAATGGAAAAACTTGTCGCACTATGTAAGGGTAGAGGCTTTATATTTGCAGGATCAGAGATATATGGGGGTCTGGCCAACACCTGGGACTATGGCCCATTGGGAGTAGAACTAAAAAACAATGTAAAAAAGGCTTGGTGGAAAAAATTTATACAGGAGAGCCCCTATAATGTTGGTATGGACAGTGCTATCTTAATGAATCCCCAGGTATGGGTAGCCTCTGGCCACGTTTCTGGCTTTAATGATCCACTTATGGACTGCAAGGAATGTAAATCAAGGTTTAGGGCTGACCAGCTAGTTGAGGACTACCTGATGAAAGAGGGCCAAGAAGATGTCTCTATCGACGGTTGGGATAATTCCAAATTAGAAGGCTTTATCAGTGAAAATAAAATTGAGTGTCCCTCCTGCAAAAAGCATAATTTTACGCCAATTAGGCAGTTTAATCTAATGTTTAAAACCTTTCAAGGAGTTACAGAGGACTCCCAGTCAGAGATCTACTTGCGTCCTGAGACTGCCCAGGGTATCTTTGTAAACTTTAGAAATGTACAAAGGTCCAGCAGAAAGAAAATACCCTTTGGTATCGGTCAGATTGGAAAGTCCTTTAGAAATGAGATCACTCCTGGTAACTTTATCTTTAGGACCAGGGAGTTTGAGCAGCTAGAGCTAGAGTTCTTTTGCAAACCTGGCGAAGACCTCGAATGGTTCTACTACTGGAGAGAATTCTGCCAAAACTGGCTCCTATCCTTAAACATAAAAAAGGACCATATAAGGCTAAGAGACCACGGTGAAGAAGAACTATCCCACTATAGCAAGGCTACAACAGATATAGAGTACCTCTTCCCCTTTGGCTGGGGCGAGCTTTGGGGTATCGCTGATAGGACAGATTATGACTTAAAGCAGCACGCTGAGCAGTCAGGTGAGAACTTTACCTATCTTGATCCCACTACAAATGAAAAGTATATCCCCTACTGTGTTGAACCTTCCCTTGGAGTCGATAGGATGGTCCTAGCATTTCTAAGCGAAGCCTATACAGAGGAGGCCTTGCCTAACAATGATAGCAGAGTTGTTTTAAAACTCCATCCAGCCCTTGCGCCCTACAAGGCAGCTGTCCTGCCCTTGAGCAAAAAGCTTAGTGAGCAAGCAAGCGCCATATACCAAGAGCTAGCAAAGGACCTAAATGTTGAGTATGATGAGACAGGCAGCATAGGAAAGAGGTACCGTAGGCAGGATGAAATCGGCACACCCTACTGTGTTACCATTGATTTTGATACAGAAACAGATGGAGCTGTTACAGTCAGGGATAGGGATACAATGGAGCAGGTCAGAATCCCTGTAAGTGAGCTTTCTGGCTACCTAACTGACAAGGTGAAGTTCTAAGACAAGGTTTGTAAATTATAAATATAAGTATAAAGTCAGCCTAATCTAAGCACTGATTGAGCAGGAAAAATCTTAGCAAACTAAAAGAGAGACTACTGTCATTAGCAGTCTCTCTTTTTTATGTATTTATACCTCTTTGATTGCCTCTGTTGGACAACTGTCTATTGCCTCTTGTACTACCTCTTCTAGTTCAGCGGGAACCTCTTCGTCTATAGCCTCTGCCTTGTCATCATCATTCCAAGAGAATACCTCTTCACACAATGAGATGCAAACTCCACAGCTTATGCATAGATCTTGGTCTACTACTACCTTCAATATGATTCCTCCTCCCATATTTATTTATAAGTGATATTCGCCACCTATTGTAAAATCCCTCTAAGTATTTACAAATTATTATTGCCCAAGACAGCTGTTTCTTAGTCATCTTTGATAAAGGACTTGACCCTTGAGTACAATAACTCATCTAGGTCTGCCTCTATTTCTACTCCCTCGCTTTTATAATCCTCCCTTATTACATAGCCCTGCTCATGTATTTCTGACACAAGACTCCCCTTGTCATAGGGCAAAAGTAGCTTTACCCTTCTAAGGTCTAAGGGTAGATGGTCTTGTATCACTGCTAAAAGCTCATCTAAGCCTTGACCCATTAATGCTGATATAAAGACCTGAGGCCTTTTCATAGGTAATAGGTCAGCTTCTTTTATTGTATCCATCTTATTATAGACTGTTACTATAGTCTGCTTAGCTCCTAAATTATCTAGTACCCTGTCAACTGTTTGCATTTGCTCTATTAGGTTGGGAGAACCTGCATCTACTACATGGAGGAGTAGGTCTGCCTCTGCCACCTCCTCTAGGGTCGACTGAAAGGCATCCACCAGGTCATGGGGAAGCTTGTTAATAAAGCCTACAGTATCTGTTAAAAGGACCTTTCGACCATCGGGGAGGATTATACCCCTTGACACAGGATCTAATGTTGCAAAAAGCTTGTTTTCAGTAAACATATTAGAGCCTGTTAAAGCATTTAGCAGTGTACTCTTGCCAGTGTTAGTATAGCCCACTAGTGAGCATACTAAGAGTCTATCCCTAGTCCTTTTCTTTCTAAGGGCAGTCCTCCTTCTTTTTACCTTGGAAAGCTCCCTCTCTATCTCATTTATCCGCCTATCTATATGTCTTCTATCGGTTTCGAGCTTTTTCTCACCAGGCCCCCTAGTCCCTATACCACCACCTAGCCTGGAAAGGACAACTCCTAGACCCCTAAGTCTAGGTAGCCTGTACCTTAGCTGGGCTAGCTCTACCTGGAGCTTGCCCTCTCGGGAAACAGCCCTTCCAGCAAATATATCAAGGATAAGAGCTGTCCTGTCAATGACCTTGACCCCTAGTATTTCCTCTAGATTTCTAATCTGTGAGGCCGAAAGCTCGTCATCTGCAATCACTAGGTTGGCAGCTAGGCTTTGACAAAGTAGAGCAAGCTCCTCAGCCATTCCCCTGCCTATATATGTAGCAGGATCTGGCGTTTTTCTATTTTGTAGCTTTTTGCTAACAACCCTTGCACCTGCTGTTTTAGCCAGTTCCTCTAGTTCATCTATAGAGCCTTCCCCTTCACCACTAACATTGAGTCCTATTAGTACCGCCCTTTCCTCTATATCTATTAGGCTATCTTCACTAAAGTCAAAACCAATAAGTGTATCTCTGTGCCTGATCTCCTTGATAAAAGCATCACTGCAAAAATCCTCTATAATAAGAGGGCCAAAAATATCATACTCCTCCGGGTGATCAGCTGGATTTAGCATCCCTATATAGCCATTGGTAAACTGACCCTCATAGACTCCAATCGCTGCCATTGCATCAAACCGTAGCCTCTTAAGGGCCTGTAGGTCTACCCCTGACAGGAGGCCATTACCACCTGGATGGGTATGGATACACCTTATACCACTGAGCCTAGTTTTACTCCTACGTAGGCTCATACTTGCTAGAGACACCTGGCCTAGGTCTCCAACAGTAATATCCATCAGTTCACCCCTGCGGTTTATGTAGACAGAGATTTCCCTGTTTATTAGGCTAGTTATTGCACAAAGTTCCTCTATCAGGTCCCTGCTTGCAAAATACTCTCTTTCTAATACAAGGTCATGTAGGTCTTCTATCCTTGATAATATCTGATTTGACAAGCCTGTTATATTCCCATTTATCATTTAATCACCTATCCACTTTAGCTACTAAATTTATATAATTTATGCTTTTTTGTTCTTTTTCTTCTACACATATCATATCCTTTATTAGGGACAAGCTCAAAGTAATTTTTTATTATATGAGTTTTCTATTAAAAAGAAAAGATAATCTACAGTATTCTTGTTTTTATTTAGGACCTTATTACATAAAAATACATAAATAGTCCTGAATCCAAGTCCCTTCTATGTTATACTAATTTATAACCTTCGATTTATTTCATTTAAAAGGAGGAATTTTTATAGAAAAGAGGTAGATAGATGAGTAATCAAAAGCGTAGTAGACAGATATCCCTCCAAAGAGCTTCTGAATTATCAAAAAAAACTCATGGCTTTTTAAAGGCAAGGACAAGCTTTCCAATTGGGATGGAAATGCAAACTGCCTTTGATAAGGCAAAGAAAAGAATACTCCAGGTACTCAATGGGACAGAAGAAAACTGGGATGATTGGCATTGGCAGCTAGACAATACCATAAAGGATACTGAGACTCTAAGCAAGATACTCAATTTAAGTGATGAAGACAAGTATGTTTTAAATAGGCTGTCTAAAAAATACCGCTGGGCTATTTCTCCCTATTATGCTTCCTTGATGGATCCAGATGACCACTATGACCCAATTAGGCTCATAGGCCTTCCTTCCATTGCAGAGGAGGTCTATGACCAGGGTGAGGATGACCCCATGGGAGAAGAGTATACCAATCCAGCTGGTGCTATTACAAGGCGCTATCCTGATCGACTTATAATCAATGTCACAAACTAGTGTGCAAATTACTGTAGGCACTGCCAAAGAAGGAGAAATATAGGCCAGGTAGACAAGCATAGGTCAAAACACATATTAGAGGATTCTATAGCCTACATAAGGGATAACAAAGAAATACGAGATGTCCTAATAACAGGTGGAGACGCCTTGATGCTAGAGGACGACATGCTAGATTGGCTTATCGGTAGCATAAGGGCTATAGACCATGTTGAGATTATTAGACTAGGTACACGTACCCTTGTCACACTACCCCAGAGAATAACACCTAAGCTTTGCTCGATACTTGAAAAGTACCATCCTCTATATATTAACACCCATGCCAATCATCCAAAGGAGATCACCCTAGATACTAAAAAGGCTGCTGATCTGCTTTCAGCAAGTGGTATACCCCTTGGCAACCAGATGGTACTACTAAATGGAATAAACAATGACAAATATCTGGTACAATGCCTAAACCACGAGCTACTAAAGGTTCGTATAAGACCTTATTACATCTTCCATCCAAAGCTAGTAAAGGGAACAGGACACTTTCTATGCTCAGTAGACGATGGTATAGAAATAGTCGAACACCTACGTGGACATACTTCTGGTATGGCCATCCCCACCTATATAGTTAATGCTCCAAATGGGGCAGGAAAAACCCCAATACTGCCAAGCTATCTAATATCTAGAGGGCACAATACAATGACCATTCGTACCTGGGAGGGCAAGGTCTTTGAGTACAAGAACCCTCCAACTAGGGATATACATAAATCGATTGAAGAAGCTAGGGATAAACTACTAAAGAAAAAAGGCCTCTTAACTAACTGACTATAAAGCAAAGGGCCACTAATTAGAGGAAAAGATAAAGCAATAAAGAAATGGGCTATAGGCTTATTACAAGTCTATAGCCCTTTCTTTTCTAGTATTTATTAAGTATCTACAAAACCTCGCCTAAGGCTGCCTATCATCAATTATTACTGCATTCATCTTTTGCAGTGCCTGGTAAGTATTTTCTCCAACAACACCGTCTACCACCAAACCATAATCCTCTTGAAAACGTATAACAGCGTCCCTGACTGCCTCTGTGTACTCATTTGTTAAGGGCCCTTGATAATAGCCTAACCGCTGTAGTATATCCTGTACGGTCCTTATATCACTGCCAGGCTCTACACCTAAAAAGAGGACCCTACCTGTAAAGACTGAGCCCGTTATTATGACCTCAGTACCTAGCGGAACTATATCATAAAGCTCTATAACGTCCTCGTTAAACATACGAATACAGCCATTGCTAGATGCTGTTCCAATGGAACCAGGTGCATTGGTTCCATGTATTCCATATCCACCCCATGGAACACTTATCCTCATCCATCGGGCTCCAAAGGGTCCACCGGGGTTTTCAACCTTTTGTATTATCCTCCAGTTACCAATAGGGGTCGGGGTCAAAGGCTTTCCAACTGCTACCGGATAGGAATTTATAATTGAATCAGCTTCATATAGTAAAAGCTCTAGCTCATCTATGTCTACAGCTATAGTATATTGGTTGTCAAAAAACTCAAATGATTCTGGGCTAAGACCTATAGCATTCCAGGTCTGTGGCCCTACTACTCCATCTGCTACCAGCCCAAACTCTAACTGAAAATCCCTAACTGCATCAATTGTCTCCCTATCATATATGCCGTTTATCGGCCCCTGGTAATATCCTAGCTCACTTAATCTTTCCTGGACATTTGTTACATCGATACCCTCCATAAAGGGATCCATTAACCTTAAGTACCTGCTTGCATATGACATATAAACCACCTCACCTACATCCTATGCCAGTAGGATAAAAGTGAGCCAGCAAGGGGTTAAATATTTACTTTAATAAGACTATAAAAAGGCCCGCACTGCGGGCCCTTATCTAGTTTAAAATATTTTCTTTGAATCCTTCCATTCATAAAGCTTATTCATTATCTCGCCAAAGCGCTGGAAGTGTACTACCTCTCTCTCCCTTAGCCACCTTAGAGGATCAATTACATCTGGATCATCAGCTAGGTTAATCAAATACTCATAGGTAGCCCTAGCTTTTTGCTCAGCTGCCATATCCTCATAGATATCTGCTATCGGGTCACCCTTAGACTGGATATAGGCTCCTGTAAAGGGTACCCCTGTACCTGTACTGATCCAGCTAGCCCTACCATGGTCAGTATAGTATACTGCAGTAGCTCCATCAGCTGCGATTTCCTCAATAGGTGCATCCTTCATCAATTGGTGGACCATGGCTTGAATCATCTCAAAGTGGGCTAGTTCTTCAGTACCAATGTCATTTAACATGGCCTTGGCCTCAGGTATTGGCATGGATGGCCTTTGGGATAAATATCTTAAGGAAGCAGCTAGCTCTCCATCTGGACCACCAAACTGGTTCAAGATTGCAGCAGCTAGCTTGTAATTTGGTTTTTTAATATTGACTGGATATTGGAGTTTTTTCTCATACAGCCACATTTAGTTACACCCCCTATTAGATTCTCTCTCCCATGGCCAGGGTTCGTTTATCCACTGCCAAGGACTGCGGCTATAGCCAAATCCAAAGTTAATAAGTGGCCCGTACTGTCTCTCATATTCGTTTTTCAGTGCCTTTAGCTGCCGTACTCCATTGTTATAATCACGAAGTGCTTGCTGGTCACCTGGATGGCTATTTAAGAAAAGATTAAGTTCTAAAGTGGTAAATTCAATAGCCCTTATCTGATTCAGTAGTCTATTCCTGGAATTATGCATCAATAGCACCTACCCCCTTTACCTTTTTTGGTATAAGGGCGAACTAGGTCAGGAAACAAGGTTCCCTTTGCTAGGGCTTCTTCTGGACAAAATATCTTTCCATATTTTTGCATCGGTACATAGGCTCTGGCCAGGACCATACTTGGCTCAGGCCGCGGCGTAGGGCATTTATCCCCGGGTCTATCAGGGCAAATAGGCTTGTATCCAGCCATATTATCTTGATAACCGTAATACATAAAGTGAAGACACCCCTTCCCTTCTTGCTCATTATATACTTTCATTGTATTCTCAATAAGAAGAGAAGTGACTAATATGCTATATAAAGTGGTCTTATTGAAAGAAGAAAAAACAGGCCCTTTAAATTCTGGCCTGTAATTTATAAAATAAAATTTTTCATTACTATAAAGTCTTTTTTATTTACTTGTCCAGCTAAAGCCATTTATTAGCGGTATCTTTACTCCTAAATTAGAAGGATTACTGGTAATCCTGACCACTGGAGGCATTTGCCTGCGTTTGTACTCTGCTCTGTCTATCATATTTAGTATAGTTACAAGCACATCCTTCTCATATCCCCTATTAACCATATCGTCTACTGATAGGTTTTGCTCTAGGTACATATCTATAATAGGATCTAGGATCTCATAGGGTGGTAAGCTATCCTCATCTACTTGATCGGGCCTGAGCTCAGCAGATGGGGGTTTTCTAATAGTGTTTTCTGGGATAATCACCCTGTCCCTATTTACATATCTGCTCAGTTCATATACAAGTGTTTTTGGTATATCAGCTAAAATAGCTAGTCCTCCACACATATCCCCATACATGGTGGTATAGCCTACTGAAGCTTCTGATTTGTTGCTAGGACAGATCAGCATATGGCCCTCCCGGTTACTTATATACATAAGTAGGTCGCCCCTGATCCTGGCCTGGATATTTTCCTCAGCTAGGTCCCCAACTGTCCTCTTGTCAGTGTTCATAAGGTTAATGTAACCATTAAATATATCTCCTATGGGCAGTAGTCTAAACTCTATCCCTAGGTTTTTTGCTAATTCTCTAGCATCGTCAATACTGTGCTGAGGCGAATACTTAGAGGGCATATTAACCCCTAGAACATTTTCTCTGCCTAGGGCCTCAGCCGCCAAGCAGGCTGCTAGGGCTGAATCAATACCTCCACTTAAGCCTAGTAGTGCTTTTTTTAAACCAGTTTTTCGCATATAGTCCCTTAAGCCAAGGACTAGGGCCCTGTAGACCCATCCAATATCCTCTCTTGCTTCAGTTATGGCTAGACTATTGTCAAATAGCTCATGGACTATAAGGTCCTCATCAAAGACCTTGCCTGCCTTAACTAGACCCCCCTCTTTATTAAAGACAAGAGAGTTACCACTATAGATGGTCTCACCATTTCCACCAACCTGATTTATATAAATAAAGGGTTTCTTAAGGCCATCCGCTAAACTAGAGCACCTGTTTACTAATTCCTTGTACTCTCCATAAGAGTAGGGCCTATCAGCAATTTCCATTAGGATATCTATCTGTTGCCCTATAGACTCTAGTCCTAGTAAACTAGCCATATTTAAACCTGAACCATAGCTATATTGAGCTAGTATGCCAAGTCTTAGGCCCCTAAAGCTAAGGGTCATAGGCTCTAGTTCAGATCCCCCTGATAGCCTTGATTGCTCCTCGCCAAGGGAGCCTAGCTTCCTTCTGTAGATTGTAGCTGTGACCCTTTCATCCTCTATTAGGCAATAAGCATCATAGACCCTGCCATCTTCGGGCTTCTTTAAGGGTAGGTTTAGTATTAGGCCAATCCCCTTAGTTTGCTTTATAATAGTCTTAAAAGCCTTGTCGCAGGCAGCTAAAAAATCAGGCCTTTTCAGTAGGGTCTCAGGGGCATATCCAGATAGAGCAAGTCGAGGAAAGAGGACTAAATCACATCCCATTTTCCTTGCTCTACTTAGATAGTCAAGTATCTTGTTGGAGTTATCCTTTAGGTCTCCAAGCCTTGTATTGATTTGAGCTATAGCTAGCTTCATTTATTCATTCTCTCCTAACCCTTGTTCTAAAAAGGATAGTACCTGTCCTTCCATGTCTTTTATCTCACATACTCCCTTGTGCTTGATTGGCTTGGAGGCTAGGCCCTTTAAGGGGCCAGGTATTGCTTTACCTGTTACCTTTTTTAGTATCTCTAAGTGATCTAACTCATCCTCTGAGTCCGGCCTTATCTCCAAGGCATCTAGCACATAGGCAGGAAACTTGTAGGGGCTGGCCGTAGATACTAAAATAGTTGCCAGGTCATCACCTGTTTCCTTTCTGTACTCATCATATACAGACTTGCCAACAGCTGTATGGGTGTCTAGCAGGTAATCATACTCCCTAAAGGTCTCTCTAATAGCCAAGCCTGCTTGATCCATATTGGCATAGCCACCATACATAAGAGCCTGTAGTCTCTTTAAGGCCTCACCGTCAATTGAGTATTTGCCAGTTGTGGCAAGCTCTTGCATGAGCGATAAAACCTTTTTGTCGTCTCGGTCATATAGCTCATATAGGAGACGCTCAAGGTTGCTAGAGATAAGGATATCCATAGATGGAGAGGTTGTTGTATAAAATCTACGGTTAGTATCATAGACACCTGTATTTATAAAGTCTGTCAATATACTATTGTCATTAGAGGCACATATGAGTCTGCCGATGGGGAGTCCCATAGCCTTTGCATAATATGCTGCTAGGATATTACCAAAGTTACCTGTAGGGACTACTACATTAAAGCTTTGACTCTCGGTAATAGCACCTGTTTTTAGTAAGTCAAGCCAAGCAGAGAAATAATAAACTATCTGGGGTACTAGCCTACCCCAATTTATAGAATTTGCCGAGGAAAGTCTAAAGCCCTTGTCCTCTAACTGCTTGTTTATGTCGCTAGCAAAGATGGACTTTACTCCAGACTGGGTATCGTCAAAATTGCCCTCAACCCCCATAACCTTTACATTTTCACCCTCCTGGGTAATCATTTGAAGCCTTTGCATATTAGATACTCCCTTGGCAGGGTAAAAGACCATTATGCGGGTCCCTTCTACATCCTTAAAACCCTCTAGGGCTGCCTTTCCTGTATCACCTGATGTGGCTGTTAGGATTACTATTTCCTTGTCTTCATTTGTATTTATAATAGCCCTGGTCATAAGATGGGGTAGTAGCTGGAGGGCCATATCCTTGAAGGCAGCAGTTGGCCCATGCCAAAGCTCTAAAGTATGTAGGTTATCAGCTAGTGGTTCTAAAGGTGCAATATCTGGTGACTGAAAGCTTTTTTCATTATAAGCTGCCTGGACACTGTTGTTTATATCCTCCTTTTTAAAATCTGTTAGGTATAAATTGAGGATAAACTTTGCCCTCTCTCTATAGTCCGCTCTTACAAGGGAGGCTAGGTCCTTTATCAAAACAGCTGGTATGGTCTGTGGAACAAAAAGACCTCCATCTGGAGATATCCCTTGTTTGATGGCCTCCATTGCTCCTAATACATTTTTCTTTTCTCTTGTACTCTCATATAACATGCCTATTCATTCTCCATTTACTGGGTAGTTTTTTCTTGCTACTCTAATACATTATATCCCAAGGACACCCTGTCTTCAATAAAAAAATAAGTCCACCCAATAAAAGGGGGACCTGATATTATTCTTGCTTTAAAAGGCGGTTTTATTCATTAAAAAAGCCGAGGCTGAATCCTCGGCCTTGTTTACGTTTTTAACTAAGCTATATATTGTTCTAAAAAGGCAGGCACATTGTCAGGATTACCGTTCATAGTTATGATAAAGTTTATTTTAAATTTATCGGACAGCCTTTTTACTTGGAACATGAATTGTTCAATATCACTTAAGTCATCATCTATAATATCCAGCAGTCCGTCAATATATATGTACTCTGTGTCGTAGTCTCTAGAAATCATACCAGCTAAGAATCCGTAAAATACTTTTAGGTCCTTTATCTGAAACTCCTTAACATTAATAAAGCGAATCTGGTGCTTCAGGTCAATCATCCGACGATTTTCTCCGTTTACAAACACAATCTCGCCCTTTGATTCCTTTAGCGCAGCATTCGCCATCTCAATCATCCTTCTGGTTTTTCCGGTCCCCTTTTGACCGATGACAAGCTTTATCAAATCAACCGCCTCCCTATTCATTATTAAAAAGGGTCTTCCTACTATGATTATAGCACAATAAAAAACAGGTTTCCATAGTAGAATTCGCTAAAAAGCAAATCTATATTTGCCAAAGCTTGTTACTTTATTAATCAGCCTTCTTTTTTCCCTGCCTTTTTCTTTGAGCCAGATTTAATATCTTCTTTCTAAGTCTGATACTTTGAGGGGTTATTTCTACTAGTTCATCATCACTTATAAACTCTAGTGCCTGTTCAAGACTCAGCTTTTTTGCAGGTACTAGCCTCATGGCCTCATCAGAGCCTGCAGCCCTAATGTTTGTAACATGCTTCTTTCTGCAAACATTCACCTCTATATCCACACTACGGCTATTTTCCCCAACAATCATGCCTTCATACACCATTGCACCAGGTTCTATAAAAATCTGTCCCCTGTTTTGGGCATTGTAAATACCATAGCTAGTTGCTTCCCCTGACTCAAAGGCTATAATTGAGCCTGTTTCCCTAGTTTCAATATCACCCTTGTACGGCTTGTAGTCGTCAAAGATAGTATTTAGAATCCCTTCTCCCCTAGTATCGGTTAGAAACTCTGACCGGTAGCCAAAAAGGCCCCTAGCAGGGATAGAAAACTCCATGCGAACATGGCCGGCAGTGCCAGAAGTCATTTTTACTAACTCACCCTTGCGGGCTCCTAGCTTTTCTATTACAGTACCAGAGTATTCCTCCGGCACCTCTACCGATGCAAGCTCCATAGGCTCGTAGACTTTACCATCTATCTCCTTGTAGATTACACTTGGCTTTGATACCTGAAACTCATAGCCCTGCCTTCGCATGGTTTCTATGAGGATGGACAGGTGGAGCTCCCCCCTGCCAGACACCTTAAAGGCGTCTGTGGAGTCAGTCTCCTCAACTCTTAGACTTACGTCAGTGTAAACCTCCTTAAAAAGCCTTTCCCTAAGGTTTCTAGAGGTTACATACTTACCTTCCTTGCCTGCAAAGGGGCTAGTGTTTACAGAAAAGGTCATAGAGATTGTAGGAGCAGATATATTAACAAAGGGCAGTGGCTCTGGATGGTCTACATGACAAATAGTATCTCCAATATTTATTCCCTCAACACCCGATACAGCTACTATATCTCCAATTCTTGCTTCATTTACAGGGACCCTTTTTAGGCCCTCAAACTGATAAAGGTTGCTGATCTTTACCCTTAACTCACTGCCGCCTAAGTTGCACAAGAGGGCTTCCTGACCTTGTAATATCCTACCGCGTTCAACCTTGCCTATGGCTATCCTACCGACATACTCATTGTAGTCAATTGTCGATACTAGGATCTGTAATGGCTTGTCCGCCTCGCCAACTGGTGGTGGAATCTGCTCTAGTATAGTATCAAATAGGGGCTGCATATCCTTGCCCTCAACATTTACATCCAAGGAGGCTGTTCCTAGCTTGGCAGAGCTATAAACAAAGGGGCAATCGAGCTGGCTCTCATCTGCCTCTAACTCTATGAAAAGGTCTAATAGGTCATCGATTACCTCCTCTGGCCTAGCTCCTGGCCTATCTATCTTGTTAATAACCACAATAACAGGGTGCTTTAAATCTAGTGCCTTTTTAAGTACAAACTTTGTTTGGGGCATAGGACCTTCAAAGGCATCTACTAATAGCAATACCCCGTCAACCATTTTTAGGACCCTCTCAACCTCACCACTAAAGTCAGCGTGCCCTGGTGTATCTATAATATTGATCTTGTGACCCTTGTACTCTACAGCTGTATTTTTAGATAGGATGGTAATACCCCTCTCCTTCTCTAGGTCATTTGAATCCATAACCCTATCCTCAAGCTCTTGGTTGACACGAAAAACACCACTTTGCCTTAGCATCTGGTCTACTAGTGTGGTCTTCCCATGGTCTACATGGGCAATTATGGCTATATTTCTAATATCCTCTCGTCTTATCACAAAAACTCCTCTTTTCTATAGTCTTAACAAACTATTATAATAGCACAAGAGGAGCTTTGTTACAATACAGGTTCTTGCCATTTTTTTGTATTGTATTCAGACATGCTAGTCATATGTTAACAGAAAATAGATTGTCTAATTAACTTGTGTTTAATTTTTTCAACACAAGGGGCAGTTCAAAGCCTTAGCCCCTCTTCTGCTGCAATGAGCATTTCTTTAGCCTTCTTGCAAAGGCTTTACTAGTGACCATGGGCTCTAGCACAGGGTAGAAAGATTTTAAACTCTGTTCCTTTCTTAGGCTCACTTTCAACTTCAATCCTTCCCCCATGCTCCTCAATAATACGATAGGAGACATTAAGGCCTAGACCTGTTCCGCCTTCCTTGGTGGTAAAAAAGGGCTTGTCAAGCTTGCCTATATCATCTTCTGCTATACCAGCTCCTGTATCTTTTATACTTACAAGCATTTGCCTTTGCTCAGGCAAAAAGCTTGTCTTTATTCTTAAAAGCTGGTTACTTAAGCCTGACATAGCCTCCACACCATTTTTAGCCATATTCAATATGACCTGTTTGATTTGTATTTGCTCACACAGGATATTGCACTCGTCATTACAAAGCTCAAGGTTTATCTTAATATTACTCATAAAGGTTGAAGTCTCAAGTAGGGGCAGCAAAGACTCTAAGAGTTCATTTAACGAAGTTTCTCTGTAAACACTAGATTTAGGACGAGACAGGAGCAAAAAGCCGCCTATGATCCTATTGACCTCATTGGTAGCATAGTCGATTTTTTTAGCTATTTTTTTAACTGGTTCATCCTTTGCAATCCGCTCTAGTAGTTGACTGCCACCCTTTATAGTTGTTAGATAATT
>DGFG01000066.1:0-4702 GCA_002391555.1 Firmicutes bacterium UBA3906
GTTTTAGCTCTTTATTATTAATTTATAAGCAATCCCTGCCTTCATCTAAGTAGTTCACTATTAAGTGTGATTGCTATTAGTCTCTTAGTATTGGTCTTAGCCTATAGGCTTGTTTGACGGTAGTTTGAGCTTTGATTGCTCTTAATTTAGCATACTTATATAGGTTGGGCTATGGCCTAAGGCAGAGCAAGTTGGTTCTCTTTTATTAATATAAAGGGTTTTATTAGCTAATTATAAGCCTTTTTTTAAGATGCTTCCATTATAAGCTTTAGGTCCTTTTCTTCTAGTGTTTCTCTAAGGAGTAGATTTTCAGCTATAGCCTTTAGTAGATGGATATTGTCCTCAATTAAGCCTGTAACTTTTCTATAAAGGTCATCCATGGTCTTTTTTAAGTCCTCGCTAGTACAGCTTTGTGGCTGATTAAATCCATTTTGATATAGCACATCATAGTTTAAGAGGCCAGACTTTTCACTCATACCAAAGCGGCGGACCATGTCAACTAGTATTCCAGTTGCCCTTTCTATATCATTTGATGCACCTGTAGTAACCCTGTCAGGTCCAAATACTAGTTCTTCTGCAGCCCTTCCTGCAAGTGCTATCTTTATTGCATTTTCCATATCAATTTTCCTATGGTACATCCTGTCTGGAGGTATGTTCATACTAAAGCCTCCTGCCCCCTTAGTGCTAGGTATTATAGTCACCTTGGTAACCTTGTTTTCTGGGGCTATTAGGCTAGTAACTAGAGCATGACCTGCCTCATGATAGGCAGTAACTCTCCTATCCCTTTCAGCAATGGCTGATCTATCCTTTTTCTCTGCACCTGCAATTATTGTATAAAAGGCCTTATCAATATCCCTTTTATCTATTGACCCCTGGTCCCTTTTAGCAGCATAGATTGCCGCCTCATTTAGGAGGCTCTCTAGCTTGGCACCACTAAAATAAACAGTCTGATAGGCCAGATTGTCAAGATCTACTGACTCATCTAGGGGCTTGTTCCTTGAATGAAGTTCTAAAATCTTTCGCCTACTATTTATATCAGGCAATCCTATTTCAATATGCCTATCAAATCTACCAGGTCTTAGAAGGGCCTCATCTAGGGTATCTAGCCTGTTTGTTGCAGCTATAACTACTATGCCTTCGCTTTCATTAAAACCTGACATTTCCGCTAGTAGGGCATTTAGGGTCTGGTCTCGTTCGTCATTGCTACTTCCATTTGGACCCTGGTCCCTCTTTTTACCGAGAGCATCTATCTCATCTATAAATATCACGCACTTGCCATATTCCCTAGCCTTTTTAAAGAGGTCCCGTATCCTGCCTGCACCTACACCAACATAGACTTGGACAAAGTCAGCACCTGAGACTGCAAAAAAGGGTACTCCCGCTTCACCTGCAACAGCCTTTGCCATTAGGGTTTTGCCAGTACCAGGTGACCCATAAAGGATAACTCCCCTTGGCAGACGAGCCCCATAACGGGTGTACTTTTCTGGGTTCTTTATAAAATCTACCATCTCCTGCATGCTTGCCTTTGCTTCTTCGTTTCCAGCTATACTATCAAAGCTAGTCTTTACCCTTTCCTCAGGGCTAACTAGGGCAGTCTTTGCAAGCTGGCCTTGGGCCTGTTTTTCTTTCTTTTTAAGGCTAATAGCTACAAAAGCAAACAAGGCGAGGGTCAAAAGCAGGCCAGTTAATTTATCAAATTGCATTTGGCTACTTGTTTCGCTTACCCTTATATCATGGACAAGGAGGTCTTCCTTAAAGCCATCCTTTCTGGGGTTATCTGTTACAAAACTGCTACCATCCTTGTATTTACCCCTTAGAATATCGCTGTCATCTAAGACTAGACTATCCACCCTGCCGTTTTCTACAGCACTTATAAACTCATTATATGATATAGGCTGCACTTTATCTTGCTTATAGTGGTTATAAAGAGCTAGACCTACCACAAGCACTATAACAGCAAGGATAATTAGGTAGATGGCCTTCCTGTTTTTCATATTAGCAGCCTCCTCTCTAGTTTACATAATATATACATTGTACAGCAAATAGTAATATAAGTCCACTCCTAGATATAAAATATGATATAATACAAACTTGTTTAGTAGATAAGGCTAATGGGAATGATAAAATATACCATTATTTAAGGTAGGTGTTTTAAATGCCTAATTCCAAAAAAAGATCAAGAATGGATAGCAAAAAGAGCAAGCATAAAAAGAAAAAGAAGTCCTATAAGTCCATATTCAAAAAAACCCTATTGACCTTTGTTTTTCTTGGTGCTGTAGCAGGCATAGCTATATCCATTTACCTATACACAATACTTGGGGTCCTAGATGAGTTTGACCCAGATGCACTCGATGACTACCAGCTTACTACCTTTGTCTATGACAAGGAAGATACAATTATTTCATCAATCCACGGCGCAGAAAATAGGATTGAGGTACCCTTGAGCAGTATCCCTATCCATGTCCAAGAAGCATTTATTGCTGCTGAAGACATCAGGTTTAGGAGCCACCCTGGCTTTGATATAAAAAGGATATTTGGGTCTTTGTATCAAAATATCAAGGCAAGAGCCATAGTAGCTGGTGGGGGCACAATTACCCAGCAGGTCATAAGAAATACCATCCTCACTCAAGAGCAAACAATAGACCGCAAGGTAAAGGAGGTTTTCCTAGCCTGGCAGCTAGAAAAAAGGTACTCCAAGGACCAGATTCTAGAGATGTATTTAAATACTATTTATTTTGCAGAAGGAGCCTATGGTATAGAGGCTGCAGCCAAGACCTATTTTAATAAAACAGTTAGTGAGCTTTCTGTCGCTGAAGGTGCCCTACTAACTGGGATAATTAAGAACCCCCATAGAAATTCACCCTTTAAGGATTTAAACAGGTCCCTAGAAAGAAAGGACCTGATTATAGACCTCATGGTCAAAAACGGTAAATTAAGTGAGCAAGAGGGTCAAAAGGCCAAGGAAGAAGAATTAGTCTTTGCTGAAAAGACTAAACCAGACTATGTTCATGGCTATTTTATGGATATGGTGATTAAGGAAGCTGCAAGTATCCTAGGTGTTGGACAGGAGGAACTATATACCTCAGGATACCGGATATACACGAGCTTAGAAAGTCCATTACAGGACTATGTAGAAGACCTCTATAAAAAGGAAGAGCTCTTTCCAAAAAGCCCAGCCTCAGGTAAGACTAGTGAGTCTGCCCTTGTCATACTAGATACTTCTACAGGAGAGGTGCGGGCCATTGCAGGAGGAAGGACCTATCCAGAGGGCCAAAGGGGAGTATTAAATAGGGCTTTAGAGCCTCAACCACCTGGTTCAGTCATAAAACCTTTGCTTGTTTATACTCCAGCCATAGAGCTGAACCTATATACACCTGCAGACTTTATTGTGGATGAGAAGATTAACATTAATAACTACTCTCCCAATAATTCTAGCAAAACCTTTGAAGGGCCTATGACTATACGGTCTGCCTTGGCAAGGTCTATAAACATCCCTGCAGTTAAGATATTTCAAGAAGTGGGTGTGTCCCAAGGAAAGGCCTTTGCTCAAAACATGGGGATAAGCTTTAAAGAGGAGGACAACCATTTAGCCCTAGCCTTAGGTGCCATGGAGATAGGCACTAGTCCCATAGAGTTAGCTAGAGCATTTGCGAGCCTAGGTGATAGGGGTGCCTATAAGGATTACACAACCATAAGACGTATCCTTGATAGTCAGGGCAGGATCCTATATGAGGCCAAGCCCAATAAAAGGCAAGTAATTACCGAAGATACAGCCTTTTTAATAAATAGTATGCTGCAGTCTGCGACCCAAGCAGGCCCATCAGGTAAAAGGGGGACTGCATATAGGCTTGATGGATTAAAGCTAGCAGCTAAAACTGGTACAGTAGAGCTACCCGACACAGCTGAATATAAAAATATAAGGGGTATAAACCATTCTTGGGTAGTCGCCTACAACCCAGAATACACCCTGTCTGTTTGGATGGGATTTGACAGAAGAACAACAGAGGATTACCTACCTTCAGATGCATATGGTGGTGCCCATCCTACTATTATAGCTAGAAATGTGTTTGACTTTATCTATGATGGGAAAACACCGCCTGACTTTGTAAAGCCCCTTGGGGTTGTGGAGGTAAACCTTGATAAAAGAGCCCTAGAGGAGGAAAAAAAGGTCCTCCTGGCCTCCCCCCTTACTCCGAAGGACTATATAGTCAAGGAATATTTTAAAAGAGATACAGTACCTACAGAACAGTCAGAATATTGGGTGGTTCCCTCTACTCCCTATAATTTTAATGTAAGTTTAAATGACCAGAACTTCCCGCTTGTTTCCTTTACTCCTGCTGATGAATTTGCCATTTACGCTATAATGCGTGCTGAAGAGGGTCATGAAGCAATAGCAGTCCACAGGATAGATAGTGGCAATTTAGACCCTGTAAACTGGATAGATTACCAGGTAGAAAAGGGCAAGACCTATCAATACTACATTGTACCTATCCATAAAGAAATGAAGCAAGATGGCAAGCCCGTTGAAGGTAACCCTACTAATCCTATATCAGTACAGATTCCTCGTCCGGGCTTTGGAGACTTTTGGGATTGGTTGTTCCCAGGTAGGGGCAATGATGAAGAGGATGATGATAACTTAAACAACAATAATTGGGGTCAAGACAATTGGGGTCAAGACAATTGGAGTCAAGACAACTGAGGC
>DGFG01000066.1:4905-9601 GCA_002391555.1 Firmicutes bacterium UBA3906
CAAGACAACTGAGGCTAGATAAATAAAGTCTTTAAGCTAAAGAAGCTAGCCTCTCCTCTATCTGACTCCGGCTAATTGAGCTTATGGCTGATATATCTCTTTCTAGGGCCCTATTAAACATCTCCCTTGCCCCCTCTAGGTCACCTTTTTCTTGGTAGAGGCATCCTAGATGATAGAGGGTTGAAATCTGATCAGGGTTTTCTTCTTCAGCTAGTTTAAAGTACTTTAGCGCATTTTCCTTGTCACCTAGCCTATAATAGGTCTGGGCCAGGTTATCTATAAGCTCTGCATCTGTATCATCATAGTCATAGGCCTCTAGATTAAAGGCTAGGGCCTTGTCTAGGTCACCTGCCTCTATTAATAAGTAGCCTAGTAGGGCATAGGTCCTTGTATTTTTAAGTTTATTGTGGACCTCTTGTATCATCTCAAGGGCAGTATCTAGGTCACCAAGCTTCCAATATACTATGGATTGGTTTATCTTGGCTGAGTTTTTTATCATTGGCTTGTCAGAACTAAATATTAGTAGGCCTTCGAAAACCTTTTTTGCCCTTTCAAAGTCTCCCTTTTTAAGTAAGAGCACCCCATAAGACATTTGGTGGTTTGCTTTGAGTGAATCCCTGTCCATAGCTTTATTGTAGAGTTTTTCTGCCTTATCTAAATTGCCTTTACTATGGTTAATATAGCCTAGAAGGCTATACAATCCTCCTATAAGTCCCATTTCTTTCCCTTCCTTTCTTCTTTTTAAGTAGCCTGTTTTTTCGCTTTATTAGGTCGTCTTTTATTCGAGCTGAATAGCCAGCTAGACCCTTGTCTAAGATCTCTAATGCCCTTTTTGTATATAAGAGAGCGGTATCAAAATCCTTTTCCCTATGCTCTAAGTACTTTGCCATTTCAATTAAGGGGAATATTAACTGACCACTTTCCTCATCTGCCATAAGCCTCCATAGGCCCAGGGCCGCCTCAGGACCCTTGTACCTCTTTAGTAGATAGGCCAGCTGCTTTTTTGCCTGAAGCTGTAAGTTACTGTCCTTTGCCCCCTTAATGCAATACTTGTAGCAGTCACAGGCCTGATCAAGCCTAAGTGACCTTTCTAGGTCCCTGGCAACCCCAAATAACTCCCAGGCATCACAGCTTTTTATAGGGTCTTTGAAAAGCCCTCCAATATGAATAAGTAAAGCTGCCATTGCAAGGATATCGGACTGATTATGGTCCATAACGGCTAGCATATCTGTAGGCCTTCTAGTCTCAAGATAGGCCCTATATATCTCAGGTACCATATAGCCAGGTATGTCACCGGTCCTATAGTGGCTGAGGACATTTTCCTCTAGGGATGTTAAGGAGCAGGTCTTAAGCTTTCTGCCCCATAAACGTCTTGCTATATAAAGCAGGTCAAGATGGCTGTCCTCCCAAGCAATAGGCCTTAGTCTTGAATAGACTAATCTACTCTCAAGCAGTGGCCAATCAAAGGATTTACCGTTAAAGGTTACTAGGATCTTAAAGTTGCTTAATTCTTTAGTTACCGCCTCTAACATGGGAAGCTCTTCATCAAAATCCCTTGCTAGATACTGCCTAACAACTAGCCGGTCTCCTTTTAGATAGCCAATGCCTACTAGAAAGGCTAGTGTCCCTGTGCCTCCTGCCAAGCCTGTGGTTTCTGTGTCAAGAAATACAATATCCCTTGTATCTATATCCTGGTCTAGCCTAGTCCACCACTGGCTATCCGATAGGTCAAGACTTTTAAGCCTATCAAGGCATACATCTCCATAGCTAGTAGCTAGACTATAGCTAGTGGTCTTTAAGACAAAGGAGCCTGAGGCCCCCTCTATAATAGATCCACCTAAGTCTCCCCTATCAAGCTCTCCCTGGATAGGTCCAGTCTTACTACTTGAAGGGGAGTTTGAGGAGATTGTCCTCAGCTTGGCCTTGAGGTTGGATATCATTTAGTATCCCTCCTAGTACTTTAAGCGCTAACTCCTTGCCCTGCTGGGAAACTTCTGCAGCAGGTCCTACACAGCTAGGGCAGCCAGCATCACAGCTACACCTATCTATTATCTCATAGGCCTTTTCAAATAGGTCTAGGTGTATATTGAATAGCTTTTCACTAAAGCCCACCCCTCCAGGGCTACTATCATATATAAATATTGTAGGCTTTTGCGTAAAAGGCGACTTTACCTGGTAGATGACATTTATATCCTTAGGGTCGCACATAAGATAAATTGGTGCAATCTGGCCTAGTACATTGGCTATTCCTACTAAGGCATTTTGCAGGTCGTCTTGACTATTGATCCCAAAGGGCCTTTCTTGCTCTAAAGTTAGCCAATAGGCTGTTGTATGCATATCCAGTTCAGGTAGCCTCACCTGGCCCCAGCCTAGATTTTCATGGCTGTCAAACTTTATCTTTTTAAACATTGTTACAAGGGCAGTAACCATGACCTCCCCCCAGCCCTTTCCTATCCTATCATCTGACTGGGAATCAAAGACCTCTAGCACCTTTAGATTTACAGCAAGGTTAGCATCTGTATAGTAATCTACGTCTACCCTACGGACATAGGCCTTTTTCTCTTCGAAATCTAGCTTTTCTACCTGGTATTGGTCGCCTTCATGGATATATATTGCCTCCTCATGTAAGAACATGGGGGCAGCAAACCTATCTAGCTCACCTATAACCCTGTGCTTGGCAAAAGTTATATCGATTATTATAAAGTTTTCATCGGCTGCACTCCTTAGGCTAACTGCATTTGCCGGGAAAGCGTCCGTCATCCAATGCCACCTGCTGCCGACATGCCTGAGTACCTTTTCCTCCTCTAAATACTCCAAAATACCCTGTAGGCTATCTACACCAAAGTCTTCGCCATCCTCAAAGGGAAGCTCAAAGGCAGCGCATTTGATATGAGACATAAGGATATATAGGTTGTTTGGATTGATAAGGCCCATCTCAGGGCTGGCTTTTAAGAAGTACTCTGGATGCTGTATGATATATTGGTCAAGGGGATTGCTACTAGCCACCATGATAGCGATAGCTGTTTCCTGCCTTCTACCTGCCCTACCTGCCTGCTGCCAACTACTAGCTATGGTGCCTGGATAACCACACATTATACAGGTCTGGAGATGGCCTATATCGATACCCAGCTCTAGGGCATTGGTACTAATCACTCCCATGATAGAGCCATCCCTTAGTCCCCTTTCGATTTCTCGCCGTTGGTTTGGAAGATAGCCTCCCCGATAGCCCCTAACACTATTGGACTTTCCAAGCTTGTCCCTAACTAGCTGCTTTAAATAGGTAACTAGGACCTCTACTAGGAGCCTGCTCCTGGCAAAGACTATGGTCTGGATACCATTTTGTAAAAAGCTCGAAGCAAGCTTTCTTGACTCTAGAGTTGAGCTCTTTCTAATGCCAAGTTGCCTATTTACTAGCGGAGGATTGTAAAATACCAGGTGCTTTCTCCCAGAGGGGGCTCCACTTTCATCAACAAGCTCAGTCTCCTGGCCTATTATCCGTTCTGTCAACTCTTTGGGATTGGCTATGGTTGCTGAGCAACAAATAAATTGGGGATTGGACCCGTAAAAACTACATATCCGCTTTAGCCTTCGAATTACATTGGCCATATGGCTACCAAATACCCCTCTATAGGTATGGATTTCATCTATTACAACATATTTTAAATTTTCAAATAGCTTTACCCATTTGGTATGATGGGGCATGATACCCGAGTGTAGCATATCAGGGTTGGTAACCACTATATGGCCAGCTTGCCTGATCGCCTTGCGGGCTGTAACTGGTGTATCTCCATCATAGGTATAGGACTTGATAGGGTGGTCAAGCCGGGATAGCATTTCATGTAGCTCAGAGACCTGGTCCTGGGATAAGGCCTTTGTTGGGAACAGGTATAGGGCCCTGGCGTCGTCGTTGTTTAAAATAGTATTAACCACCGGCAGGTTGTAGCATAGAGTCTTGCCTGATGCTGTTGGTGTTACAACCACAAGGTTTTTGCCTCTGCCAGCTAGTTCTATGGCTTTAGCTTGATGAGAGTATAGGCGGCTAATGCCCTTGTCAGCCAAGACCCTTATGAGCTCTGGACTTAGGCTATCAGGAAAGGGCCCATAGGAGGCTTCCTTTGGCTGGATTTCCTCCCAGTGAGTAACATTAGCCATAAAATCTCTATTATTTTTTAGCTGGTCAACCATTTGATCGATATTCATTGACATACCCCTTGTAAAATCTATTAGTCTGGCCCATAAAGCTGATTAGGTCTCATAGTAATAGTCAGTTTCTTTATCTAATTATATATACTTTTTATGCGAATGTCTATTCGATTATTTGTAGCTTTCTTGGACCTAGCTAGCCTCTACTAAAGCATAATTACAAAAAGTAACTCTCGCCTATCTAGAAAATAAGGGACCCTTTAAAGGATCCCTAATATACTTAAGATGCTTGATATATAAATTAAATGGATGTTTCTTAGACAGTCCTTCTTTTCTTTTTGCCCATTTTGTTATTCCAAAGGGCCCAGAAGGGTCCTGTTAATAATACAGAGGAATATAGACCACTTAAGGCTCCTATCCCCATAGGTAGTGCAAAATGCTGAATAGAATCTAAGCTATTAGCACTAGCTAATATAAAAATCATCAGCACACTAATCAAAAAGGCTACAGTTGTATTAATGGTACGGTTAAAGGTCTGGGTTATTGATAGGTT
>DGFG01000020.1 GCA_002391555.1 Firmicutes bacterium UBA3906
AGATGTGTATAAGAGACAGGGTATGTAGGATGCTAAGTAACTATGGTCTGTCAGACTATATTGCCATAGATTTAGGTATGGTCCATAGTCCTAACTACTACACAGGTATAATCTTCAGAGGCATGATAAAAGACATGGGCTATCCCATATGTAGTGGTGGTAGGTATGACACCCTAGTATCAGAGTTTGGGCTTAACCTGCCTGCAACAGGCTTTGCACTTGAAACAAGGAGACTCCTCCTTGCCCTAGAAAGGCAAAAGGGACTAGAGTCGCCCCCTGCTACAGACATCCTCCTTGTCTTTGATCCTATGGTAGACAATGGTGGCTATGATTTGGCCAAGGACTTAAGGAGCAAGGGTCAGAGGGTGGAGATTTTCCTAGCTGATGGCGGGGGACCTACAGCCAGTGAATATGCTATAAAAAAGGGTATCGGGAAAGTTATAAAATACAAGAATGGTCAAATAAATGAGTACAGACTGTAAGGGGAGGTTCTTTTTATGATTACCATAGCCTTGGCAAAGGGTAGGCTAGCAGACCATGCACTAGACCTATTAGAAAAGATAGGCATTGATTGCAAGCAGTTAAGGGGCAAGTCAAGAAAGCTTATCTTTACTACAAATAATGATTCTATAAGGTTTATTATGGTAAAGCCCAGTGATGTGCCTGCCTATGTTGAATATGGGACAGCGGATATAGGGATTGCAGGTAAAGACACCCTGCTTGAAGAAGCCAGACCCCTTTATGAAATGCTAGACCTGAAATTTGGTGCTTGCAGGCTGGCGGTTGCTGGATTTGCAAATAGGAAAGCTAGCGGTATAACCAATACTCAAACTAGGGTAGCTACCAAATATCCTAATATTACCCGCAACTACTTTGCTAGCAAGGGCGAAAATGTTGAGATTATAAAGCTTAACGGATCTGTAGAGCTAGGCCCCTTGACTGGCCTATCAGATGTGATAGTAGACATTGTTGAAAGTGGTAGGACCCTTGTGGAAAATGGGCTAGTTGTATTAGAGGAGATTTGCCCTATCAGTGCTAGGCTGGTAGTAAATCAAGTCAGCCTCAAGACCAAGCACAATGAAATTAAAAGGATTATAAACGGGCTAAAGGACCTATTGGAGGGGGAGTAATATGATTAGAAAAATCGATGGTAGGGGCAGGAGCCTAAAGGAAATAAGGGAAATACTCAGTCGCCCTTCCCAGCTTGAGGCTGAAAAGGAATTAGACCAAGTCCTAAAGATCATTAAGGCTGTTAGGGAAAAAGGCGACAGGGCCTTAATAGACTTTACTAGCAAATTCGACAAGATTGATATACCAAGCCCTGACAAAATGAGAGTAGCTAAAGAGGAAATCCAAAGGGCTTATGATAATACAGATAAAAGACTAATCCAAGTCCTAGAAAAGGCAGCCCAAAGGATAGAGGCCTACCACAGTAAGCAGAGGCAGGAATCATGGTTTAGCCTTGATGAGCAAGGAGTCCTGCTCGGTCAAAAGATTAGTGCCATGGACCGGGTTGGCCTATATGTACCAGGTGGTAGGGCAGCCTACCCCTCATCTGTCCTGATGAATGCCATACCTGCAAGGGTAGCAGGAGTCAAAGAACTAGTTATGGTTTCTCCTCCTAAGGAGGATGGCAAGGTCTACCCTTCAATACTGGCTGCAGCAAAAATCGCAGGCATAGATGAAATATATACTCTAGGAGGGGCTCAGGCAGTAGCAGCCCTAGCATATGGTACTGAAACCATACCAAAGGTAGATAAAATAGTAGGTCCAGGCAATATCTATGTTGCCTTAGCCAAAAAACAGGTCTATGGGCAGGTTGATATAGATATGATTGCAGGACCGAGCGAAATTGTAGCTATAGCTGACAAGACTGCAGAGCCCGCCTTTATAGCAGCAGACCTAATGTCCCAGGCTGAACATGATATCATGGCCTCTGCAATATTGATAACAGATTCTATTGATATTTGTAATAGCATTATGCAGGAACTAGAAAGACAAGTGGAGAAACAGCCTTTAAGAGATACAATTAAAAAGTCCCTACTTAACTATGGAGCCTGTATCCTTGTTGATTCTATAGAAGAGGCAGTCATCCTATCAAATGACCTAGCTCCTGAGCATTTAGAACTTATGGTCAAAGATCCGATGAGGCTACTAGGCCAGATAAGACATGCAGGAGCCATTTTCCTAGGTCCCTATACTCCTGAACCTGTGGGAGACTATATGGCAGGTCCCAATCATGTACTCCCAACTAGCGGTACAGCTCGTTTTTTCTCTCCCCTAGGTGTGGACGATTTTGTGAAAAAATCCAGTATAGTGTCCTATGATAAGGGGGCCTTGAGCAAGATTTATAAGGATGTAGCAGACTTTGCTAGGATGGAGGGCTTGCCAGCTCATGCCAACTCAGTGGAAGTGAGGTTTAAAGTTGATGATTAATGAGTATCTACGGGAGGACCTTAGGCATATAAAGGCCTATGATGCCAGGCAACAAAGCTTTATCTTAAAATTAGATGCTAATGAGAGTCCCTATGGTCTCCCCTTGGAGATCCGATCCCAGTTAGCTAGTGACCTATTAAATGGGATCAACTACCAGTATTATCCCAATACAAATGCAGATAGGCTAAGGGATAAACTAGCCTCTAGGCTAAATTTAGAAAGAGATAATATCCTAATTGGCAATGGTTCAGATGAGCTATTACAGATAATATCCACTGCCTTTGCAGGTTATGGGGACAAGGTCCTTTGTCCATCTCCAGGCTTTGGTATGGTAGCCTACTATGCCAGCCTAGCTGGAGCTAAGCCCATAAACTATCCACTAGATGATAGGTTTCAGTATTCATTAGACGGGATTAAAAGGGCCATACAAGTACATAGGCCAAAGGTCCTGCATATTTGTAGTCCAAATAACCCTGCAGGCTCTGTTATGGAGATAGCAGATATCATAAACCTAGCCAATAGCTATGAGGGAATTATTGTTGTAGATGAGGCCTACTATGAGTTTTGGGGCCAGTCCATGGCAGCCTTGGTAAACATGTTTCCCAACCTAGTAGTACTTAGGACCTTTTCCAAGGCCTATGGTTTGGCAGGCCTGAGGGTGGGCTATTTAATTAGCAACAAGGAATTAGTTAGTCAAATATACAAGATAAAGCCGCCCTACAATGTAAACTCCTTTTCTCAAAGGGCTGCTGAGCTTATCCTAGATCATACAGACCTTTACAAGGAAAGGGTAGCAGAAATCATAGAGGCTAGAGAGGACCTAACTAAAAAACTTGCTGGACTAAAGGGGGTATTTCCCTATCCATCCAAGGCCAATTTTATCCTAGCCAAGGTGGGAGATAGCAAGGCAATATACAAGGGCCTACTAGACAAGGGTATCTTGGTGAGGCATTTCTTAGGCCACCCCTTATTAAATGATTATTTACGTATTTCAGTTGGTCTAAAAAAGGATAATGAGTTTATTTTGAGGAGTATGGCAGAAGCAATTACTAATATGGAGGGCTGGTAATGAAACGAAGTGGAAAGGCAGACCGAACAACAAAGGAGACAAGGGTAGCTGTAGCTATAGACCTAGACGGCCAGGGGAATGTAGAGATTAGTACTGGCATTGGTTTTTTTGACCATATGCTGACCCTACTGGCTGCCCATGCTAGGTTTAACCTGTCAGTAGAGGCCAAAGGAGATATTGAGGTAGATGGACACCACACCGTTGAGGATGTGGGTATTGTGCTAGGCAAGGCCTTTAGCCAGGCTCTAGGAGATAAAAAGGGTATATCAAGGTACGGAACCGCCTATGTACCAATGGATGAGGCCCTAGCACTTGTTAACCTTGATATTTCTGGCCGTCCCTATTTACATATAGAATTTCCTAACCTTGCCCCTATGGTTGGTGACTTTGACACCCAGCTACTTGAGGAGTTTTTTAGGGCCTTTGCTATACATGGCGGGATTACTCTCCATATTAGGGTCCTTTATGGTAGGAATACACATCATATGATAGAGGCAGCCTTTAAGGCATTGGCAAGGAGCCTAAAGGAAGCAGTCAAGACCAGTAGCGACTGGGAGGCTAGTCCCTCTACAAAGGGCCTGCTTGATTAGGACCAGGGTCTTAAGGTCCTATTTGGAGACAAAAAAAGAAAAAGAAGAGCATAAATACTGGAAGGATGAGACCATGATAATATTTCCTGCAATTGATATAAAGGGAGGCGAGGGGGTTCGGCTCCTACAGGGTAGGGCTGAGGATGTAACCGTATATGGAACAGATCCGGTACAAATGGCAAAGGATTGGGAAAGACAAGGTGCCAAGTACTTACATGTTGTAGACCTTGATGGGGCCTTTGATGGCTTGTCCCCAAATGAAGAAATTATCAAAAATATGGCCAAGGCTGTTTCAATCCCCATTCAGCTAGGTGGCGGTATTAGATCAATGGCAAAAATCAAAAGGCTATTAGACGATTATGGGATTCAAAGAATTATTTTAGGTACTAGCATAGTGGAAAACCAAGAGCTACTAGACCAAGCTGTATCAATCTATGGTGACCGAATAGTAGCAGGCATTGATGCCAGCCAGGGAAAAGTAGCCATTAGGGGCTGGGTGGAAAAAACGGATATATCTGCTGTAGACCTAGGCCTTAAAATGAAAGAAATAGGTGTAAGGACAATTATCTATACCGATATCGCAAAAGATGGGATGCTAGAGGGACCAAATCTTGAGGAAACACAAGAGATGATCATTAAAACAGGCCTCGATATAATCGCCTCAGGTGGTGTAAAATCCTTGGAGGACTTAAGTAAGATAAAAAGCATAGGTGCGGCAGGAGCAATAGTAGGCAAGGCTCTATATACGCAGGATATTAAACTTTTAGATGCACTCAAGATTGGGGGAAGCTAAATGGACTATATAAGGGTTATACCCTGCCTGGATATTAAGGATGGCCGCTTAGTAAAGGGTATAAATTTTATCGATATAAAGGATCTAGGAGATCCCGTAGAAGCTGCATATGCATATAGTCAGGCTGGGGCTGACGAGCTGACCTTTTTAGATATTTCTGCCACCCTTGAAGGCAGGGGACTTTTACTTGATACAGTAGCTAGGATTCTAGATAGGATAAGTATCCCCTTAATTGTTGGAGGGGGTATAGCTAGTATGGGAGATATTGAGAGGATCTTGGATGCAGGCGTAGCCAAGCTTTCTATTGCTTCAGCTGCCATAAAGGACCCGGGCTTAATCAGGGAGGCAGCCAAGAAATTTGGTAGCCAGCCTATAATCGTGGCAATTGATGCAAAGAGCCGTCCAGATGGTGGATACAATGTATACACAAGGGCTGGGACTACCGATACAGGCATAGATGTGGTAGATTGGGCCAAAGAGCTAGAACAGTTAGGGGCTGGAGAAATACTCCTAACTAGTATGGACACTGATGGAACTAAAATGGGCTTTGATATTAGGCTAACCAGGCAAGTAACCGAGGCAGTAACCATTCCTGTTATTGCATCTGGTGGGGCAGGAAGGCTTGAGCATTTTGCTGAAGCTGTGACAGAGGGGGGAGCCTCTGCAGTACTGGCCGCTAGCCTATTTCATTACGGTGAGCTAAGTATTTTTGAGGTTAAAAAGTATCTAAGGGAAAAATCAATAGCAGTTAGGATGGATGAAAGCCATGGATGAACTAATAAGGACCATAAAATTCGACAAGGATGGTTTGATACCAGCAATCATTCAGGATGTAGAGTCAGGACAGGTTTTGATGCTGGCCTATATGAACCAGGAGGCAATAAAATTAAGTCTAAAAAGTGGCAAGACACATTTTTGGAGTAGGAGCCGGCAAAAGCTCTGGATGAAGGGAGAAAGTTCTGGCCATACCCAGGCAATTGAAGAGATGTATTTTGATTGTGACAAGGATGCCCTGCTTGTAAAGGTAAAACAGACAAAGGCAGCCTGTCATACAGGCAAATACTCATGTTTTTTTAATAGGGTAAGAGATGACTATGAGCTAGTAGACGAGGGCGAAAAGGTCTTTTCTCCAGACCAGGTCTATGGCATTGACGCTAGTATACTAAAGGAACTATATGAGGTCGTAGTTGACCGGAAGGAAAAGCCTAAGCAAGGGTCCTATACCAACTATTTGTTTGACAAGGGTCTAGACAAGATCCTAAAAAAAGTTGGAGAGGAAGCAGCTGAGGTAATAATAGCCTCAAAGAATCAGGCAAAAGACGAGATTATATACGAGGTATCAGACCTTATCTATCATCTGATAGTCCTGCTTGTAGACCAGGAGGTTGGCCTAGATGATATATATAAGGAGCTGCGTAAGAGGCGATAGAGGCTAGTTAGCCTTTGCTCAATGGCTAAGCTTATTAAAGCTAAATTTCATGCTGACACTATAAAAAGTTAAATACAAATTGCCCTAATGGGTAGTTGACTTTTCAAAATACATATACTATAATTTAATTTGTCGCCGAAAAGAGGTGACATTTTAATGGGAGCATAGCTCAGCTGGGAGAGCACCTGCCTTACAAGCAGGGGGTCATTGGTTCAAGCCCAATTGTTCCCACCATTTGGCCCGGTAGTTCAGTTGGTTAGAATGCCAGCCTGTCACGCTGGAGGTCGACGGTTCGAGCCCGTTCCGGGTCGCCAATTTGCCTCGGTAGCTCAGTCGGTAGAGCAGTAGACTGAAAATCTACGTGTCGGTGGTTCGATTCCGCCCCGAGGCACCAAGAAAATATTTTAAAGGTAGATAGGATTAGCTTATCTACTATGCGGGAGTGGCTCAGTGGTAGAGCGTCGCCTTGCCAAGGCGAATGTCGCGGGTTCGAATCCCGTCTCCCGCTCCACTATTAAGGCGGCATAGCCAAGCGGTAAGGCAGAGGACTGCAAATC
>DGFG01000089.1:0-20800 GCA_002391555.1 Firmicutes bacterium UBA3906
ACTAAATAAAAAGGCAGCTAACAAGCAAAAGCTTGTCAGATGCCATTTTTAGTCCATATCTGCTAGTTCTATCTCCTTTACCTTGTGAGTCTTTAGCTCCCAGTCCAGGCTGTCTATACCTAGCATATGCATGATCGGGCAGTATCTTGTAACCCCTTCTGCAACCTTCATAGAGCCAATTAAGGTTACAAGCTTTGAAGAGCAGATAATCCCGATTCCCAACATAGATAAACCACCAGTGATACGGAGGTAGGCGTCTAGGTCACCAATATTCCTTTTCACTTTATTCACCGTCCTTTGAAAACACTAAGTCTAACTGTAGGTTAGGTCATAAGTATTTTCTCCGAACTTAATATGCTTTATCCACGTTCTGCAGTTAAATAAAAATTAGACGTTAAACCTAAATAGGATTACATCTCCGTCCTTGACAATATAGTCCCTACCCTCTGATCGAACTAAGCCCTTTTCCTTTGCAAGTGTATAGCTTCCTAGCTCAATTAGCTGGTCATAGCCTATGACCTCAGCCCTAATAAAGCCCCTTTCAAAATCTGTGTGTATCTTGCCTGCAGCCTGGGGGGCCTTAGTGCCCTCCTTTATTGTCCAGGCCCTAGTCTCCTTGGGCCCTGCAGTTAAATAACTAATAAGGCCAAGCAATCTATAAGAACTTTTTATAAGGCGGTCAAGACCTGACTCGGCTATACCTAGCTCCTGTAAAAAGACCTGTTTTTCATCATCATCTAGCTCAGAGATTTCCTCTTCTATCTTGGCACATATAACTAGTACCTCTGAATTATCCCCTTTTGCGTATTCTTGGACCCTGTTTACAAGCCTTAAGTTAGATATGTCCTCTTTAAGCTGGTCTTCAGAGATATTGGCCGCATACAAAACAGGCTTTGATGAAAGCAAAAACATTTGGTCTACAAGCAAGGCCTCCTCTGGAGTGTAGGATAAATTCCTAGCGGGTATACCCTCTTCTAAGCCTTCCTTTATTTTCATCATCAAATCCAGGTCTGCCTGAAACTTTTTATCGCCCTTTAAGAGCTTACTTGTCCTATCTATTCTTTTTTCTAGGCTTTCCATATCAGCAAAGATAAGCTCAAGATTAATGGTTTCAATATCTCTTACTGGGTCTATTGTAGCCTCTACATGGCTAATATTATCATCCTCAAAGCACCTTACAACATGTACTATAGCGTCAACTTCGCGGATATGGGAGAGGAACTTGTTTCCTAGGCCCTCACCCCGGCTGGCGCCTTGAACTAGACCAGCTATATCTAAAAACTCAACCATGGTCGGTATCAGTCTTTCAGATTTATAAATTTTAGCAAGTTGGGAAAGGCGTTCATCAGGAACAGGCACAACCCCAATATTTGGTTCTATAGTACAGAAGGGATAATTTGCTGACTCTGCCCCTGCCTTAGTCAAGGCATTAAAAAGGGTAGACTTCCCTACATTTGGTAATCCGACTATTCCAAGCTTCATTACTAATCCTCCAGTGACATGCAGGTTTTATTGCAAAACCAGCATAAGATAACTATATTTTCTGCTTTCTCAAAAAAGCATCCTTCAAATTATATACTAGCTTTGACTTTCTATCAAGAATTAATGTTCTAATAGCTGATATCAGGATAAAAGGTTTTAAAACAGACAATATAGAAATAGATATATTGAATAATTGTTAAAATAAAGATATAATACCGATAACGATTTAGATTATTTGAAATGGAGGGTTACATATGAAATACGGTTTTTTTGATGATAATAACAGAGAGTATGTAATAACCACACCCAAGACACCTTATCCTTGGATAAACTATCTTGGCACTGACAAGCTCTTTTCCCTTGTATCAAATACTGCAGGGGGCTATTGCTTTTACAAGGATGCCCGTCTTAGAAGGATCCTTAGATATCGCTACAACAATGTGCCAGTCGATGACGGTGGCAGGTATTTTTACATAAATGATAATGGGGACGTATGGTCACCATCTTGGAAGCCTGTTAACAAGGACCTGGATTTTTATGAGTGCAGGCATGGCCTAGGCTATACTAAAATTACTGGCAAAAGAAATGACGTAAGCGTTTCAGAGCTCTTCTTTGTACCCCTAGGCTTTAACGGTGAAATCCACCATATAAAGGTTAAGAACGAGTCAAAGGTAGACAAGCAGATAAAGCTATTCTCCTTTGTTGAGTTTTGCTTATGGAATGCCTATGATGATATGACCAACTTCCAGAGAAACTTTAATACCGGTGAGGTAGAGCTAGAAGGGTCAGTTATATATCACAAGACTGAATACAGGGAGAGGCGAAATCATTTTGCTTTTTACTCAGTAAATACTGATATAGATGGCTTTGACACTAGTAGAGATGAGTTTTTGGGCATGTACAATGGCTTTGATAACCCAGAGGTAGTACACTCAGGTAAGTCAAAGAACACAGTTACCCAGGGTTGGGCACCCTGTGCTTCCCACTATATCAATCTTAATCTGGCAGCTAATGAGGAAAAGAGCCTTATATTTGTACTAGGCTATGTTGAAAACCCAGAAGAAGAAAAATGGCAGGCTCCAAATGTAATAAATAAAAAAAGAGCCTATGAAATGATAAACAAGTTCAAGACAGATGCAGATGTAGAGGCTGCCCTAAGTGAGTTTAACGCCTACTGGTCTGATTTATTATCTAAATATACCCTTAAGAGCCATGATGAAAAACTAAACCGTATGGTTAATATATGGAACCCTTATCAATGCATGGTTACCTTTAATATGTCCAGGTCCGCATCCTACTTTGAATCTGGTATAGGTAGGGGTATGGGCTTTAGAGACTCCAACCAGGATATACTTGGTTTTGTCCACCAGATACCAGAAAGGGCAAGGGAGAGGATACTAGACCTAGCAGCTATCCAATTTGAGGATGGTGGAGCCTATCACCAGTATCAACCACTTACTAAGAGGGGTAATGCAGATATAGGTGGAGGCTTTAACGACGATCCCATGTGGCTTATAGCCTCAACTGTTGCCTATGTTAGGGAAACAGGTGACTATTCCATACTAGATGAGATGGTACCCTTTAACAATGATGAGAACAACAAGGCTACTCTATTAGAACACCTAAAGAGATCCTTTTACCATGTAGTAAACAACTTAGGACCCCATGGCCTGCCCTTAATTGGCCGTGCTGACTGGAACGATTGTCTAAACCTTAACTGTTTTTCCAAGGAACCGGATGAGTCCTTCCAGACCTACGGTGATCCTGATGGCAGGGTAGCAGAATCAGTCTTTATAGCAGGTATGTTTGTTAACTTTGGCAAGGAATACAAGGAACTACTTGAAAAGCTAGGCCGTGATGACGAAGCTGCTGAAGCAGGAAAGCATATAGAAAAGATGACAAAGGCAGTAATAGAGCATGGCTATGATGGTGAATGGTTCCTAAGGGCCTATGATGCCTTTGGTAACAAGGTCGGTAGCAAGGAATGTGAAGAAGGGCAGATATTTATAGAGCCACAGGGCTTTTGTGTAATGGCCGGCATTGGCGTAGAGGAGGGCCTAGCAGAAAAGGCGCTAGACTCTGTCAAGGAAAGGTTAGATACAGACTATGGTATAGTCCTAAATCAACCTGCATACACAAAATACTACCTAAATCTTGGTGAGATTTCTTCATATCCACCAGGCTACAAGGAGAACGCAGGCATATTCTGCCACAATAATCCCTGGATAGCTATGGCAGAGGCGACTATCGGTAGGGGAGACAGGGCCTTTGAGGTCTACAAAAAGATAGCCCCAGCCTATCTAGAGGATATTAGCCATATCCACAAGACTGAGCCCTACATCTACTCCCAGATGATAGCTGGCAAGGATGCAGCCAACCATGGAGAGGCCAAAAACTCTTGGCTAACAGGTACTGCAGCATACAACTTTGTAGCCATATCCCAGTGGATACTTGGTGTTCGGCCACAGTTTGATGGCCTACTAGTTGACCCCTGTATTCCAGCTGACTGGGATGGCTTTAAGGTCACAAGGCATTTTAGAAATGCTGACTATGTAATTGAAGTCAAAAACCCCGACCATGTTCAAAAGGGCGTTAAGAGTGTAACCGTTGATGGCAAGCCCATCCAAGGTAATATCATACCTGTGTTTGAGGATGGCAAGGAGCACCAGGTAGAGGTTATAATGGGCTAAGAAATTAACTGAAAAGGCCAGACCAAAAAGTAAAGACTGCACTTTAGGCTATAGAAAAACCTAGGTGCAGTCTTTTTTGTATTTATAGGGTCTAGTTACTATGTATTTAGTTTAGCCTCTTGCCCTATATGCTAGTTTCCGAGGCGCTAAAGCTACCATGTGAAAAAGAGCATGCCTAGTATGGCAGAGATTATTATCATAAGGGCTGGGTGGATCTTCAGCTTGTAGATACCTACAAGTACAAGGCCTAAAATAACAATGCCCTTTAGGTTAACCAATGTAAAAATACTAGAAGCAGTTATAGAGAAAACGCTTTTCATAATAGAAAAGGTAGCTGTAGCTATAAGGCCGATAACTGCTGGCCGTATGCCGGTCAATAGGCCCTGTACTAGGGAGTGGTCCTTGAATTTAGTAAAATACCTTGCCACTAGTAATACTATTATAAAAGAGGGGGTAATTACACCGGTAGTAGCAAAGATAGCCCCTGGTATACCAGCTTGCTGGATACCAATAAAGGTGGCTGCATTTATAGCAAAGGGTCCAGGAGTCATCTCTGATATGGCTAATATATCTATTACACCCTCTAAGGTTAGCCAATTGCGCCTGATTATCTCCTCCTGAATGAGGGGTATCATTGCATAGCCACCGCCTATGGTAAATAGACCGATCTTTGCAAAGGTAAGAAAGAGTTCAAGTAATATCACTTCTTGCCCTCCTTTCTAGCAGTATCCAAGGTCCGTCTGCTCTTAATAAAGCAGTAGGCTAGTCCAGCTATAGCAGATACTAAAAGTACGGTAATGGGGCTTATGTCTAGGAGGACTAAGGCAAAAAAGGACAATATGCATATTATCCATGAAAATGGGTTCTTTACACTCTTTTTTCCTAGCCTAACTACAGCTGAAATCATTAGGGCAACAACTCCAATGTTTATGCCCTTGATAGCCTCCTTAACTAGGGGATAGTCCCTAAAGTTATATAAAAAGAGGGCAATAATAGAAATAATTATAAAGGAGGGCAGGGCAACTCCTAGGGTTGCCGCCAAGGCCCCTAGAAAGCCAGCTACCCTGTAGCCAACAAAGGTTGCAGAGTTTACCGCTATTACTCCAGGTACTGACTGAACAACAGCAAAAATATCTACTATATCTTCGCTTTCAATCCAGCCTGTTTCCTCTACAATTTCTTTTTCAATAAAGGGTATCATGGCATAGCCTCCGCCAAAGGTAAAGGCCCCTATTTTGAAAAAGATTAAAAAGAGTTTTTTTATTCTACTAAGTCTACTTTCCTTCATTTAATCTCCCTTCGATAAATATGAGGCTAGCTTGGCTAAAGCCCCAATTGTCTACTATAGTATAAGTAATTAAAAATAAATTAGCAAGCAAGATAAGATTGTTAATATAGGTCATTAACTGATATACTATAGGCAGGCCTTTTAGGCTATAGATCCTATCATATAGAGCTTTTAATTGACAATTACAAGGAATTTATATACAATAAACTTCAAATTACAAGTACTAACTTTAGGAGGTCATGATGAGCCATATTCACCTGCCAGATGGTATATTGGATCCTCTAATTTGGATAGGGGCATATTTTTTATGTCTGTTAATAATGGGCATAGTACTAAAGGCTATAAAGATTGATGAGGCACAAAAAAAGATACCCTTTATAGGTATACTAGCGGCCCTAATGCTTATATTTATGTCCGTGCCCCTTGGCATTGTACCTGTGCATCTGAGCTTGGCCGTCCTAACTGGTATTGTGGCTGGACCTGCCTTTGGTTTTTTAGCAGTCTTTGTTGTTAATATTATATTAGCCCTTATTGGTCATGGTGGCATAACTGTAGTTGGCCTAAATACACTGATAGTTGGTAGTGAAGCTGTAATTGGTTATTATCTATTTAACCTACTTACCAGGAGACTAAAGCCTGGCCTTTCTGCTATTTTCTCAACTATTATAGCCCTGGTCATATCAACTAGCCTGATGCTTGGTGTGGTTACTCTTACTGTAGGCCCTCAAGAGGCCCTGCCTGGTCACAGCCATGACTCAGATATACATAGTGGAGAGGAAAGCAGTACAGACATCCATAATGATCACAACGATCATACAGACCATGAGGAGAGCCTTAGCGAAGCTTTAGAGGAAATTAACTATCTAAGTTTAACGGGCTGGGCTGCCCTTGTAGCAATCCTATTAGTAGGTATTTTCCTTGAAGCCTTTGCAACGAGCCTAATTGTTAGCTTTTTTTCAAGGGTTAGACCGGACCTTATAAGTAGACCCTAAGGATTATTAAAAGTGGAATGAGTTGATTGTATATGCACCTAGCCTCTGTTGATTATATGGCGGCTAATGGCAAGTCTATTATCCATAGAGCCAATCCCCATAGCAAAATACTTGTAGCACTACTTATTCTCATAGCAGTTATTGTAGCTGACAGCCCCATCAAGCTGGGGCTTATATTACTATATACTATAGTATTAATTGCTATATCCAGCCCAAACATAAAAGAAATAGGACACCTAGCCCTCTATCCTGTGTTTTTTTCACTTGTATTTGCTCTAATAAAGATTCAGCAGTCTCTAGTAGAGGCAATTGCAGTTATACTTAGAGCCCTAGCTGCTGCAATGTCTATGCTATTTCTCATAACAACCACTCCCTATGTAGATATATTTTCAGTATTATCTATCCTACTACCCGGAGTAATAGTAGACATTTTTATCTTTACTTACAGGTCTCTATTTATCCTACTAGACAAGCTTTCAAGCCTATTTAGGAGTGTAAAAATAAGAGGTGGCTACCACCCAATTCGGGTATTTAAAAATATCAAGAATATGGCTGGGATGCTAGGAATAATGGTGATTCACTCCTTTGATATGAGTGAACGTATGTATAAAATATTCAAGCTTAGGGGCTATAAGGGACGCTTGCCCTTAACAAGAGAAAACAGACAGATAAGGGCCATTGACATTGCCTTAGTAGTTATGTCAGTAGCTATACTAGCAGGGGTGATCATAAAATGGAACAACTAGTAAAGGTAAAGTGCATAAAGCACGTCTATCCAGACAAGACTGAAGTCTGCCTCTGTGGTCTGGATTTTATTGTAAACCAAGGCGACAAGGTCATAATACTAGGGCCAAATGGCGCGGGCAAGACCACCCTCTTATCACATATACTAGGCCTTTTAAGCCCAATTGAGGGTAGTGTAGAGGTCTTAGGTAAGCAGCCTGACAAGTCCTTTTCTAGCATTAGAAGGGATATAGGAGTGGTCTTTCAAAATGTTGATGAGCAGATAATTGGTCCTAGGGTCTATGATGATATAGGCTTTACCGCTAGAAATGAGGGCCTGTCTAGTAAAGAGGTTGAGCAAAGGGTGTTAGAGGTTGCCAGGAGCCTAGAGATAGAAGACCTGCTTGAAAAGATACCCCACTACCTAAGTGGTGGGCAAAAGAAAAAGGTAGCTCTAGCAGGTGCTATTGTGATGAAACCAAAGCTATTGATAATGGATGAACCCTTTGACGGTCTAGATCCAAAGTCCAAGACCGAGATGGTTGAACTACTAAATAGGCTAAACAGTGAATATGGGATAACCCTAATAGTGACAACCCATGATATCAATATTGTACCTAAAATAGCTAGCCTTATCTATGTTATAAGGGATGGTCGTATTGTAACCAAGGGAGACCCAGGAGAGGTATTTAACCAGATAGACCAGCTAAGAGCTGCTAACCTTGAACCACCGATACTAACAGAGCTTTTCTATCGGCTAAAGGAAAGGGGCATCCTAGATACTATACCAAGTAGCATAGACCAGGCAGAAGATTTGTTAGCAGACCTTATAGGAAAAAAGGAGAAATGAAGGAAAAAGAGGTGTTAGATATGGACATAAAAGCTATGTGTGCTAATGGCCCCCTAATTTTTGATGGAGCTATGGGGACTATGATTCAGATGAAGGGGATAGGTGAAAATATTGTACCCGAGCAATACAATATAAGCCACCCAGAAGAAATAGAATCTATACATAGGGCATATGTGGAGGCAGGCTCTCAAGTAATTACAGCCAATACATTTGGAGCTAATCCCATAAAGCTATCCAAAGCAGGCCTGTCAGTTGAGCAGGTTATTAGAGCAGGAATTGCCTGTGCCAAGAGGGCTGCCGGCACAAGGGCCAAGGTAGCTCTATGTGTTGGGCCAACAGGCAAGCTTATGGCGCCCTTTGGAGACTTGACCTTTGAGGCTGCCTATGAAATTTTTGCAGACCAAGTCAGGATAGGCCAAGAGGCAGGTGCGGACCTTATCTTAATCGAGACCATGTCAGATTTATATGAGGCCAAGGCAGCGGTCCTAGCTGCAAAACAGGAAACAAAGTTACCTGTTATCTGTACTATGACCTTTGAAAAGAGTGGTAAAACTCTAATGGGGACAGACCCTGAAAGCTTAATCACTGTCCTAGAGGGTCTTGGTGTTGATGGCCTAGGCCTTAATTGCTCATTAGGACCTGCGCAAGCCCTAGCTATAGTAGAAGACTTTGTTAAAGTGAGCCAGCTACCAATTTTGCTACAGCCGAATGCAGGATTGCCAAAGGCAGGTGGAGAGGGATACGATACAGGTCCAGAGGAATTTGCCAAGATAGGACTAAGGCTTGCAGAGCTCGGGGTGGAAATGCTAGGTGGTTGCTGTGGCACCACACCTGATTATATAAGGGCTTTAAGGACGCAGCTAGCTGGAGTTACCAGCAAGAAACGCCAGGTAGCAGGGGAAACAGTTGTAGCCTCCTCGAGAAAAACTGTCGTGTTTGATAAGTTTGTAGCCATAGGACAAAATATAAACCCATCTGGTAGAAAGGATTTGACAGAGGCTATAATATCAGGCGATATTGATAGGCTTTATAATGAAGCTGAGCTACAGGTGGCAGCTGGTGCAGACATATTAGATATTAATCTAGCAACGGGTAGGGTAGAGGAGCATGGTATCCTAAGGCAGGTCATTGAGTATATTCAATCAATGCTATATACTCCCCTGCAAATCGATAGTGCAGATCCAAGTGTACTAGAGCTAGGTGCTAGGATTTACAATGGCAAACCCATACTAAACTCAGTAAACGGTAGTGAGAGCTCTATGGAGCAGGTTTTCCCCATAGCAAAGAAATATGGAGCCTGCCTAATAGCCCTTACTATAGATGACCATGGGGTAGCAGATACAGCAGAAAAGAGATATGAAATAGCCAGCCGAATTGTTAGAGAAGCAGAGGCCTATGGAATAGAAAAGCGCAATATAATAGTGGATTGTGTTGTTCAAAGTCTAGCATATAGTCCAAAAGCATATACAGAAGCCCTAAGGGCAGTATCCATGGTAAAGGACTTAGGAGTAAAGACCTGCCTGGGCATTGGAAACTTATCCTTTGGCCTGAGGGACAGAGAAAATATTGACGCAGTTTTCTTGGCTATGGCCATGGGCTATGGCCTTGATTCAGCTATTATGAAGGTAACTGCTAAGCAGTCCAATATGGTTCTAAACACCTTTAAGTACTTACAGGAAACAAGTAGGATGCTTAGCTTTTAGGCTTGTTTTATAGGTACCAGGGTAATATAATGTACTAGGTAAACAATTTGCAAAGCTTAAAAGGAGGGGTTTGCATGTACATAGTTTTATTGGGCCCTCCAGGTTCCGGTAAAGGTACACAGGCAGGACTTTTATCAAAAGAATTTAAGATAGGTCACATGTCAACAGGAGATATACTAAGGGATATACTAAAGGATAAAACTCACCCCTTATATGAGGATGTAAAGGTTATCAACCAGGGTATGCTTATTAGTGATGAGCTAGTAACAAAGGTTGTAAGGGACAGCCTATCTAATCCCAAATTTAAGCAAGGGGTTATATTTGATGGCTATCCAAGAACCTCAGCCCAGGCAAAGGCCCTTGATAAAATTCTATCAGAAGAAGGTAAAAAGCTAGATTTTGTGCTAGACCTAAACGTTACTGAAGAGGTCTTATTATATAGACTATTAGGTAGACGTGTATGTCCTAGCTGTAAAAAGGTATTCCATGTTAGGCAGGGTATTACTACTTGTCCTGACTGCGGCTTAGAGCTTGTACAAAGGGCAGATGACAATAAAGAAACTATAAATAAAAGGTTCACTGAATACAAAAACAAATCGCTTTCCTTAAAGGAATACTATAAAAATACTACACCTTATATTGAGCTTAAGATAGACCAAAAGGATATTTCAGCTGAAGAGGTAGAAAGGCTTATACACATAAGGCTTGGGGAAATGCAAAAAGACAAGGCAGAGGGTTAGGAGATGGCAGTATTTGCGATAGGGGACCTACACCTTTCAGCTGCTGTAGACAAGCCAATGGATATATTCGGCCTAGAGTGGAAGGATCATTGGACTAGGATAAGGGAGGATTGGCAGGCCAGGGTAGGCCATGATGATATAGTCCTGATACCGGGTGATATTAGCTGGGCTATGACCTTTGACCAAGCAAAACCTGACCTTGATTCTATCGGAGAGCTGCCAGGTAGAAAGGTCCTAATAAAGGGTAACCATGATTATTGGTGGTCATCCATTACTAGGCTAAGACAAGAGTTAGGAGCTTCCATTAGCCTTATACAAAATGACAGTGTGACAATAGATAACTACACCATTTGCGGAACAAGGGGCTGGGCCCTCCCAGGCTCAAGGGGTTTTACTGACCATGATCAAAGGATATACACAAGAGAACTGCAAAGGCTAAAGCTTTCTCTAGACCATGGGCAAATGAGCAGGGAAAAGGGCAGGCTTATTGTAATGCTACATTACCCACCCTTTGATGAGAGAGGAGAGGCAAGCGGCTTTGTAGAACTAGTAAATGACTACAAGGCAAGCCATTTGGTATATGGTCACCTACATGGTCCTAGCACAGCAAACGCCTTTGAGGGTAGCTATGGACAAACCCAATATCATCTTGTATCATGTGATAAACTCGATTTTAAATTAAAACAAATAGAATAGCTAAAGCCAGGCTTATATATAAGGAGAGCCTGGCTTTTTTATCTTTTCCATAATGCTAATAAGGGCCGCCTACACTTGATTTAGGCGGCCAATTTTTTCTTTTAAAATTTTTTTATTTTTTCAAATAGTGGGAGGATTTTTTATTCAGGCATAGAATATATAGATAAAGTGGTGCGAAGTGGGGCAAAGTGGTACAAAAAGAAGAGGAGGAGGTGGAAAAGGATGTTCATTGGGGAATACCAGCATACAATTGATCCAAAGGGCCGGCTTATATTACCTGCGAAATTCCGCTATGACCTTGGTGAGAAATTTATAGTTACCAAGGGCCTTGATAATTGTCTGTTTGTATACCCTAATGAAGAATGGAGCAAGCTAGAGCAAAAGCTAAGCAATCTCCCACTTACAAGTAGAGATGCCAGAGCCTTTGTCCGCTTTTTCTTTGCGGGGGCAGCCGAGTGTGATCTTGACAAACAGGGTAGGTTCCTTATACCAGCCAACCTAAGAGAGCATGCAGGCTTTGACAAGGAGATAGTTATTATCGGAGTCTCTTCAAGGCTAGAGATATGGAGCAAGGAGGCTTGGGAGTCCTATAACGAGTCCTCTGAGCTGGAGTATGATGAGATATTTGAAAAGATGGCAGAGCTGGGCATATAGGGAGTAATGACTAAGGAGAATATAAAAATGGATTTTCACCATATACCAGTATTGCTAAAGGAGACTATTGAATATTTAAAGCCTGTTTATGGCGGAATATATGTAGATGGAACCCTAGGCGGTGGTGGCCACTCCCTAGAGATTCTAAAAAGAATAGGGCCTGAGGGTAAACTGATAGGGATAGACAGAGACCCCACTGCCATCAAGACTACAAGCGAGAAACTAAAGGACTTTAAGGATGCCTTTATTCCAGTTCACGGCAATAACGCAGATGTGATAGACCTGCTAGATGAAATGAACATAGACCATATAGACGGGATGATTATGGACCTAGGAGTATCCTCCCACCAGTTTGATGAAACAGATAGGGGTTTTACCTATAGGGAGGATGTAAGGCTGGACATGAGGATGGATACAAGCCAAGACTTCAGTGCCTATGATCTAGTTAACAGCTACTCAGTCGAGGACCTATCAAGGATTTTTTGGACCTATGGAGAGGAAAGGTGGGCCAAGCGTATAGCCGAGTTTGTGGTAAAAAACAGACCGGTTGAAACTACAGGTCAACTAGTGGAGATTATAAAGGCTGCTGTTCCAGCTTCAGCCCGGCAGGGTGGGCCCCATCCGGCCCGGAGGGTCTTTCAGGCAATAAGGATCGAGGTCAATAATGAACTAGCTTCTTTAGAAAAGGCAATCGAAAATGCCATAAGGTTACTAAAGCCAAATGGAAGGCTATGTATAATAAGCTTTCATTCCTTAGAGGACAGGATAGTAAAGCAAAGCTTTAAAAGGGAAAGTAACCCCTGTACCTGTCCAAAGGACCTGCCAGTATGTATCTGCGGCAAAAGGCCACAGATAAAGATCCTAACTAGAAGGCCAGTAATCCCAAGTCTTGAGGAGATTGAGGTAAATCCCCGGTCCAGGAGTGCAAAACTTAGAGCCTGTAAAAAGCTCTAACTACTATACAAGAAAGCATAAACTACAAGGAGGTTGAATAGATTTGTTAGTAGCAGAGAAATACGCATACCTAGAGGAAATGGAATATGATTTTCCTATACAAAAGCCAAGGGTAGAGCAGCCTGCGCCAAGGAAAAAACAAAAAGAGCAGCCTGCACCAGTAGCTAAGCCTAACACACTAAGAAAGCTCCTTGCCCTAGCCACAGTCCTTATCTGCTTTGCCATGGCCTGCCTTGTAGTTTACAGGTATGCAGGTATAAATGACAATCACACCAAGATACTAGAACTGGAAAAAGAGCTACAAAAAACACTCGATGAGCAGGAACGGCTCAAGGTAGAACTAGCTTACAATCAAGATATGAGAAACGTCGAGTTTCAAGCAATGGGCAGTCTGAACATGCACTACCCTGAAAAGGACCAGGTTCGGTATGTTAGACTACCTGAGGCTGAGGAAACCATAAAGACAGAGCTAGTAAAAGAGCAAGAGCCTAAGGAAAGCTTTTGGATGCGTATACTGGGCTTTCTAAATTAATCCTATTTAGGGGAGGGTAATCTGTGTCAGCACCTACAGTTAGAAGTAGAAAAAGGTTGCTCTTTTTTTTAGTAGCAATAGTTTTAGTTTTTGTTTTACTGTCAGCCAGGGTAGGCTATATTCAATTAGTGTGGGGCAAAGAACTACAAAACAAGGCCTACAGCCAGTGGACACGGTCTTTAGACGTATACCCTAAAAGGGGCATAATATACGACAGGTCAGGAAATGTTGTCCTGGCCCAAAGTGCCAGTTCAGATAGCATCGCTGTACGTCCTGCCCAGCTAGCAGACGCCAAGGACACAGCAGCCAAGCTAGCAGCAATTTTAGACCTTGATGAAGAAGCCTTGTATAAAAAGATATCCAATAAAAAGCAGTCAGAGGTCTGGGTAAAGCGCCAGATAAGCAGACAAGAGGCAAATGAGATTCGCAAGCTTAACATTAAGGGCATTTACTTTACAGAGGAACCTAAAAGATACTATCCAAATGGAAATCTAGCCTCCCATATACTAGGCTTTACCATGAAATATTCTGAGCCTGGTCAGGGCCTATTAGGACAAGAGGGGCTAGAACTACATTATGATAAATACTTAAAGGGTATTCCAGGCAACATTGTTGTGGAAACAGATAGAGACGGTAGGGAGACTCCCACAAATGTAGAACGTTTAGTACCTGCCATAGATGGCTGGAATCTTATCTTAACTATTGACCAAACCATCCAGTACTTTGTTGAAAAAGCCGTAGATGATGCCATGGATAATTACAGGGCAAATAAGATATATGCCATAGTGATGGACCCCAATACAGGGGAGATCCTTGCTATGGCTAATCGGCCAGATTTTGATCCTAATGACCCACCTAGAGACCTAGGTTTTGAGGGCATGCAGAAATATATAAAAAATATCTCTGTAAAAGATAACCTAGATCCAGGTTCAACCTTTAAAATCATTACTACTGCAGCAGCTCTTGAAGAGGGAGTGGCTACTGTAAACTCTACCTATCATGACCCCGGCTACAAGATTGTCGATGGTCAGAGGATTAGGTGTTGGAAGGCCGGTGGCCATGGGACACAAAACTTAAGCCAGGCCGTGCAAAACTCCTGTAACCCAGCCTTTATGGATATGGCCCTAAGTCTAGGCAGGGAAAAATTCTACGACTATATAGAAGCCTTTGGCTTTGGTAAAAAAACCGGCATTGACATATCAGGCGAAGAAAAAGGAGTATTGATGCCTGAAGCCAGTGTAAAGAATGTTGACCTAGCCAGAATGGGCTTTGGCCAATCCATTTCAGTTACACCCCTTCAGCTTATAACTGGGATATCAGCTGTTATAAATGGCGGAAAACTAATGCAACCCCACCTGGTAAAGGCCCTGGAATTTGACGATCAACAAAAAAAGATCTATGAAGAGATCAGGCCTACAGAGCTAGGCCGAGTTATTTCAGAGGAAAACTCAGCCATAATGAGGGAGATACTTTTATCTGTTGTAAATGAGGGTTCTGGTAAGAATGCATATATACCTGGCTATCGTGTTGCAGGTAAAACAGGAACAGCTCAAAAGTACAAGGAGACTGGAGGTATTGACCCTGACAAGGTAGTAGCCTCCTTTGTAGGCTTTGCACCAGCAGATGACCCCCAGGTTATAGTACTATTTATGGTTGATGAGCCTCAGGTGGCAGTAGACTTTGGTTCTGTTGTTGCAGCTCCCTATGTAAAGATGATTATGGAGGATACACTGAGGTATTTAGGAGTAGAGCCCATATTTGATGATGAGACCAAGGCTCATACTAGAAAGGTTCTTGTACCTGATGTAAGGGGCAAAGACCTAGTCGAAGCAAGTAGAGAATTAAAGGCCGCAGGGCTACAGTATCTATCAGAGGAAACAGGAACTATAGTTGTAGACCAAATGCCAAAGCCTGGTGCAGAGGTAATGGTTAACACTACAGTACTATTATATATGGATAGGCCAGGAGGAAATTCGGATGGTCACCAGCATGAGCCTGATCAAGGTGAAATGGTGGCAGTACCTGATTTAAAGAACAGATCAATAAGAGAGGCCAATTCAATACTAACTAACCTAGGCCTTAAATTGAGAATAGAGGGGGCTGGTCTGGCAGTTGATCAGGATCCTCCTCAAGGTACAATGGTGGAGCCTGGTAGTGAGATAAGGGTGACCTTTGAGCTACCAGAATAAGGGTATATAGTGTAGATATATTGTAAATACTATCAAGGGAGTTATTTGCCCATGTATTAGGGAGGATACACCATGGTATTGAAGGATGTTATTAGGGATGTAGAGGTCCTTCACACCGAGGGACCCCTAGATATAGATATAAAGGCTCTTACTTTTGACTCAAGGCAGGTAACCCCAGACTCCTTGTTTTTTTGTATAGAGGGGCTAGAGTCAGATGGCCATGACTACGCAGATGCAGCTATCAGCAAGGGAGCTAGAGCACTAGTTCTTAGCAGGGACATAAATCTTGCTGATAATATAACAAAGATATTTGTTAAAAAGCCTAGAAGGGCTTTGGGGCCTATAGCCAGCAATTTCTATGGTAAACCAAGCCAGGGCTTGACCCTAGTTGGGGTGACTGGAACTAATGGCAAGACTACAACCACTTATTTGATCAAATCTATTTTAGATGGATCAGGCATTAAGGCAGGGCTTGTGGGGACCATTAAAAATATTATAGGAGACAGGGACATCCCTGCTGTTAGAACAACACCAGATCCTATCCTCCTAAACAGGATGATTAGAGATATGACAAGGGAAGATATAAAGGCTGTAGTGATGGAAGTTTCCTCTCATGCACTAGAACTTGATAGGGTGGAGGGCTTAAGTTTTGAGACTGGAGTTTTTACCAACCTAAGCCAGGATCACTTGGATTTCCATGGCAGTCTGGACAAGTACTTAGAGTCAAAGAAAAAGCTCTTTAGCCAAAGTGAAAGAGCTGTTATTAATATAGATGATGAATATGGAAGGCAAATACTCAAAGATTTAAACTGCAAGGTCTATACATATGGGCTAGAAAAAGATGCAAATATATATGCTAAAGATATTGACCTAAATGCTCAGGGTGTGGGCTTTTCCCTCTGTTTACCAGATAAAAGTAGTTCTTATATTAGGATGGGGATACCCGGTTTATTTAGTGTATATAATGGTCTAGCAGCAGCTACAGCCTCATATAGTTTAGGCCAGTCCATAGAAGCTATTAAAAAAGGTCTTGAAAAGGTTCGCACAGTAGCTGGTAGGTTTGAGTTATTAGATACTAAAACGGATTACTCAGTAATAATCGACTATGCTCATACCCCTGATGGACTTCAGAACATCCTAAGGACAGCAAGAGCCCTAAGCAAGGGCAGACTAATCCTACTATTTGGCTGCGGAGGAGATAGAGACCGGTCAAAACGACCAATAATGGGCAAGATAGCTGGTGTATATTCAGATTTTTGTATAGTTACATCTGATAATCCCAGGAGTGAGGACCCAATGGCCATAATAGAAGAAATATTACCAGGCCTTAGGGCTAGTAAGTGCCCCTATGAGATTATTGAGGACAGGAAACAGGCGATAGCCTATGGCCTTAGGATCTGCCAAAAGGATGATTTATTGATACTGGCAGGCAAGGGCCATGAGACCTATCAAATACTAGGAGATAGGACCATACACTTTGATGAAAGGGAAATTGTTGCTGATTTACTTGGAAGGGAGAAGGTTTGATGAAGCCTCTTAAGCTTGAGGAGATTGTTAGGGCCATAGATGGACGGATAGTCCGACAGGGAAAGGCAGAAAAAATTACTGGAATATCTACAGATACTCGGACTATAAAGGCTGGAGATTTGTTTATACCTTTAATAGGTGAAAATTTTAATGGCCACAAGTTTATTGAAGATGCTGTATCTAAGGGAGCTGCAGCCATTCTAACCCAGGAGCTAAATATAGGCTTGCCAGTAGGTACCCATATTGTATATACAAATGATACCCTAAATGCCCTACAGACCCTTAGTAGCTGGTATTTAAAGATCTTTAACCCAGACATCATTGCGGTTACTGGGTCCACTGGAAAAACAACCTGCAAGGACATGATATACCAGGTCCTATCACAAAAATTTAGGGCCTTAAAGACCCAAGGAAATTTCAATAATGAAATAGGACTGCCGCTGACCCTATTTAATCTGGATTCTAGCCATGAAATTGCAGTCCTAGAGATGGGGATGAGCGACCTAGGTGAGATTAGCCGGCTAGTTGAACTAGCGCCACCAAAGGTTGGCCTAATCACCAACATAGGCCTATCACATATAGAAAGGCTAGGAAGCCGTGATAACATCCTAAAGGCCAAGCTTGAGCTGTTTGAAAACTTTGATGACTCCTGTACTGCTGTTATCAATAATGATGATGACCTATTAAGGCAGGCTGCAAAAGACTTTACCTTTCCCCATGTAAGCTTTGGCATAAAAAATCAGGCTGACTACATGGCTGAGGATATTGAGTTAGATGGGGAAAGGGGCCTATCCTATAATCTAAAAGTAAAGGGCCAAAGGCAGAGGATAAGACTAAATGCTCCAGGCCTACACAATGTCTACAATAGCCTAGCTGCTATAGCTGTAGCTAGGGCTTTTGACCTAGAACTAGATCATATACAAAGGGGCCTACTTGACTATAAAACAGATCCTATGAGGATGAATATAATCACTATAGGAGATGACATCAAGATAATAAATGACTCCTATAATGCCAGCCCAGACTCAGTTGAGTCTGCCCTTAGGGTTTTGGCCTCTATGAAGGGACAAAGAAGGATAGCGGTATTAGGAGATATGCTAGAGCTAGGCGATTTTTCACAAGAGGCCCACAGGCAAGTAGGTGCTAGCCTGGCAGAAAAACAAATAGATATACTGATAACTAGAGGTGAATATGGCAAGTGGACAATTGAAGGAGCAATCAATCAAGGCATGTCACCAACTAAGCTAATGCAATTCAATAGCAATAATGATATAATTGCTTGGTTAAAAGAAATACTTACTGAAGGTGACAGGATACTCGTAAAGGGCTCTCGTGGAATGCAGATGGAGGAAATAGTAATGTCTCTTCAGGATGGGAGGACAGACCTATGAAAACTATCGCAGCAACCATAATTTCAGCCTTTTTGTTAACCCTTATAATGGGCATAATCCTTATACCCCTGCTCAAAAGGCTAAAGTTTGGTCAAAATGTAAGGGATGATGGGCCAAAGACCCACTTGCTAAAGGCTGGCACACCTACAATGGGTGGCCTATTATTTATATTTCCAATTATCATAGTCACCCTCTTCTTTGCTAGTGGAGACCTTAGCTTTACCCTAGTTGCCCTCTTATCTACCCTAGGATTTGGTCTTATTGGCTTTGTTGATGACTATATAAATATTGTAAAGAAGCGGTCCTTGGGGCTAAAGGCCTATCAGAAACTTATTGGCCAGACTCTTATTGCTGCTGCTATTGCCTACTATGCTTATACTAGCCCCCATATTGGCTCTAGTATAGTCATCCCCATCCTAGGCAAGGAATGGGATCTAGGGGTGCTATATATACCGGCTACTATCTTTGTAATAGTTGGCATAGTAAACAGCGTAAACTTAACCGATGGCTTAGATGGGTTAGCAACCGGTGTTACCCTTATTGTGGCTACAACATTTACCATAATATTAAGCTTTGCTATCCTAGCACTAGAGAACAGGGCAGGTCAATTCTTGCTTGAAAACTATAGTAACCTGCTTATTTTCTCAGCAGCTCTAACAGGTGCCTGTCTAGGCTTTCTAAGATACAATAGCCATCCGGCCAAGATTTTTATGGGTGATACTGGATCACTTGCCTTAGGTGGTGCTGTGGCTGCCCTAACAGTTTTACTAAGGATGCCACTTTGGTTACCCTTAATTGGTGGTGTATACATGGCAGAGGCTTTATCTGTTATTATCCAGGTATTATCCTTTAAGCTCAGAGGAAAACGAGTCTTTAAAATGTCTCCCCTCCACCATCACTTTGAACTATCTGGCCTACCTGAGACAAAAGTAGTTTCTATGTTTATGATAGCAACTGCAGTTTTATGTCTATTTGCATTGATGAATATATAGGGGGATTTTCATGTATAAAGGTAAGACTGCCTTGGTCGTTGGGCTAGCTCGCAGTGGTGTATCAGCTGCAAAGCTTTTGTATAGTCTAGGGGCTAGGCTTATAGTCAGTGATATAAAAAAACAAGAGGAAATCCCAGCTACTATTAGGGACCTAAAGGACTCTATAGAATGCGAATTTATACTGGGCAGGCAGCCTGATGAGGCTGTTGAAAGGGCAGATTTTTTAGTTATAAGCCCAGGCATACCACTAGAGACCAATTTTGTTAGAAAAGCCAGACAGGCTGGCAAAAAGGTAATGAGTGAAGTAGAGCTTGCATATACTTTGTGTAAGGCTCCTATTATTGGGATTACAGGTACTAATGGAAAGACTACTACAACCTCCCTTGTGGGCTCAATATTTCATAATGCGGGGAAAAATACTTTTGTAGTCGGCAATATAGGCCTACCCTTTACTGATAGGGTATTGGAAATGAAGGCAGAAGATATTGCTGTTGTTGAGCTTTCTAGCTTTCAGCTTGAGTCTATATATGACTTTAGACCCAGACTTTCAGTAATCCTTAATATTACCGAAGATCATCTAAACAGGCATAAGACCATGGAAAATTATGCCCTTATCAAGCAAAGGATTTATAAAAACCAGACCAAGGATGACTATATTGTACTAAATGCAGATGATGAGATTTTGTCTAGCCTAAAGCTTGAGGGGCCTGGCCAGGTCTATTACTTTAGTAGGAAAAGAATTCTTGACCAGGGAACATGGGTTGAAAATGATCAAATATACACAAGAATCGGCAGGGACAAGGAGAGAATTTGCTCTGTTGACCAGATAGGTATACCAGGTAGCCATAACCTAGAAAATGCCTTAGCTTCGATAACAGTTGCAGGTCTAATGGGCATAGGGGCGGAGCTAATAGCCTCTAGTTTAAAGGACTTCCCTGGAGTTGAGCATAGGATAGAGAGAGTTGCTAGCCTAGATGGGGTTACCTTTTATAACGACTCAAAGGCGACAAACCCTGATGCAGCAATAAAGGCCATAGAGGCTATGGATGGACCTACTGTCCTAATAGCAGGTGGGCTTGACAAGGAAAATGACTTTAGTGACCTAATAAAGGCCTTTAGCGACAAGGTTGTAGCCCTAGTCGTCCTAGGCCAAACAGCAGGCCTGATAGCAAATACTGCTTATAAACATGGCTTTACCAATATTCATAGGACTTCATCCATTCAGGAGGCTGCAAGGGTAGCCTATGACCTGGCCTTACCAGGCTACAATGTTCTGCTTTCCCCTGCATGTGCTAGCTGGGATATGTTTAGTGATTATGAGGAGAGGGGAAGGGTCTTCAAGCAAGCTGTCAAGGGGCTAAGGAGGTAGCATATGAGCAAAAAGCCAAGCAAAAAGC
>DGFG01000089.1:21000-37293 GCA_002391555.1 Firmicutes bacterium UBA3906
AGCAAAAAGCCAAGCAAAAAGCTGAGCAAAAAGCCAATAGATTTCCCCATATTTATCACAACTGTAATATTGGTTTCCATTGGTATTGTTATGGTCTTTAGTGCTAGCTACTATAGGTCTGCTCAGGCTATGGGTGACAGCATGTATTTTTTCAAACGTCAGCTTTTGTGGGCAGTCATTGGCCTGGTCGGTATGTTCTTAGCTTCCAGGTTTGATTATCGAAGGCTTAAAAAATACGCCTTTATCTTTCTTGTCATCAGTATAGGCCTATTGATTGCTGTACTAGTCTTAGGTGAACCGAGAAATAATGCCAAGCGGTGGCTGGAAATCGGAGGTTTATCCTTACAACCCTCTGAAGTAGCAAAGTTTTCCCTAATCCTATTTATTGCTGATTATACAACTAGAAAAAAGGGGCGGGTTAGAAAGTTCTTTACAGGTGTAGTACCAGTAATGCTAATTACAGGTATTATCACTGTCCTGATACTACAACAGCCAAATATGAGTACTGCCATGAGCCTGGTTATGCTAGCCCTTATTATGCTTTTTATTGCTGGGGCCAACCTAGGGCAGTTGTTTCTCTGTGTAGGAGGAGGAGTAGCAGCAGGCCTAGCCCTTATGTTTAGTAAGTCCTATAGGATAGATAGGGTTGTTGGTTTTACTAATCCATGGGCTGATCCACTAGATACTGGCTATCAAATAATCCAATCCCTATATTCGCTAGGGTCTGGTGGCTTATTTGGCTTAGGGATTGCCCAAAGTAGACAAAAGCTTAACTATCTGCCCTATCCAGAGACAGACTTTATATTTGCCATTATTGGCGAGGAGCTAGGCTTTATAGGAGCCCTTATAGTTGTTATCCTATTTATTATCCTTGTATGGAGAGGGGTAAGGATAGCAATAACGGCACCTGATATGTTTGGTACCATGCTAGCAATTGGCGTTATAGCTATGATAACTATCCAGGTAGTAATAAATATCGCAGTTGTTACTGCATCAATGCCTCCTACAGGATTACCACTTCCCTTTATTAGCTACGGGGGTTCTTCACTAGCCTTCTTTATGACCTCAATAGGAGTCCTATTAAATATTTCTAAGTATTCCAGTGTGACCTAAGCTAGTCACCTTTTTCAGCCTTGTAACACCTAATTTTGCCTTGCATATCATGTTAATGTATAAGATATTTGCTCAAGTGGACTCTACTATCCCTTGAGCAAGAAAGAGGTGCGGCTTCTATGGCAAAGTATAGGATCAGGGGAGAGCAGAAGCTAGAAGGTGACATTAGGGTTAAAGGGGCTAAAAACTCAGCTCTCCCAGTACTAGCAGCAGTTTTACTTAGTGAAAAACCAGTTATACTACATGATATCCCCAAGCTTATTGATATCGACAATATGGTTTTAATCTTAAGCTCCATTGGATGTAAAATCAAAAGAGAAGGAAACACCTTGATTGTAGATCCTTCGTCGGTTAATAGCTGGGTAATTCCAGATAAGTATGTAAAGGAAATAAGGTCCTCTATAGTCATGCTAGGGGCTGTCCTAGCTAGAATGAAAAAAGCCCTAATTACATATCCAGGCGGTTGCGAAATAGGTCAAAGACCTATAAACCTTCATCTGCAAGGGCTAAAGAAACTAGGAGTCAAGATAAATGATAGCCATGGATATTTAGAATGCCAGGCAGACAGGCTAGTAGGAGCAAATATTCATTTAGACTATCCTAGTGTTGGCGCAACAGAAAATATCATGCTGGCAGCTACCAAGGCAGAGGGGACTACCGTAATCCGCAACGCAGCCAAAGAACCTGAGATAATTGACCTACAAAACTTTATAAACAGCATGGGTGGCAGGGTAGCTGGAGCGGGTAGCAATACCATTACAATAAAAGGCGTTGAGAGCTTTCATGGGAGCGAGTATAGGGTCCTACCAGATAGGATAGTGGCAGGCACTTATCTAGCAGCTGCCGCAATCACCGGTAGTGAGATTACTATAAGTAATGTTAACTTTGAGCATATACAGTCTATGGTTACAAAGCTCAGAGAGGCCGGCTGCTCTATTATCAATTTCAATAATAGTGTGAGGATAAAGGCACCCACTAGGCTACGGGCAATAGAACACACAAAGACCTATCCTTACCCAGGCTTTCCTACAGACATGCAGGCGCTCTTGATGAGTATGCTTACAGTAGCGCAGGGGACTAGCATTATTACTGAAAATATCTTTGAAAATAGGTTCAAGCATGTTCCTGAGATGATTCGGATGGGGGCCAATATTAGGACAGAGGGTAAAATAGCAGTAATCCAGGGTGTCAACAGGCTAAAGGGAGCCCAGGTAAATGCTAGTGACCTAAGGGGTGGAGCAGCCCTGGTCTTGGCTGGCCTCAATGCAGAGGGAGAGACTATAGTGGAAAATATCCATCATATAGATAGGGGCTATGAGGGCCTAGAGCAAAAATTAAGGTCCCTAGGAGCAGACATAGAAAGGCTATAAATATAAATAGGTAAATAGGCTCTAATGTAAGCTAAATTTGGCTTTTGCAATCAAGCAAGGACATGTGGTAGAATCTATGCTTAAGGTGCATTAGATAAACAACGGAGGAGGGGGCCATGAAGTCTAGAGGGACAAGGATAGGTGCTATATTAATCCTACTGCTCTTAACTGCTACAACAGCAGTGGTTATCCTAGGTACAGATATATTTAATATAAAGAAAATTTCAATTATAGGTAGTCAACATATTGAAAGAAATGTTATAATTAGTATATCAGGTATATCCTATGGTGATAGTATATTCAAGGTGAACCGCAGGCAGGTAAGGGAAAATATTGAAAGTAGAGACCCCTATCCAATAGTCAAGGATGTAGTCCTAAGGCTACCTGATGAGGTGGAGATCTATATAGAGGAGAGGACACCGGTAGCCTACATACCCTTCCTTAGCTCATATTTACTAATAGATGAAAATGCATTTATCATGGATCTAATAAAGCAGGATGAAAGCAGTGACCAATACTTTAAGATCGAGGGGCTTAGGGAGTTTAATTTTAAGAAAGGGACCCAGTTTGAGCTTATAGAGAGCGAAAAGATTAAGCAAGTTGTTTTAAATGAACTTTTAGACTCCATATATAAGCGAAGGGTTCAGCATATGATATCAGAGATCTCCTTAGAAAATGTTGACAACATAAAGCTATTAACCAGGCAAGGAGTCTTGCTTGAGTTAGGACAGGCTGTTCAGCTAGAAAAGAAATTGGCCTGGCTCCTATCAGATGCTTATACAGAGATAGTCAATAGTGATATGAAGGGGACCTTGGACGTAAGTGTTGCAGAGAAAGCAGTTTTTAGACCTGATCAAGATTTAAATGAGGTGTCAGATTGAAAAAGACAAGAGGAGGACAAGCGGCCATTTTGCTTGTTTGCCTAATACTAGGGCTAGCATTGGCCTCACAATTTAAAAATGTACAAAATGTTGGCGGGAGCGTATCCCTACAAAGGACCCAGGAGCTAACTAGCGAAATCCAAAAGCTAAACCAGGAGATAGCTGGCCAACAGCAGCTTATTATGGACTTAGAGCGGATGTTACATGAGTATGAGAATGCTGCTAAGGATGATGGTGATTTCAACGATACTATGTACAAGGAGCTTGAGCGTTCTAGGGTTCTGGCAGGCTTAACCGAGCTAGAGGGACCGGGCATTATTGTTACTATAGATGTAGTAAAGATAAATTCCTGGTATGATGAATCAACTATTATCCGTAATGTATATCACGATGACCTACTTTTACTAGTCAATGAGCTAAATGCTGCTGGGGCAGAGGCTATATCAATAAATGATGAGCGAATAATATCGACCTCTGAGATTAGAAATGCAGGGGATTTTATTGTAATAAACACTAATAGGTATTCTACCCCCTTTGTTATAAAGGCCATAGGCAATCCAGATACTCTAGAGGCCTCATTAAAGCTATTAGGCGGTGTTGCTGACAGCCTAGGCGAAGAGCTAGAGATCAAGATACAAAGGGAAGAAAAACTCAAGGTGGCCAAGTTTAATGGATACTTGCAGTTTAGACATGCCAAACCCGTACAGTAGCGGTTAATGGAGAGATGTTAATGGAAAATACTAAGAAGATCCTATTGATAACAATGGCCTGTGTAATCTTTGGCTTTATTTCTGTACTTGCCTTTGATAGGGAGGGCAAAAACATTGAAATAGGAGAAGTAACCTCTGTTAAAAAGGTCCAGGACCTTAATAGAGAAAGGATCAAGCTAGAGGCAGAGAAAAAAGAACATGAGGACCGGATAAAAGAGCTACAAGCAGCAATTCTGCAGTTTGAGCAGGATGCAGCCAGACGGGATAGCCAGGCTGGCCTTATAAATGAACAACTCCTAAACACAAGGGCCTATGCTGGCTACGTAGCCTTAGAGGGCCCTGGTGTAGAAATTGTCTTAAACGATAGGAAACGAGATTCAATCATTATAAATAATTTTAACTATTTTATTGTCCATGATAGTGATGTACTAAATGTGCTAAACGAGTTAAAAGCTGCTGGTGCAGAGGCTATTGCAATAAACGGGACAAGGATAATGGCCAATTCCAGGATAAGCTGCGGAGGGCCAACTATAAACGTAGGCAGGTATGGACGCTTTACTCCCCCTTTTATAATCCATGCTATAGGCGACCCTGATATATTAGCTGCCAGCTTTCAGCAGCCAGATAGCGTTTACAATGACCTTGTTGCCTGGGGCCTAGAGTTTAAGATAAAAAAGTTAGACTATATAGAAATACCAAGATATCTAGGCGAAATAGAATTAAAGTTTGCCAGTACAGTTAGGGAGTGAAAAATATGTGGTTACCTCTATTGGGGATTATAATTGGAATTGTCTTAGGTATGGTACTACCCTTTAGTGTACCTGTTGCATACTCATCTTATATGTCCGTAGCGCTTTTAGCTGCTCTTGACTCTGTTTTTGGTGGTATAAAATCACACCTAGAGGACCAGTTTGAAACGGATGTTTTTTTAACAGGCTTTTTTGGTAATGCTGTCTTGGCGGCAGGCCTTACCTATATTGGTGATAGGCTAGACGTGCCAATATATTTAGCTGCGATTTTCGTTTTTGGTAGCAGGCTCTTCCAGAACTTTGCCCTTATTCGTAGATATTTGCTACAAAGGTTAAAGAAAAAGCCCAATACAGCTACTAATAACGAAGAATAAATATAAAAATATCATACTAATTTTGAACTTGCTATTCTACTGATGCTAAATATATGATAACATATCCCTAATAGCTAGTATTAGAGGGTAGAAGGGGTTTTTTTATTGAAGACTATACATACAGCTATCGAACTTGGTACAAGCAAACTAAGTGTTCTTATATATCGACCCACAAGGGATAACAAAATAGAAGTACTAGGTTTAGGTAACTATACTTATCCTGATACCCATAGAGATAATCGTGAAAATCCCGACTCCTTGCAGCAGGCTCTGGTCCAAGCTATAGGACAAGCCGAAAAGGCAGCAGGCCAGGAGGTTAAAAGGGCCAGTCTTGCTTTAGCAAACGAGTATTGTGGGCTAATTAGAAATTACAAGGAAATAGAGCCTGGAAAGCATATTAGCAGGCGAGACATTCGAAGGCTAAGAAAACTTACAGAAGACTATACTCTAGCAAGGCCTTGGGAGATTACAGATGTATTTTATGGTAACTTTAATGTAGATGGCCTAAGTATAGTAGATCCATATGGTTTATATGCAAATACCCTAGGCTTAGAATCCTCCTTGCTTTGCATGGACAATGATTTTATAGACAAGATAAAGGACCAGCTTTCAGTCTTGGGCATAAGCCTGAGCCAGGTTCTGTCCGAATCAGCATCCATAGGAAATGCTATAGTTACACAAGAGGAAATGGAGTCTGGAGTATTACTTATAGATATAGGGGGCCATTCAACAGGAATAACCTATTTCGAAGATGGAAGGCCACTAGTACTAGATAGCTTGCCCGTTGGCGGCAAGCACATAAGCCAGGACCTACAAATGGGACTTAATATAAGCTTTGATCAGGCTGAAAAGCTCAAAAGGTCCTGCATATTAGGCCAAGGAGCCTATGACAATCAAAAAGAGCTTGATGAGCAAGACCCAGACCCAAAGATAGAAAAGGGCCCAACTGAAGCAAATTTAAGCACAGACTTTTCTAATCAGATAGTTATGGCCCGTGTAGAGGAAATACTCCTATTAGCCAAGGCAAAGGCAGTTTCGAGTGGCCTCTTAAAGGATGGTTGCATACTAATCCTAACCGGCGGTGGACTGGCTATGCTAAGAGGCATAAAGGACTATGCTAGTGGAGTCTTGCAAATGCCAGTAAGGATTGGGGCTCCCGATCTTATTGGCCTAACTAGTCCAGTATACACAAGCCTATACTCAATAGCTATGGCTAGCCAGACTATGGCTATTAAAGGCTTTAATATTGTTGAAAACATAAAAAAATACTTAAAATCCATTAGCTTTAACTAAAAGAAAGACAATAAAGATGATCAGGAGGAGGGTAAGGCGTGTTAGAATTTGACATTGATATGGATCAGTTTGCCACCATAAAGGTAGTTGGTGTTGGAGGAGGAGGCAATAATGCTGTAAATCGGATGATAGAGCATGGCCTAAAGGGTGTTGACTTTATCTCCGTCAATACAGACAAGCAGGCATTATATGTTTCTCAGGCAACCCAAAAGATTCAGATTGGCGAAAAGTTAACCAAGGGATTAGGGGCAGGTGCCAATCCAGAGATAGGCCAAAAGGCTGCAGAGGAGAGCAAGGATGATATAGCTCAAATCCTTAAGGGTGCAGATATGGTCTTTATTACCGCAGGTATGGGAGGTGGCACTGGTACAGGTGCTGCTCCAATAGTGGCGGAGATTGCTAGGGAGTTAGGAATTCTAACAGTTGGAGTAGTTACAAAACCCTTTATTTTCGAAGGTAAGCAGCGAATGATAAATGCAGAGATGGGTATAAGCGAATTAAAGAGCAGGGTTGATACCCTGGTCACCATACCCAATGATAGGCTACTACAGGTTGTTGAGAAAAGAACCTCCATGCTAGAGGCCTTTAAGATTGCAGACGATGTCCTAAGGCAGGGCGTGCAGGGTATATCAGACCTTATAGCTGTACCTGGACTTGTCAACCTAGACTTTGCTGACGTTAGAACTATCATGAAGGAAAAGGGCCTAGCCCACATGGGTATAGGCAAGGGTAGCGGGGATAATCGTGCTACTGATGCAGCCAAGCAGGCCATCCAAAGTCCTCTGCTAGAAACCACTATTGAGGGTGCCAAGGGAGTCCTTCTTAATATAACAGGAGGGGCAAACCTAGGACTCTTTGAGGTAAACGAAGCAGCAGAGCTTGTGTCCCAGGCAGCCGATCCAGATGCAAATATCATCTTTGGTGCTGTTATAGATGAGGCCTTAGAGGATGAGATAAGGATTATTGTTATTGCAACAGGCTTTGAAAAGGGACCTCGTAGGCCTGAAACTAGGAGGACAGAGAGAGCCCAAGATCCTGCCACAATTATAACCGAAGACTTTGACAATCTTGAAATACCCACCTTCCTCAGAAGAAATAAATTCACAAAATAATAATCAAAAAAATATACCTATAATAACGACAATAAAATCTTTTTATTGTCGTTATTTTTTTGTTTTGGCCACCACCGTTTTACATGTTTTTAGCTAGACCTATTATATAATATGGACAAAAGGGGTTTGACCACAAGAAGTTCAAAGCCTATATAAAAAGGCTTATAAAAAGGGCTGGCTAGCTTCTTCTAGCTATAGGGGGCATTGTCAATGGTGGTATATAGGTATATAGATATTATCTGGCTAAATAATGCCTGTGTGAACTTTTTGATCCTATACCTGGTATGGAGGATTGCAAAAAACAGCTCTTCCCTATGGCGACTTATGGCCTCTGCTAGTATGGGAGCCTTGTACGCAGTGCTTTTGCTTGTACCTAGCCTTCATTTTCTTTCCTTCCTACCCTTTAAGCTTATCCTGTCAATTCTCATGGTCCTATTAGCCTATAGGGTTTACAGGCTAAAAGATTTTTTAAAGCTTATTGGCTTTTTTTATGCCATTACGTTTTTGCTGGCTGGTTCCTGCTTCGCTTTCTTTTATGCTAGTAAAAGAGAACTTATGGTTGAAAATGGCCTCTTTATCATAGAGGACTTTCCCATTAGGCTAATCTTATACTCAGCTACATTTTTATTAATCCTCTACCGTACCCTTTGGCCCCTAATAGTTAAAAAAATTAATACAAAAAACCTAATATATAGGATAAGGCTATACTTTGAAGGACAGATTATTAGCTTAGATGCCCTATTAGATACAGGCAATGACCTATGTGACCCCATCAACAAGAGTCCGGTTATGCTAGTTGAGTATGACCTTATAAAGCAGGTTCTACCGCTTGAAATAAAAAGGCTATACAGGCAAGGAGGCAGTGTTTTTCAGCTAGAAAACAAAGAAATTAAAGATAGCCTGCTTGAATCAGGCTGGCTTGATAGGTTTAGGCTGATACCTTATGCAAGTGTTAATGGTAGTGGCCTTATTATGGCTTACAAGCCTGACAAGGCAAGCATTTTGATAGATGGAAGATGGGAGTTTATAAAGGATATCATGGTTGGCATAAAAAAAGAAAGGCTTACCTTTGATAATGAGTACCATGGGCTTATACAGCCACAAATATTACCATAACAGGAGGTTTACCAATGCCAGTGTTAAAGAAAATAAGGCTTAGAATAAGGCTTTTACTGCTAAGACTACTTTCCCATTTTCCCTCCCTAAGGAGGAGGTATATTCATTATATAAGCGGGAGCGAGGCCCTACCTCCACCCTTGACAAGTGAGGAGGAAACAAGGCTAATTAGCAAGCTAGGCCAGGGGGATATGTCTGTAAAGTCTACCTTGATAGAGAGGAATCTTAGGCTGGTTGTTTATATAGCCAGAAAGTTTGAAAACACAGGCATAGGGGTTGAGGATCTTATTTCAATTGGGACCATCGGCCTTATAAAGGCAGTAAACACCTTTAACCCTACGAAAAATATCAAGCTTGCCACCTATGCGTCCCGCTGTATAGAAAATGAAATCCTTATGTATCTAAGGAGAAATGGCAAGATCAAATCTGAGATATCCTTTGATGAGCCCCTAAATGTCGACTGGGACGGTAATGAACTCCTGCTATCTGATATATTAGGTACAGAGTACGACCTAGTATACAAGTACATTGAGGACGAGGTTGATAAGGAACTACTAAAGCTAGCTATGGATAAACTGACCCATAGGGAAAAATCTATAATGGAGCTTCGGTTTGGCCTAAAGGATGGCGTAGAAAAGACACAAAAGGAGGTAGCTGATATGCTTGGCATATCCCAGTCTTACATATCTAGGCTTGAAAAAAGAATAATAAAAAGGCTACAAAAGGAAATAAGTCGTATGGTTTAAGCGAATAAATCCTACTGTCTGAGGCAATAATTTCATTGAAGGTTAATTGATGTTTTACTTACCTATCACAAGTGATAATCAGTAACCTTTTGAAGACAAGCAGACGGAGGAGAAGAGTATGCGGACAACTAAAGTTGAAATTTGTGGTGTAAACACTTCAAAGTTACCTGTTCTTAGCAATGAAAGAATGATGGAGCTCTTTTCACTTATGGATGCTGGTGATGAAAGCGCTAGGGAGGAATTTATACAGGGAAATCTTAGGCTAGTACTTAGCGTTATTCAAAGGTTTAATAATAGGGGAGAGCATATAGATGACTTATTTCAAGTAGGTTGTATAGGCCTTATAAAGGCCATTGATAATTTTGATGTAAACCAAAATGTCAGGTTTTCTACCTATGCTGTCCCCATGATTATAGGGGAAATCCGTAGGTATCTGAGGGATAATAACCCCATCAGGGTCTCCCGGTCCTTAAGAGATATAGCCTACAAGGCACTACAGGTAAGGGACCAGCTTATAAATAAAAACTCCCAGGAGCCTACTATAGGTGAGATTGCCAAGGAACTAGACCTGCCTAGGGAGGATGTTGTTTTTGCCCTGGATGCCATCCAGGATCCAATATCTCTTTTTGAACCTATCTACCATGATGGTGGAGATGCCATTTTTGTAATGGACCAAATCAGTGATGAAAAGCACCAGGACAAGAGCTGGATAGAGGGGATTGCCCTAAAAGAGGCCCTTAAAAAGCTAAATGATAGGGAAAAGTTAATCTTGACCCTCCGCTTTTTTGAGGGAAGGACCCAGATGGAGGTAGCAGAGGAGATAGGCATATCTCAAGCCCAGGTCTCACGTCTTGAAAAGACAGCATTAAAGCATATGAGGAAAAATATATAAAAGCCCGGAACTAGGCCTAGTTTAGGCAACATTGTTGGTAATATCCTATCTAAAGCCCATAAGTCATAGTCTTTAGGAAAGGGTATATTAAGGCAACTAGCCTTAAGCTAAAGTGTCGCTACAAAAGCCCCACTAACAAGGACATACATTTATTATCGCTTTCCTGAATATGATTAAGTGTATATCATATTTAGTTATGGGGTGGTAGCTAGTGCCCAAATCATCGGACTTTAGGGTAAAAGAGGTAATAAATATTAGGGATGGTCGTAGACTAGGTACTATTATAGATATGGAGTTTAACCTAAGCGAGGGTAGGATTACAGCTATTATAGTACCAGGCTCAAGCAAATGGATGGGCCTTATAAAGAATGGAGATGATATTGTAATACCTTGGGAAAGGATAAAAAAGATTGGTGATGATGTGATATTAGTTGATATAGAAGCTAGGCGTTATCCTTAGTTTTCTAGCTGCTTTGTCAATTAGTGGCTGGACTAAAGTGGCTAATAATAATATAATGGGTACATAAATCAGATGGAGGTAGGCCCAATGAAGTGCCCCTTTTGCAGCTATATTGATAGTAAGGTCATTGATTCACGTCCCACCGATGAGGGCTCAACTATCAGGAGAAGGCGAGAATGTATAAGTTGTAATAAGAGATTTACCACATATGAAAAGATTGAAAATGTACCCATAATCGTAGTTAAAAAGGATGGCCGACGGGAGGCATTCGATAGCAGCAAGATCCTATCAGGTATGCTAAAGGCCTGCGAGAAAAGGCCTGTCCCCAAAAAGCTAATAGACGAAGCAGTTTTAGATATTGAAAAAAAGGTATACAATACACTAGACCAGGAGGTAACCAGCGAAAGAATCGGAGAGCTGGTTATGAAAAAGCTAAAAGAGTTAGATGAGGTTGCCTATGTTAGGTTTGCATCTGTATACCGGCAGTTTAAGGACATTAACACCTTTATGGATGAACTAAAAAAGCTTTTAAACGAAGAATAATACGGAGCCACATGGCTTCGTTTTTTTAAGCTTAAAGCTAGTAAGAAAAGGAGAGAAAGCCATGCCAGGTACAAGTCCAGGGAAAAAGGACCCAATGATTGATTCACAATTTAAAGAAAACAAGCTAGGAGAGCTTTATTATTATACTATTCCTTCCTTTACGGAGACAGGCCTTGTAAAACATGGCTTTAGCTCGAGGTTAGGAGGGGTTAGCCAAGGTGAAGTGGCTAGCCTTAATCTAGGCTTTAAGCGCAAGGACTCAGCAGATAATGTTAAAAAGAACTTTCAAATTATATGCCAGGCCTTGGGGATAGAGACAAGGCAGATGGTATTTTCCGACCAGGTCCACAAGGACAGGGTAGCCCTAGTCGATGAAACAGACTCAGGTAAGGGCTTTGATAGGCCATCTGATATTAGAGGATGTGACGGTCTTATAACAAACAGGCCTGGGCTAGCCCTAGTTACCTTTTATGCAGATTGTGTTCCCCTTTACTTTTTAGATCCAAGGCAAAGGGCAATAGGACTTGCCCACTCAGGCTGGCGGAGCACTCTAGCAGAGATTGGCAAGAAAACCTTACTTGCAATGCAGGAATATTTTGCCACCGACCCATCTGACTGCTTAGTAGGCATAGGTCCATCTATAGGCCAGTGCTGCTTTGAGGTAGATAGGCCTGTAGCAGAACTTTTCACCACTAATTATCCCAAATACCAGGCTGAATTAGTAAAGAAAAAGGCTGAGAAATACCACATAGATTTATGGAGTCTAATAAGACTACAACTTATAAATGCAGGCATAAGGGAGGAAAATATTACCCTGGCCTCAACCTGTACAGCCTGTAATAACAAGGTTTTCTTTAGTCATAGGGCAGACAAGGGCAAAACAGGTAGCCTGGCAGCCTTTCTGATGCTTGTTTAAGACAAGTTTTTTAATCATTTCTTTGGGCATACATCAACTGCTAGAAGGGAAAGCTAAGCTTAGTAAAAAAATCTCGATGCGAGGTGATGTTAATGCCCCTTGGCTTAACACTTTTAGCTGTAGTATCCATTCTTCTTTTATTTGGTCTAGGACAGAATATATTAGATCGGATGAGGCTAAATGATAAGACTGCCCTTTTCTTTATGGCAGGTATTTTTATCGGCGGCCTGCTTCCTGATATATCCCTTGGTAGATACTTTTCCATCAATATAGGGGGCGCAATAATTCCCCTAATATTGGTGGTTTACCTTTATGTAAAGGCAGGAACAAGAAAAGAAAAAACAAGGTCAATATTGGCAACTATACTTGCTGCAGCTGGAGTTTATCTAGCCGGCAAACTACTACCTGATGACCCTGAGACCATGTTTATTGATCCTAATTATGTATATGGGATACTGGCTGGGATTATTGCTTACCTATTTGGTAGGTCTAGAAGGGCATCCTTTATTGCTGGTGTAGGGGGAGTAATCCTTGCGGACCTAGCACAGGGCCTTGAGAATATTATTAGAAATATACCTGCCCCAATTAGTATTGGGGGCGCTGGAGCCTTAGATATTGTAGTAATGTCTGGTCTACTAGCTGTCCTATTAGCAGAGTTTATAGGTGAGCTAAGGGAAAAGTTGCAGGGAGGTACTGATAAAAAGCATATGACCTTTGACAGTGCGGAGTTTACTAGTGCCATGGGGGCTGAGGACAAGTCTAGGCATAAAGAGGAGCAAGGCGAAAAGGAGAGAGATGGCAATGAGCAAAAAAACCATTAGGCTGTTAATAGCTAGTATCCTAGTTTTCGCTTTACTAGGTCCAATAGTAGAGGCTGATGACTGGTATGAGCCTGACCCCGGTTATTTTACCCTAGTGGACGAAAATGGTGATGAGCTAACAGTTATGGCAAGGGAAATCTATGCTGAGGATGAGTATATAAGTAGCGATAACAAGCATTATAAGGTTACTAGGGTAGACAAAGACAAAAGGATTGCCTATGCAAAGTATCAGGGGGAGGCTAGTCTAGAGACCATATTGGTAGACAATGCAGTTAAAACAGCGGCTCTTTCTAAAGACGCTTGTATAGTCATGTATTCAACCCATAATTCAGAATCCTATCTGCCCTCTGATGGTAAACAAAGTATAAAGGGAGGGGGAGGGATTTTAGATGTGGGAGAAGCCTTTAAAAAGAACCTAGAGAAAAGGGGGATTAAGGCGGTATTTGATAAAACAGCCCATGACCCCCATGATGCAGGCGCCTATAGGCGGTCTAGGCAAACAGCAAGCAAACTAATTAAATCCAATATGCCCATAGCCGCAGTTTTTGATATTCATAGAGATGGAGTACCTAAAAGCCATTATGTAACCAAGGTCGATGGCCAAGATATGTCCATGGTAAGGATAGTTATAGGTAGGCGAAACCAAAACAGGAAAGCAAATGAGGAACTGGCCAAAAAGGTGAAGTCTGTAGCTGACAAAACCTATCCTGGCCTTATCAAGGATATTTTTATTGGTAAGGGGACCTACAATCAGGAACTATCCCCTAGGTCACTACTATTTGAGTTTGGTACCCTTGGTAATAGCAAGGAGGCTGCACAAAAATCAACAGCCTACCTAGCAGAGGTTATCTCAAAAACCATGTTCGGTGGTCAGGTAAAAAAACATGACCAAGAAAAGGGTGATACAGAGGGTGAACAGATAAGGGTCAAGCCCATTGATAAAGAAAAATCCACAGCTGGTCGTAGTGGTATACTATGGCTTGTAATTATTGCTGTAGTGGGCATTGTTGGTTTTCTATTTATTAGTACCGGTTCTAGGGAAATGAGGTCAAAGTTTAAAAAATCTGATGGCCAGGACTTTAGCTCCTTTCTTGGTCGAAGAAAGAAAAGAAAGTAGGGGCCAAAAGGCAAAGGGGTAGGCAAGAATGCAGATCATATATTATAGCTATTGGAGTACCTATGCAGCCTACCTCGCCGCTGCCCTACACACAGGTAGCTATAGGGGCAAGTCACCTTCAAAAGGGCAGATAGACCGCCAATGGAACCTATGTAAAAGATATAGCCAGCAATTTGGAAACCTTTTATACATAGGCCTAGATGATAGACATAGGGAGGTCTATGCCCTAGGCTGCAAAAGGCAAGGAGATATGGCCAAATTTGCACTTGAAGGCTTTGTTAGGATATTTACAGAAACAGAAGCAGTCCATCTAGTAAAGGCAGGCCCTTTAGAGGGTCCTATACCCTTTTTAATAGAAGGATTTTATAGGTTCAGTAAAAGAAAAAGGATTCTCAGACTGGCCTTTCATTTTTGGATGAAAAGGACCTACAAGAAATGCAAAGAGCTTGTTTTTAACACTAGACAGGACCTAGATGGGGAATGAATTTATGAAACTTGTTTATTACTGCTACGGTGGCGCCCATACCTCCGTCACTTGTGCTGCAATACATCTTAAATACCTACCGTATGAGAGGGTACCCTCTGCGAAGGAATTCCAGAGTGTACCCTTTTATGATAAAATGGAGAATAGTAGACTAGGTACCCCTGTCTATGTTGGAAGGGATGAACTTGGTTTAGATATCTATATAATGGGTATGAAAAACTCAAATACTTTTTTAATACCGCTTATAAAATCTTACCTAAACCATTGTGGTAAAAGGCATGATGACCTTATTTTTGTAAATGCCCGGGTAAGGCTTCATCCCATAACTTCTATCGGGGGCTTTATAACAAGAAAGCTAGGCATAGTCACAATAGGTCGGCCAATGACCGTTTGGGGAATCAGAAGGACCTATCCTGTCCTCCTTGATTTGGTCAAGGGTGTTAAAGAAAAACTAAGGTCGGCTAGGGATTAATCTTGACTTAAATAAATATATAGCAGATAATAATTACATAAGAAAATTAGTAGCAGGTACTATAAACAGATATTATATAGATGGACGGAGCTGAAATAATGACGAAAGACCATATAGGGGGTCACAGGATAAAAAGGGTAGATCCTGACTCAATAGCTGAGGAAACTGGGCTGGAATCAGGGGATATACTACTTTCTATAAATAATAATAAAATCATAGATATACTAGACTACAAGGAGCATTTAGCAGGTGAGGAACTGACTCTACTTGTAGAAAAAAAAGACAAGAGTCAGTGGGAAATTGAGATTGAAAAGGAAGCAGGAGAGGATCTTGGGATTAGTTTTGACCATGATTTGATTGACAAGGAAAGGTCCTGCAGAAACAAGTGTATATTTTGCTTTATAGACCAGCTGCCAGACAACATGAGATCTTCTCTTTATTACAAGGATGATGACTGGCGTTTATCCTTTATGATGGGCAACTATATAACCCTGACCAATATGGATAGTGGGGATATAGACAGGATAATAGAAAAGAAAATAAGTCCCCTTTATATATCAGTTCATACGACAAATCCAGAACTTAGGTGCAAAATGCTAAACAATAGGTTCGCAGGGGATGCCCTAAAGTACCTATATAGGCTAGCAGAAGCTGGAATAAAGATGCATTGCCAGATTGTTTTATGCCCAGGCTATAATGATGGACAGGAGCTAGACAGTACTATAAAGGATTTGTGGTCCTTGTATCCTTCTGTTTTGTCCACAGCTGTAGTTCCAGTTGGCCTAACCAAGCATAGGGAGGGGCTAGAGCCAGTCGAGCCCTACAACAAGGAGACAGCAGGTCAGGTCATAGATATAGTAGAGTCTTGGCAGGAAAAGTTAAGGGCTGTCTCAAATATAGGCTTTATATATGCGGCAGATGAGTTTTATCTAAAGGCAAAAAGAGAGCTACCAAGCCTTGATAGCTATGATGACTTTCCCCAGTTAGAAAATGGTGTGGGCTTGACAGTAAAGTTTATCGATGAATTTAAAGAGGCCCTCCTGTCTAGAGATGGTATAAAGGCAAGGCACAAAAGGCTTAGCATTATAACCGGCAAGAGTGCTGAGGGGATAATCCGTAGCTTA
>DGFG01000142.1:0-9933 GCA_002391555.1 Firmicutes bacterium UBA3906
TGTTGCTTCCATTATCGAATAGTTAAAAATGATTGAAAACACTATCCCTCAAGCTATGGGGGATAGTGCTTTCATTGTTAATAAATCTTTAAAAAAACACTTGCTTTTGATAGACGGCTAGTGTATTATTAAATGGTTGCTTTATGTAAGCAATTTTTAAAGGATGTTAAGGATGATGTAAAAGGTTGCCGGTTGGTGAGCCGGGGAATTTTTACGGACTAGTCCGCTTAAATCGGGCGAAAGGACCTATGTTACTCAGTAGCTTATTTTTTTTCAAGCAAAAGATGAAACGCACGGCTGAGTGTAAACAAAGTTGTCTATTGCCCTGCTTTAACTTCAAATACGGGTGCAAAGCTACCCAAATGCGAAAAAGGAGGGAAAAAATTGGCTAATCAAAAGATCAGAATCAAGCTCAAGGCCTATGACCACACACTAATTGATCAATCGGCTCAAAAAATAGTAGAAACAGCCAAGAATACAGGGGCTGAGGTATCTGGACCAGTGCCACTGCCGACTGACAAGGAAGTAATCACCATACTTAGGGCTCCTCATAAATACAAGGATGCTCGTGAGCAGTTTGAAATGAGAACTCACAAACGTTTAATTGATATTCTAAGCCCAACACCAAAGACAGTAGATTCTCTGATGAGACTGGACCTGCCTGCAGGAGTTGACATTGAGATTAAGTTATAAGGGCAAAGAAACTACAGTACTAGAACGGAGGTTTTAAGAAATGCTAAAAGCCATTCTGGGTAAAAAGCTGGGCATGACTCAGGTCTTTACAGAAGACGGTCTGCTTATACCAGTTACAGTGGTAGAGGCTGGCCCCTGTGTAGTGACTCAAGTCAAGACTCAGGACAAAGATGGTTACAGTGCTCTTCAGGTGGGCTATGACGATATTAGACCAAAGCTGGTCAACAGGCCACTAAAGGGACACTTTGATAAAGGTAAGATAGGCTACAGGCGCTATCTTAGAGAGTTTAAACTAGAAAATGCAGACAAGTTTAATGTTGGAGACGAGATCACAGTTGACATATTTTCCGCAGGAGACAAGGTGGATGTCAGCGGAAGATCCAAGGGTAAGGGCTATGCTGGTAGCATCAAGAGATGGAACCAGAGCAGAGGACCCATGTCCCATGGTTCTAAATACCACCGTGGTCCTGGTGCCATGAGCGCTGGCTCATCACCTGCCAAAGTACAAAAGGGCAGACCCCTGCCTGGCCGTATGGGATTTGACAAGGTTTCAGTTCAAAACCTAGAGATCGTCAAGGTGGACAAGGATAGAAACCTACTACTAATCAAGGGTGCCCTCCCTGGACCAAAGGGAACACTTTTGACTATCAAAAACACAGTTAAGCATTAAGCTCAATGACGGAAAGGAGGAAATGCTATGCCTAAAGTAGCTTTATATAGCATGGATGGAACAGCAGTCGGAGATATAGATCTAAGTGATGACATTTTCGGCGTTGAGGTCAATCACCATGTGATGCATCAGGTAGTAAAGATGCAGCTAGCAAACAAAAGACAGGGTACACAATCAGCACTAACTCGCGCAGAGGTTAGAGGCGGCGGGGCCAAGCCCTGGAGACAAAAGGGTACAGGTAGGGCTAGACACGGTAGTATCAGGAGTCCAATTTGGAGAAAGGGCGGAGTAGTTTTTGCTCCAAAGCCAAGGTCCTATAGATACAGCCTACCCAAAAAGGTCAGAAGGCTAGCTATGAAAAGTGCTCTTAGCTCAAAGGTAAACGAAGAAGCTATCCTAGTTTTAGATTCACTAGAGCTAAAAGAAGCAAAGACCAAGGAAATGGCCAAGGTCTTGGACAACTTCAATATTAACAAAAAAGCCCTGATTGTATTAGAAGGCAAGAACGAAACCGTGGAGAGGGCAGCTCGCAATATCCCCGGAGTCAAGCTTGCATATGTTAATACCCTAAATGTACTTGATATCTTAAATTATGACAACTTCGTAATCACTCAGGATGCAGTTAAAAAGGTTGAGGAGGTGTACGTATAATGAAAAGTCCATATGATATCATAATCAAGCCAGTATTAAGTGAGAAAAGCTATGATGAGATGGCAGACAAGAAATACACCTTCTTGGTTCACCCCAAGGCAAACAAGACTGAGATTAAAAAGGCAATAGAAGAAATATTCGATGTAAAAGTAGAACGTGTCAACACCCTTCGCCAGCTAGGCAAAATCAAGAGGATGGGAGTCCACTCAGGTAGGAAGCCCTCCTTTAAGAAGGCCTATGTAAAGCTTACAGCTGACAGCAAGGAAATTGAGTTCTTTGAAGGAATGGCACAATAAGGAGGTAAGTTAAATTGGCTATAAAAAAGTATAAACCGACCTCCCCTGCCAAAAGACATATGACAGTTACTAGCTTTGATATACTAACCAAGAAAAAGCCTGAAAAGAGCCTCTTGGTTTCACTAAAAAACAAAGCGGGCAGAAACAATGATGGCCGAATTACTGTTCGTCACCAGGGTGGAGGCGCAAAGAAAAAATACCGCATAATCGATTTTAAGAGAAACAAGGATGGCGTACCAGCAAAGGTTGCAGCCATTGAGTATGACCCAAATCGTAGTGCTTTTATCGCTTTACTACACTATGTAGACGGTGAGAAAAGGTATATCCTTTATCCTCACGGCCTAAAAGTGGGCGATACTGTTGTATCCGGAGAGGGAGCAGACATAAAGGTGGGTAACTGCCTAATGATGAAGGACATTCCACTAGGTACCGTTATTCACAACATAGAGCTTTACCCAGGCCGAGGCGGCCAGCTGGTAAGGTCTGCAGGAAACTCCGCTCAGCTAATGGCCAAGGATGGAAGCTATGTCCAGGTCAGGCTACCCTCAGGCGAGGTTAGGTTAATAAGACAAGAGTGCAAGGCTACTATAGGTCAGGTTGGTAACCTGGATCATGAAAACGTTACCATAGGCAAGGCCGGTAAGAGCAGGCACATGCGCAAGAGACCAACAGTTAGAGGGTCTGCTATGAACCCAGTTGATCACCCCCACGGTGGTGGTGAGGGTAGAGCACCAATCGGTATGCCCAGCCCAGTTACTCCATGGGGCAAGCCTACATTAGGCTACAAGACGAGGAAAAAGAACAAGTACACAGACAGATATATAGTACGAAGAAGAAGGAAAAAGAAATAGTTTGTGTATGGCGACTAATTTCTTTGGGAGATTCGAAAGGAGGCATATTGGATGAGCCAATCGCTTAGAAAAAGACCCTTTGTAGAACCGAGTCTTTTAAAAAAGATTCAAGGGATGAATGAAGAAGGAAAAAAATCCGTTATAAAAACTTGGTCTAGAGCATCTACCATATATCCAGATATGGTCGGTCACACAATAGCAGTCCACGACGGCAGAAAGCATGTTCCTGTATATATTACTGAGGATATGGTTGGACACAAGCTAGGAGAGTTTGCTCCCACCAGACTCTTTAGAGGACACGCAAGTGGTAATGAACGGACAACTTCGATTAAATAGTTTTTGTTAAGGAGGAGTTAAAGTGGCAACAAGAAGTAGAGAAAAGGCTAGAAGCCGCCGCGAAAATAGAGAAAAGCGTCCACACGCCACTGCTAGATATGTCCGTATATCTTCCCGAAAGGTAAAGATAGTTATCGACATGATTCGTGGCAAAAAGGTAGACGAAGCCCTTAATATACTTGAGTTTACACCTAAGGCAGCAGCTTTGCCAGTTAAAAAGCTGCTACAATCAGCTATTGCCAATGCGGAAAACAACCTAGACTTGGATCCTAGCAACCTATACGTTGCAGAGGTATATGCTAACCAGGGCCCAACCCTAAAAAGGTATAGACCGAGAGCCCATGGTAGAGCAACCCCAATTATGAAAAGAACAAGTCATATTGGCATAGTTTTAGATCAAATTAATGCATAAGGAGGGAAAGCATAAGTGGGTCAAAAAGTAAATCCCCATGGATTAAGAGTTGGCGTAATCAAGGACTGGGATGCAAGATGGTATGCTAGTAAAAAGGACTTTGCAGACAACCTAATAGAGGATGTCAAGCTAAGGGAAATGCTAAAAAAGAAGCTATATCATGCAGGTATCTCCAAGATAGAAATTGAAAGAGCAGCCAACCGTATTAGAGTTAATATACACACCGCAAAGCCAGGTATAGTAATAGGCAAGGGCGGCACAGGTATAGAATCAATAAAGGCTGAAGTTGAAAAGTTTATAAACAAAAAGGCTATTCTTAATATAGTTGAGGTCAAATCTCCAGATACAAGTGCTCAACTAGTCGCAGAAAACATTGCTGCACAGCTAGAGCGTAGAATCTCCTTTAGGAGGGCTATGAAGCAGGCTATGCAAAGGTCAATGAGGGCTGGTGCAAAGGGTATAAAGACAATGGTCGCTGGTCGACTTGGAGGTACTGACATTGCCAGAAGTGAAGGATATCATGAGGGTACTATACCCCTACAAACCTTGAGAGCAGATATAGATTATGGTTTTGCAGAAGCAGACACAACCTATGGCAAGCTAGGTGTCAAGGTATGGATTTATAAAGGGGAGGTCCTTCCTCAGGCGAAGAAAAGACCGGAAGGAGGAAAATAACATGTTGATGCCCAAAAGGGTAAAACGCCGCAGAGTTCACAGGGGTAGATTAACCGGTAAGGCAACTCGAGGCAATACAATCACCTATGGTGAATATGGCCTACAGGCATTAGAACCCGCATGGATAACAAGCAATCAAATAGAGGCAGCACGTATAGCCATGACTAGATATATTCGAAGGGGCGGCAAGGTTTGGATAAAGATATTCCCAGACAAGCCCATAACAGAAAAGCCTGCTGAGACCCGTATGGGTAGTGGTAAGGGCTCACCTGAATACTGGGTGGCTGTTGTAAAACCCGGCAGGATAATGTTTGAACTAGCAGGTATACCGGAGGAGGCTGCAAAGGAAGCACTGCGCCTAGCAGCTCACAAACTTCCCATCAAAACAAAGTTCGTAAAAAGAGAAGGAATGGGTGGTGAAGGTAATGAAAGCTAATAAATTTAGAGACATGTCCGGAGAAGAGCTTAATGCCAACCTGACTGAGTTAAAGAGCGAATTGTTCAACCTTCGATTCCAGTTAGCAACCGGACAGTTGGATAACCCAATGCGAATCCGTGAAGTCAAAAAGGATATTGCTAGAGTTAAAACCATTCTTCGAGAAAGAGAGTTAAAGGCCCTAGAGGCTTGATGGAAAAGGAGGAATAGCAATTGGCTGACGTGACAAGAGGAATCCGCAAGACAAAGGTCGGTACAGTAGTTAGCAACAAGATGGACAAGACCATCGTTGTGGCCATAGAGACCAGAGTCAAGCATAAATTATACGGAAAAACTATGAAACGCACTACTAAAATAAAGGCACATGACGAAGAAAACACTTGCAACATAGGCGATCGCGTAAAGATTATGGAGACTAGACCCCTTAGTCGTGACAAGCACTGGCGCCTAGTAGAAGTATTAGAACGTGCTGAATAGGCTTAGAAGTGCATTTGAGAGGAGGGTGCAAACAAAATGATACAACAAGAGTCGCGTCTTAAGGTAGCAGACAATTCTGGAGCCAAAGAGATTATGTGTATTCGTGTATTAGGTGGCTCTGGCAGGAGATTTGCCAATATAGGCGATGTTATAGTTGCATCTGTTAAGAACGCAACACCCGGCGGTGTTGTTAAAAAAGGTGAAGTTGTTAGGGCAGTTATAGTTAGGACCAAAAAGGGCCTACAGAGAAATGACGGATCCTATATCAAGTTTGATGATAATGCTGCAGTTATTATAAATGACCAAAAGCAACCCAGGGGTACCCGTATCTTTGGACCTATAGCAAGGGAGCTTAGGGACAAGGACTATATGAGGATAATATCCCTTGCCCCAGAAGTATTATAATAGGAGGTGGTTACTGTGGTGAAAAAAGCAAAAAAGTTACACGTTAGAAAAGGTGATACCGTAGAAATCATTTCCGGCAAGGACAAGGGTAAAAGAGGTGTAGTCCTAGCAGCGGCTCCAAAGGAAGGCAAGATTGTAGTTGAAGGCGTAAATATGCTAACAGTACACGTAAAGCCTAGGGGTGCTGGAGAACCTGGCGGTATTATTAAGAAAGAAGGGGCAATATATGCCTCAAAGGCAATGCTAGTATGCAAGAAATGCAAAAAGACCACAAGAATTTCACATAAAATTCTAGATGACGGTAGCAAGCTAAGAGTATGCAAGAACTGCGAAGAAACATTTAATGACTAAGTTTTCTTCTCTGAAGGGAGGTAAATGATTTGGCAAGATTAAAGGATTTTTATAAAAATGAAGCAGCCCCAGCGCTGATGGAAAAGTTTAAATATAAAAGCGTAATGCAGATACCAAAGATAGAAAAGGTCATAGTAAATATGGGAGTCGGAGAGGCCAAGGAAAATCCAAAAGTATTAGAGTTTGCAGTGGATGACCTTGCAACCATAACAGGACAAAAACCCATAATAACCAAGGCTAAAAAATCAGTTGCTGCATTCAAACTGAGAGAGGGTATGAGCGTAGGTACCAAGGTTACACTCAGAGGAGATAGAATGTACGAATTTTTAGACCGTCTGCTAAATGTGGCATTACCCCGTGTAAGAGACTTCAGAGGAGTATCTGATAAGGCCTTTGACGGACGTGGCAATTACTCACTGGGAATAAAAGAACAACTAATTTTCCCTGAGATAGACTATGACAAGATCGACAAGGTAAGAGGAATGGATATTAGTATAGTCACAACTGCCAAAACTGACGAAGAGGCTAGGGAACTACTGAAGCTTTTAGGGATGCCTTTCGCAAATAGAGTCCAATAGTTTGATAATAAGGAGGGACACAATTGGCTAAAAAATCCATGAGAGTAAAGCAACAGAGAAAACCCAAATATTCAACCCGAGCCTATAATAGATGCCGTTTATGCGGACGTCCTCATGCTTATTTGAGAAAATTCGGTGTTTGCCGTATTTGCTTCAGAGAGCTAGCATACAAGGGACAAATACCCGGCGTTAAAAAGGCGAGCTGGTAAAAAGCAGCGACTGGAAGGAGGTAGAAATATGGTAGTTACTGATCCCATTGCGGATATGCTTACCCGCATAAGAAATGCACTGGTTGTTAAGCATGAAGTTGTAGAGATGCCGGCTTCAAAGATGAAGAAGGCCATTGCAGATATATTGGCACAAGAGGGTTTAATAAAGGGATACAAGGTAATTGAAGATGACGTTCAAGGCCTTATTAAATTAACTCTTAAATACGGCCATAACGGAGAACGCGTGATTAGCGGACTAAAAAGAATAAGCAAGCCCGGACTTAGGGTTTATGCAAAAAAAGATGAGGTGCCAAAGGTACTTGGTGGACTAGGCTTGGCTATTATATCCACATCCAAGGGTGTAATGACTGACAAGCAAGCCCGCAAGGAAGGCGTTGGCGGAGAGGTATTGTGCTATATTTGGTAAATCAGATTGGCATATAGTAGATTATTTAGACGGAAGGCGGTGTAATTATGTCGCGAATTGGTAAGATGCCTATAGAGCTACCCGATAAGGTGACCATTACAGTAGATGATGACAACCTAGTAACAGTAAAGGGTCCAAAGGGAGAGCTCTCGCAGCAGATTCACAAGGATATTAAGGTCGTTGTTGAGGATGGCCAAATCAAGATTGAAAGACCATCAAACAGCAAGCCGCACAGGTCACTACACGGACTTAGCCGCTCTTTGATAAACAATATGGTTGAGGGTGTAGTAAACGGCTTTAAAAAGAAGCTAGAAATAAACGGTGTTGGATATAGAGCCCAAAAGCAGGGCAAAACCTTAGTTTTAAACGTAGGATATTCCCATCCTGTTGAAATAGAAGAAGAGGATGGCATAGAATTTGAGGTCCCCGCTGCTAACCAGGTTATAGTCTCTGGTATAGACAAGCAGAGGGTAGGCGCAGTAGCTGCCGTAATTAGGGGAACAAGACCACCTGAGCCATACAAGGGCAAGGGTATCAAGTATGAAGACGAGAGAATTATCCGCAAGGAAGGCAAGACCGCAAACTAAAGGGAAGGAGTGAAGCTTAGGTGATTACAAAGACAAACAAGAATGCCAACAGGAAAAAAAGGCATAATCGCGTCCGAACAAAGGTAACTGGGACTGCTGAAAGACCACGCCTTAATGTATATAGGAGCTTGAACCATATATATGTTCAGATAATAGATGATGTTAATGGCACAACCCTTACAAGTGCTTCTTCCCTGGATCCTGACCTAAAGCAGGCCGCTGGTAACAAGACAAAAAAAGAGGTTGCCAAGTTAGTTGGAGAAGCAGCTGCAAAAAAGGCCTTGGAGAAGGGAATAAAGCAAGTTGTATTTGACCGCGGTGGTTATATATACCACGGGCGAGTTTTAGAAGTTGCAGCCGGTGCAAGAGAAGCCGGTTTGGAATTTTAAAAGGAGGGTAATAGATGGACCGAATAGATGCCAGCACGCTGGATCTGAAGGATAAAGTGGTAAGCATCAACCGAGTAGCCAAGACCGTCAAGGGTGGCAGGAATATACGCTTTAACACAGTTGTTGTTGTCGGAGACGAAAACGGTCATGTGGGTGTTGGAATGGGAAAGGCAGTAGAAATCCCAGAGGCTATTAGAAAAGGCATAGAGGACGCTAAAAAGCATTTAATAAAGGTTCCCATTGTCAATACAACCATACCCCATGAGGTAAATGGTAGATACGGAGCAGGCCATGTACTAATGATACCAGCCCAGGAGGGTACTGGTGTTATAGCAGGTGGACCAGTCCGTGCAGTTCTTGAGCTAGCCGGAATCCGTGATATTAGGACAAAATCACTTGGAACAAACAATCCGAGAAATGTCATAAATGCTACCATGGAGGGTCTTAGACAGCTTAAAACAGTAGAAGATGTTGCCAAGCTTAGAGGCAAGTCTGTCGATGAGATCTTAGATTAGGAGGGAACTTACTATGGCAAAACTAAAGGTTACCCAGGTAAGGAGCACCATAGGGTGCAAAAAGGATCAGATTGCCACTATGGAAGCACTCGGTTTAAGAAAAATCAGAGCCGAAAAGATCCATGATGACAATCCCGTAATAAGAGGTATGATCAATAAGGTCAACCACCTTGTTGAAGTTGAAGAAATTGACGAGTAAGGAGGTGCGACTCAATGAAATTACATGATTTAAGACCTGCTGAGGGCGCCACTAGAACAGCTAAGAGAAAAGGACGCGGACCAGGCTCAGGCCTAGGCAAAACTGCAGGACGCGGCCAAAAGGGTCAAAAATCAAGAAGTGGTAGTGGTATTAAGCCAGGCTTTGAGGGTGGACAGATGCCCTTAATTAGGAGACTCCCTAAAAGAGGCTTTACAAATATATTTGCCAAGGTATATTCTATAGTAAACATAAAGGACTTAGAAGTATTCGAGGCTGATACTATAGTCACACCAGAGCTATTAAAGGAAGCAGGCTTGATTAAAAAGCTAAGTGACAACATTAAAGTTCTTGGCGATGGAGAGCTTAGCAAAAAGCTAACAGTACAAGCCCACAAATTTAGTAAATCAGCTCAGGAGAAAATAGAGGCCTTAGGTGGAAGGGCAGAGGTGATATAAAATGCTGGAAACCTTTAGGAACGCTTGGAAGATTGAAGACCTGAGAAAGAAAATCTTATTCACTTTGCTTATGCTGGCCATTTATAGGCTAGGTGTTTTTGTGCCAATCCCCTTTGTGGATACTGGTTACTTAAACTCCATAATTGAGCAGGGTGCAGAACAAGGTGCCGGACTATTGAGCTTGTTTAACATTATATCCGGTGGAGCCTTTGGAAACTTTACCATATTTGCAATGGGTATAACCCCCTATATAAATGCTTCTATTATAATGCAGCTACTTACAGTTGCAATACCAAAGCTAGAGCAGCTAGCCAAGGAGGG
>DGFG01000142.1:10145-16561 GCA_002391555.1 Firmicutes bacterium UBA3906
GGCGTTTACTTGCTAGTATCACTTACCTTGACTGCAGGTACAGCCTTTTTAATGTGGCTAGGAGAACAGATTACAGAACGCGGTATTGGAAATGGTATATCCATGATTATATTTATCTCAATCATTTCCAGAGGTCCTTCATCTATTGAGTACCTGTTCCAGGCCGCAAAGTCCGGCATGATCCAGTGGTATTATATACCTGTAATTGCTGCCTTTATGGTATTATTAGTAGCAGGCGTTATATATGTTGATAGGGGACAAAGAAGGATCCCAGTCCAGTACTCCAAGAGGGTAGTAGGCAGAAAGATGTACGGTGGCCAAAGTACCCATATTCCGATGAAGGTTAACTCTTCTGGAGTTCTACCAGTAATATTCGCAGTTTCCTTCTTGGCTGTGCCTCAAACAATAGCACAGTTTTGCCCTAATACAGGCTTTGCAAACTGGATTACTAAAAACTTTTCACAATCCAGCTTGCCCTATGCAGTAATTTACGCACTACTTATTATATTCTTTACCTACTTTTATACACAGATTACCTTTAATCCTGTGGAGATTTCCAACAACCTAAGGCAATATGGTGGCTTTGTACAGGGTATTAGACCAGGAAAGCCAACAGCAGACTTTTTAAAGAGGATCTCAGTTCGTTTAACTCTGGTAGGGGCCTTGTTCTTGGCTGCTATAGCTATATTACCTATAGTAGCAGCCAGAATAACCAAGCTAAATCTAGGCTTTGGTGGTACCGCAGTATTGATTGTTGTCGGTGTTGCCCTTGAGACTACCAAGGAATTAGAGTCCCAGATGCTAATGAGACATTACAAGGGTTTCTTAAATAAGTAGGTAGTATAGATGATTATATTAAAGTCAAGCAATGAAATAGAGCTAATGAGGCAGGCCGGCAGGATTGTAGCCGGTGCCCACCAAGCAGTTAGAAAAGCAATAAGACCTGGTGTCACTACAGAGGAATTAGACAAGATAGCAGAGGACTACATCCTATCCCATGATGGGGTACCAGCCTTTAAGGGCTACGCTGGATTTCCAGCAACAATATGTGCCTCTGTAAATGAAGAGGTTATACACGGGATACCGGGCAAGAAAGTACTAAAAGAAGGCGACATAATCAGCGTAGATATAGGCGCCTTTTACAAGGGATATTGTGGCGATGCCGCCAAGACTCATCCAGTAGGTGAGATTAGTCCAAAGGCGACTGAGCTTATAGAGGTCACCAGAGAGTCCTTCTATGAAGGATTGAAATATGCGCGTACGGGATACCGACTTTCTGACATATCCCATGCGATACAAAGCTATGTAGAAGCAAAGGGTTTTTCGGTGGTAAGAGCGTTTGTTGGCCACGGTATAGGTCAAAGCATGCATGAGGACCCTCAGATACCCAATTTCGGTAAACCCGGAAAAGGACCGCGGCTGCGTCCGGGGATGACCTTGGCCATAGAGCCAATGGTAAATGAGGGAACAGTGGATGTGGAGATAATGTCCGATGGCTGGACTACTCTAACCAAGGATAGGCGACTGTCAGCCCACTATGAACACACCATAGCCATTACTGAAGGCGAACCTGACATTTTGACTTTAGAGGAGTTATTGTTATGATGGAGGATAAGCTTAAGTTAGGCCAGATAGTTGTGGCCAAGGCAGGTAGAGAAAAGGGTAAAGCCTTTTTGGTAATCGGTCGACTGGACCATGAGTATGTTTTAATAGCAAACGGCGTTAATAGGACAATAGACAAACCAAAGAAAAAGAAGATAAAGCATCTAGAAAAAAGACCGGAGATTGCCCGTGAGCTAGGACAAAAGTTTAAAAATGGCGACAAGGTTTTTGATGCAGAGCTTAGAAAAAGCTTAAGATCGATGGGATTAGACAAGTAAGGAGGTTGGTATTGATTGGCTAAGGAAGATGTAATTGAAGTTGAAGGCAAGGTAATAGATGCATTACCAAACGCTATGTTCCAGGTTGAGCTGGATAATGGCCACAAGGTATTAGCACATATTTCTGGAAAGCTTAGAATGAATTTTATTAGGATCTTACCGGGTGATAGGGTAACAATTGAACTGTCGCCCTACGATTTAACCCGCGGACGTATTACTTGGCGCGGCAAGGCATAAGGAGGGTTGCTGATTATGAAAGTTAGACCATCTGTTAAACCAATATGTGAAAAATGTCAGATCATTAGACGCAAGGGAAGGGTCATGGTGATCTGCGAAAACCCAAAACATAAACAAAGGCAGGGCTAATAACTAGACCTATGCCTATAAAGTGTTTAGAAAAGAACAAAACAAGCAATAATTAACATATGGAGGTGTAAGTATTGGCACGTATTTCCGGTATAGACCTACCCAGGGACAAGAGGGTAGAAATAGGCTTGACCTATATTTACGGTATCGGTAGAAGTAAGGCACAAGAAATTGTTGCAAATACAGGTATAAATCCCGACACTCGTATAAAGGATCTGACAGAAGCAGAAGTTTCAAAACTTAGAGAATATATAGACAACAATGTACAGGTTGAAGGTGACCTTAGAAGAGAGGTATCCCTAAACATAAAGAGGCTCGTTGAGATAGGCTGCTATAGGGGTATTCGTCACCGCAGAGGCCTGCCTGTTCGTGGGCAGAGCACCAAACAGAACGCTAGGACTCGCAAGGGACCAAAGCGTACAGTTGGACGTAAAAGGAAATAAGGAGGGGCATGAATGGCAAAGCAAACTAGCAGAACACGCAGACGTCGTGAAAAGAAAAATATCGAGCGCGGCGCAGCACATATCCAGTCTACATTTAACAATACCATTGTTACAATAACAGACACAAATGGAAATGCGATATCCTGGGCAAGCGCAGGCGGCCTTGGTTTTAGGGGTTCTAGGAAAAGCACCCCATTTGCTGCCCAATCAGCTGCTGAAACAGCTGCTAAGGCTGCTATGGAACAAGGCTTAAAGACCGTTGAGGTCTATGTAAAGGGCCCCGGTTCTGGCAGAGAGGCTGCAATCAGATCACTGCAGGCAGCTGGATTGGAAGTTAGTATGATAAAGGATGTGACTCCGATTCCCCATAACGGATGTCGTCCGCCAAAGAGAAGAAGAGTCTAGGATATGGAGGTGTTATAGATGGCAAGATATACAGAAGCAGTTTGTCGCCTTTGCCGTAGAGAAGGTATGAAGCTCTACCTAAAGGGAGACAGATGCTATAGCGATAAATGTGGAGTAACTCGCAGACCCCAAGCACCAGGACAGCATGGTACGGGACGTAGAAAACTATCAGAGTATGGATTGCAGCTACGAGAAAAGCAAAAGGCAAGAAGGATATATGGGGTACTAGAAAAGCAATTTGCTAACTATTTTGTCAAGGCAGAAAAGATGAAGGGCATTACAGGCGAAAACCTACTACAGCTATTAGAAAGAAGGCTAGACAACGTAGTATACCGCTTAGGATTTGCTCAGTCCAGGCCGCAAGCACGCCAGCTAGTCAGGCACGGACATATCACCGTAAACGGAAGAAAGGTAAACATACCTTCCTTTTTGGTAGACCTTGATGACATAGTAGCAGTAAAGGCAAAGAGTGCTTCAGAAGTAGAGCATTTCAAGCTTTTGAAAGAGGGTACTGGAAGGACAGTAGCACCGTGGCTAGAAGTAAATTATGAGGCGCTAGAGGCAAAGGTTGTATCCCTGCCAAGCAGAGAAGATATCGATGTCGAAATCCAAGAGCATCTCATAGTTGAGTATTATTCTCACTAATAGAAGATGATATTGCCTAGCAGTATCATTTCCCCTCGAAATAAGCAGATACCAAATTATTTATGAGGAGGGTTTATGCATGATAGAAATTGAAAAACCTAATATAGAGATAACAGAGTTAAGTGAAGACGGATCCTATGGAAAGTTTGTGGTAGAGCCCTTAGAGCGAGGCTTTGGTACTACCATGGGCAATTCCCTACGTAGAGTATTGCTGTCATCCCTACCAGGGACTGCAGTATCCTCTATAAAGGTAGATGGAGCCTTGCATGAGTTTACTACCCTGACAGGAGTCAAAGAGGATCTGGTAGAGATAGTACTCAACCTAAAAGGATTAAATTTACAGATGGAGGGGGACGAGCCTAAAACCCTAGTTATAAATGCTCAGGGTGAAGGTGTAGTAAAGGCCGGCGATATAATTGCCGATGCTGATGTGGAGATTAAAAACCCAGACCATCACATAGCCACCCTCAATGAAGACGCAAAGTTGTATATGGAGATAAATATAGAAAAGGGCAGGGGCTATGTTCCCGCCGAGCGAAATAAAAAGCCTGGCCAGCCCATAGGTATTATTCCAGTAGACTCCATTTTCAGTCCTATCCGCAGGGTCAACTACAATGTAGAAAACACCCGTGTCGGTCAGGTAACAGACTTTGATAAGCTAACCCTAGAGGTATGGACCAACGGTACTATTAGGGCGGATGAAGCCACTAGCTTGGCGGCTAAAATAATGAGCGAACACCTATCCCTTTTCGTAGACCTAACAGCTCACCTAAATGAGCTAGAGATAATGGTTGAAAAGGAAGAGGATGAAAAGGAAAAGGTTCTAGAGATGACCATAGAGGAACTAGATCTTTCTGTACGTTCTTATAACTGCTTGAAGCGAGCCGGTATCAATACAGTACAGGAGCTTATCCAAAGAACCGAAGAGGACATGATGAAGGTTAGGAATCTTGGTAAAAAATCTCTTGAAGAGGTAAATAACAAGCTAGCAGCATTAAACTTGAGCTTAAAGAAAAAAGATGATGAAGACTAGGATAGAATAAGGAGGGATAGTATGCCCGGACATAGAAAGTTAAACAGGCCAACAGACCAGCGTATGGCTTTGCTTAGAAATCAGGTCACTGCCCTTTTATGGCATGGCCGTATAGAAACTACAGAGGCTAGAGCAAAAGAGGTTAGGAAAATTGCTGAAAAGCTTATAACCCTAGCTGTCAAGGAATACGATCAAAGCGAAGTAGTTAAAAAGAATGTAAACAATGAAAAGGGTCAGACCGTAACTATTGAGGTTACCAACGACAAACCTTCTAAGCTAAACGCAAGAAGGAGAATGATGGCAGTTTTATATGATCAAAAGTCGCCTCGTGAAGAAGGCGAAACCAAAAAGGAATATGCTGACCGGTCAAGAGAGGTTAAGCACCCCCTCGTAGAAAAGATCTTTAACGAATATGGTCCAAAGTACAGAAAAAGAAAAGAAGAACTGGGCCAGGGCGGTGGCTATACAAGGATACTCAAAAAGGGTCCCCGCAGAGGAGACGGAGCAGAGACTGTTATTATCGAGCTCGTTTAGCTACTGTTTTTACAAGGGCTTTTGGATAAACGGATTAAGTTCATGGGATGTTTTTCCTATAGCTTAATCCATATTTTTTATAGGCCATCTTCATTTTCTAAAGCTATTAGATTAGAACAGGCAAAAGAGTTTATATATAGTAGAGTAAAATGTAAGGAGGGTGGATTTTGCAGCCTATCATTCAGATAAAAGACCTATACTTTGATTATATAAATAGCGAGGGCAAGGAAACAGCAGCCTTAGATGGGGTATCACTAGATATCCATAAGGGTGAGTTTCTTGTTATTATCGGCCACAATGGATCAGGCAAATCTACCCTGGCCAAGCATATGAATGCCCTTTTGACCCCAAAAAGAGGACAGGTTCTAGTAAAGGGCATGGATACAAAAGATGAGGATAGGACCTGGGATATAAGGCAGACTGCAGGCATGGTCTTTCAAAATCCAGACAACCAGATGGTAGCAACCATAGTGGAGGAGGATGTGGCCTTTGGTCCTGAAAACCTAGGAGTAGCTTCAGAGCAGATTCGCGAAAGGGTGGACCAGGCCTTGAGGACTGTAGGTATGACCGAATATGCTAATACAGCCCCCCATTACCTATCAGGTGGACAAAAGCAAAGGGTAGCCATTGCAGGTGTTATAGCCATGAGGCCTGAAATTATAATTCTAGATGAGCCGACTGCTATGTTAGACCCCTCTGGCCGCAGAGAGGTAATGGAGACCATAGACTACCTAAACAAACATGAGGGTATTACAATAGTCCATATCACCCACTATATGGAGGAAGCAATAGCTGCTGACCGAGTTGTTGTTATGGAGGAGGGCAAGATAGTTGCCAAAGCTAGTCCACGAGAGATATTCAACCAGGTTGAAACCCTAAAGAGTATAGGCCTAGACGTACCCCAGGTAACAGAGCTTGCCCACCAGCTAAGAAAAGAAGGAATAAAGATAGAGGGTGACCCCCTTAGTATAGAGGAAATGGTGGAAGCGATATGCCGGTAAAGATAGAAAAGCTAACCCATACATATATGAAGGATAGTCCCTTTGAGGCTACCGCAATATTTGATATAAATCTTGAAATAGAAGACGGAGAATTTATAGGCCTTATAGG